>CAYRLQ010000009.1:26315-31906 GCA_964425145.1 uncultured Nitrospiraceae bacterium
TTGGTACTTCCATTGCTTCAGAGCCTGGCCGCTAAGCCCTTCCGCCGGGACCACTTTGAGGTCCCTGGGCGTGAGGTGGCGTTCAATGGTCATCTCCTGCCGGCGAGCGGCGTCGCTGCGGCTCGCGTAATTGTCATTGAATGTCTCCGGGATGGGAATATCGACATCCTCGTACATTTGCGCGTGCTTTTCGTCCGGCTCCCAGTTGCGGTGCGGCGCCTTATGGTGGCACATTAAACAGAACGGCTTGTCGCCCTTGCGACCCTTGAGCCAATCCAGACTGATGTCGGTGATGATATCGGTAACGTACCCGTTATGCTTCCTTTTCGTCCCCATCTCGATAAAGGTCGGGTCGTGATAGGCGCCTTGTCCGGGCAGCACGTTCCAGTAATCAAAGCCAGTCGGTGCGCTCTTGAGATGCCACTTGCCGATCATAGCGGTCTCATACCCGGCCCCTCGCAGGAGTTTCGGAAAGGTCTGTTGGCGACCATCGAATGTGGCCCTGTTATCGATCACGCCGTTGAGATGGCTGTATTTGCCGGTCAGAATCACTGCCCGGCTCGGTGCGCAGATGCTGTTGGTGCAGAAACAGTTTTCAAACAGCATGCCTTCTTTTGCAAGCCTGTCGAGATTCGGTGTCTCGTTGATTTTGCTTCCGTAACAGCTCAGGGCGTGCGAGGCGTGGTCGTCGGACATGATGAATATGATGTTGGGCCTCTCCTGGGCTGCCTTGCCCGCACGCTTTTGCGAGAGGCCCGCACATCCCGGCATCGCCAGCGTTGCCACGCCTACGCCCATCGCTCTGAGAAAATCCCGCCGCGTGTTACCAGATGCTTTCACAGGCCCCTCCTCTCCTTTGTGAATGGCGGCAAATCCATCTCAACTCCCAAGGAATGCCGCCCGCCGTCTTCCTCGGTCACTTCCGTGATCTCCCGGCGGGAATGGACGCCACCCCCCAGTCGTGCTTGTCGAAGTCGACTTTGTCGTCCTCCTCTCTGCAGAGGTCTTTCATCAGGCAAGTCAGTTCTTGGACACGATCGGCGTAGGCGGGGTCCTCGGCGAGGTTGGTCATTTCCCAAGGGTCGTTGCGTAGGTTGAAGAGTTGCGCGGTCTTCTTGCCGTTGACGTTGTACAAGATTAACTTCCAGTGGTCGGTGCGGAGGCCCCGCTGGAAATCCTTGTAGGGGAATAGGAGTACGTCGCGCGTCTTCCGCCGCTCTCCGCGGAGAACGGGCGCGAGGCTTTTGCCTTCGACCGAACCCGGGGCAGACACCCCCGTGAGGTCGCAGAGGGTCGGGTAGATATCCAGCAAGTAGCAGAAAGCGTCGCGCCGTTGGTCCTTGGGGATGCCGGGGCCGCTGAAGATCAGGGGCACGTGCACGCTGTGTTCGTACACGTTTTGCTTGCCCATCAAGCCGTGCCGGCCTACGGCCAGGCCGTTGTCGCCGGCGAAGACGATGATCGTGTCCTCGGCGTGTCCCGTCTCCTTCAGTGCCTCGAGTACGCGGCCGATCTGCGCGTCCACGTGGGTGATCATGGCGTAGTAGGCGGCGATGTGCTTACGGATTTCTTCGGGCGTGCGTGGCCACGGCGCGAGTTTCTCGTCTCGCGTCTCCAGGTCGCCGTTGTCGAACGGATGCTCGGGCAGGAAGTTCTTGGGCAGTGGAATCGTGTCGGGGTCATACATGTCCAGGTATGCCTTGGGCATGTGGCGGGGGTCGTGGGGCGCCATATAGGAAACATACATGAAGAAGGGTTTGTCGGGTTTGTAGTCGCCCAGGAACTTGATGGCCGCGTTGCTGAACAGTTCGCTGGAGTGCGTTCCTTCATCGATGTACTTCTCTGTTTTGCGATATTTCCCCTCTGGCTCGAAATCGAAGACAGGAACGTTATAGTGGTCGCTCATGCCGCCGAAAAAGACCTTGGCGCCGTCCGAAAAGCATCGGGCATAGGCCGGTGGGCCGTTGTGCCATTTGCCGGTGCCGAAGGTGGTGTACCCGGCCACTCGTAGGGCCTCGGGCATGGTAACATGCGCCCGCGGAATACTGTTCCCCTGGCCGGCCAGGTGGAACAGCGTCCGGCCCGTCATCAGCATGGCCCGGCTGGGTACGCACACCGCGCCGCTCGTCGACCCCATGATATAGGCATTCGTGAAGGTCGTGCCGTTGCGCACCAGGGCGTCCATATGCGGCGTGATAATATGATCGTTACCAAGCGCGTGGATGGTGTCGAAACGTTGATCGTCCGTAAAAAGGAAGAGAATGTTGAGCCGCTTCATCGGCGCCTTGCCAGAGGCCACCCGCTGCGGTATCGCCAGCACCGCCGCACTCGGGCCAATGGTTTTCAGAAAATCACGTCGCGTGAAGATGCGTAAGCTCATGCCTCGCCTTTCTCCTTTGCTGCAGCTACACCCTCGAGCCATCATAATCGCAGGTGCGCGGGTAGTCAACGTCGGGCTTGCTGCTACGGCCTATCCAAAAGCACGCGGACAGCGTGGGAGTATGGGTTTCGGGCGTTTCACGTCACCTTTCGTCCCAGTCGAGGCGCATGCCCCATCAATAGGCACCTCGGAGCCTTCGTTGTCCGTTGAATGTGTTTGATGGTCTCCTTCGCGTTTCCCGTAAGGTCAATCCCAATGAAACACCTCCTCCATGTTTTTCCATATCTGGCCTTCCTCGAGGCCGGACAAGGGAATTTGGCACGGGTCCGTGTGGGACCACCATTCCTGGGTTACAGGGTCCGCGGCCATCTTGGCCATGTCCGCATCGAAATCGTCGCCTACGTACTCGAAGTAACTGAATAGATAGAGTTCCCCGTTGTCCAATTCGATCAGGTAGATCGAGTAATTCCGGAGGTTGCATTCGGCGATCTTTTTCAGCACGTCCGGCCAGGGATTGGCGTGGAGGTATTTGTACCCGTCTGCCTTTCCCGGCTTGAGGCCGGTGATCATCCCAAAGCGCTGAACGGTGTGGCCGGCGTTCGTCCCGCGCTCCTTCGGCAGGCCGGCGCACCCGGCCAGAACAAGCCCCGAGACACAAAAGCACGTTAGCGTCCTGCGAGCTAAGATTGTCATGGTTGTAATCTCCCTGCTTGGTTGCGCTCCAGCTTCATTGTTGCGCGCCTACCTGAATACAATGTAGAGGCCCACCATAACGATGAACAAGAGGGCCGCAAGAAACCGATAGTTTGCGAATCCCGGCCAGGCCACACCGCCCAGGGCATCCCGAAAACCCCTCCAAACCACCTTCTCGGCTTCAGCCGAGAGGGCTTGCGGCTTCCAAAACGACACCAGGGTCAGGATCGCGCAACAGAAAACGAACAAATAGAACGTCATCAACATGGAAGGGACATTCCAATGGGTGAATTCTCTGAACCAATCCATGAGAAATGTGATGAAACCCGCGACGAAGCCGATCCATAGTGTGATAATGGCGCCGGTGGAGGATGCCTTGTGCCAGAACAGGCCCAGGACGAAGACGGCGCTGATCGGCGGCGCGATATAGCATATCAGGGTGACGATCCCTTGGAAAATACTTTCGAAGTGCTCGAGCATGGGTGACCACAGCATCGCCGCCATCATGGCAATGAAGGTGGCGATCCGGCCTGCCAGAACAAGCTGATGGTCGGGCGTCTCCGGTTTCCAGCGCCGGTAGATGTCGTAGCTGAAGAGGGTTGCAATCGAGTTCAAGGCGCCCGATACGGTGCTCATGAGGGCCGCCATGAGAGCGGCGGCAACCAGTCCCTTGAGGCCGATTGGCAGCAGATGTGCGATGAGAAAGGCGTAGGTGTCGGCGGAATCATCGAGTGTAGCGGGCAATTTGCCCTGATTGATCAATCCCAGGCAAATAAGACCCGGCAAAACAAAAATAAAAACGGGAAGAATCTTGATGAATCCGGCAAACAGTGCCCCTACCCGTGCGTGATTCTCATCTTTTGCGCCGAGAACGCGCTGTACAATCGTCTGGTCCGCGCACCAGTACCACAGGCCGATGACAGGATACCCCAGGAACACCGAGTACCAGGGCAAGCCGGACGCGTCGCCCTTGGGCCGGAGGATCGTGAGCTTTACGGGCTCGACGGCCTCGGACAAACCCGGCCACCCGCCTACCTTGACGAAGCCAATGGTTGTGATGCAGATTGCGCCAATGAGGAGGATAACCGTCTGTATCGACTCGGTTAGGACCACGGCCATCAGCCCGCCGATGATGGTGTAGAGGCCGGTGAGGACACTAACGGAGATAATGCTCACCCACATATTGATGCCGAACATTCCTTTGAGCACCACGGCGCCCGCATATAGCGAGAAGCCGATGTGAATGAATATGGCGGAGATGATCGAGACAAAGGCGAGAAAGTCGCGACAGGAACGGCTGTAGCGTTTCTCGAGAAAGTCGGGGAGCGTAGTGATGTTCGAGCGAATATAGACCGGCGCAAAGAAGAGGGCCAGTACGATGAGCAGGAACGTGGCCATCCACTCGAAGTTCCCGTAAGCCAAGCCGTTCACATAACCTTCCTGGGCCAGGGACACCAGGTGAATGGTGGAGATGTTGGTCGAGAACAGGGCCAGGCCGATGACGGGCCAGGTCAATGATCGTCCCGCCAAGAAGTAACCGCTTCCTTCCTCTCCACGGCGCCTTCGCAGGCCCGCCCAGCACCCCAGCGTCACGATGACGGCGAAGTAGGCGACAATAATGAAAGCATCAATGTGGCTTATCATGGAACCCATACGGAACAATCCTATCATGCCGGGACTATCCGCTCCATTTCCAGATTCCCAGCAGCCACCAGGACCGCTTCATGGCGTTCGTTGCCTTTGAACCCCTGAAGTTCGGTTTCGTGGGAGTTCGCTCTCGAGCGGCGCCTGGAATCGCTGCCGGAGAGGAGGGGCTTGACAGAGGGAGGAGCAGGTGGACGAGCGCCTCACGAGATGGCGCGTGAAAGTGTAGCCTCGGGAGCAACAGCCCTTCAACCCCTGTCGAATCGACCAGGCGTCGATGTTCTACTATGGATGGCTCTTTGCTGAAAAGGCTCTCCGCGGCACCGAAGACCCAAACGATCCAAACATACCGAATGATCCGCTCGCCGCCGCGACCGCTGGTTATATCAACATGGACAACATGATAGCGCTCATGGAACGTTTCACCGCGGTAGACAGCGCCGCCACGGTTGGGGACGCGGCGAGACTGACGGACAGCGACATAGAGGTCGACGCCACCGGGGAAAAGTTCATGCGGCTCCGAGAAGGCATCGAGCGTTTCCTCATCACCGACATCAACAATCCGGCTGCGTCGGCCAGAGCGCAGAGCGAGATCGTCGTGGCTGGGGACCGCCTCTCTACGGAGATCCGATACTTCAACCACGTTCCGGGGGGCGCCAACATACTGTTTATGGACGGGCACGTGGAGTTCTTGTATGTGTATGTCAGTACAGGCATCTGGGATGGGGGCCGGGTCTTGAGGCAAAGGCACAGCGGGCTTGTCAGGCGGTGGGGTGAAATCTCCGGGAAAACGCCTCTGCGACGCCCAAAAGTCCTAAGTCCTCCTGTCCCGCGGGGTGAATCCCTTCCCCCTCTCCTCCCAAGTCCCAAACCC
>CAYRLQ010000010.1:0-22633 GCA_964425145.1 uncultured Nitrospiraceae bacterium
GGACGGGCAGTGGCAAAACGTGGACAAAGTGCCCGAAGAAATTCGGGAATACCTAATTCAAAGGTACTTTGTGGAACATCCGAAACCGGACCAGCGGGCTTACTGGGCCTCGCAACAGGGGGGCCTGATGTGGCGTGAGATGACCGAGTGGCCGGCCTGGGGCAGCGTCACCCAGCCCAAGGGCGCTATCACCGAGCGTATCATGGCCAGCGACTCCCTGTTCGCCCTGGACACCGAGACCGGCGACATGCACTGGGTTTACCACGGTGGTACGGTCGCGCATCCCGCCATCGCTATTGCCGATGGCTTGGTATTTCTTGCGGACTGCGGTGTGACGGATGAGGAGAAGGCCGCGGCCATCGAAGAAAAGAAGCAGATGGTCGCGGAAGGCGCCTGGGAAGACGGCGGCGAGATGAAGTTCGAGCCCGAGGATGCCGACGTGCGGCGCATGGTCGCGCTCGACGCGGCTACGGGCGAGAAGCGGTGGGAACGCATCATTGACCTGACGGGTTGCGGCGGCGACAGGATGGGACTGGCTTACAAGGACGGTGTCCTTTTGGCGTTTGGGTGTTTCAGCAACCACGACAGGGACCTCTTTCGGTATAACCGACTGACGTGGCGGAGGATTACGGCGCTGGACGGGCAGACAGGCGCCGACTTGTGGTCGAAGCCCCGCAACTACCTGCGACGGCCTGTGGTCATGGGGAACGAGATTCTCGTCGAGCCGCGTATCTGTGACCTGCGCACCGGTGACATCAAGACACGCCTTCACCCGCTCACGGGCAAGGAAGAGACCTGGGAGTGGGTACGACCCGGACACTCCTGCGGCATCACGTCGGCTTCGCCGAACATGTTCTTCCTGCGTGGCTATTTGCTGTGGTACTACGACATGACAACAGATCGGGGGATGCTGCCCTTTGGCGCGATCCGGCCAGGCTGCTGGATCAATACTATTCCGGCCAACGGCCTGGTGCTGTTCCCCGAGGCGAGCGCGGGCTGCACCTGCTCGTACCCGGTCCGATGCAGCGTCGCCCTCAAACCCCAGGAGAACGAGACTACCTGGGGTATTCTGATCCAGCACGGAGACATGACACCCGTCAAGCATATGGCCGTCAACCTGGGCGCACCGGGCGACTGGCGCGACGCCGACGGCACGCTCTGGTTCGGTTATCCCCACCCCAAGGGGAACGATTTCTTCCAATATGGCACGAACTTCCGCATTAACGAGAGGTTCCTGGACGGCATGACATTCACCAGCCGCAATTTCCAGGGCATAGAGGTCGCAGGCACCGACAAGCCCTGGCTGTTCGCGTCATGCGCGCAAGGACTCACAAAGTGCAAACTGCCGTTGCTAGATGAAGGGCAAGGGCCCGGCACCTACACCGTGCGGCTGTACTTCACCGATACGGAGAACGATGCCGCCGGCCGGCGTGTCTTTCATGTAAAGCTCCAAGGCAAGAGGGTGCTGAAGAATTTCGACATCGTCAAGGCTGCGGGCGGGCCGAATGTGGCAGTCGTCAAGGAGTTCAGGGGCATTAAGGTCGAGGAGGCCCTCGAAATCGAGTTCCTGCCCAAAGTGGACGCCCCGGCGCCGGACCAGGCGCCGCTCCTGAACGGCATAGAAGTCATCTGCGAAGCGCGTGAAGGCATATAGCCCAGCGTGACCGAAAAGGCTTCGCATAGATAAGGAGTAGATCATGCGCGGTAGAACACGAAACGGTTTTACACTAATTGAGCTGTTGGTGGTTATTGCCATCATCGGCATCTTGGCGGCGATCTTACTGCCGGCCCTGGCGCGGGCACGCGAGGCTGCCCGGCGGGCGTCCTGCGCGAACAACCTCAAGCAGATGGGACTCGTGTTCAAGATGTACGCCAGCGAACACGGCGGGAAGTTTCCGCCGCGCATGATCCGGAACGTGCACGGCGACCTGTCCGACACGATGATCTTCAACGGGCCGTCGGTCTATCCGGAATACCTCACGGACTACAACGTGCTGTGGTGCCCGTCGTGGCACGGCGATGGCAGTGTGAGCCCACTCGAACGGTACGACCAAAGTAAACGCTCGCGGGGTAACAAAAACGGGATCATCGAGCCTACGGAGCTGGTCAAGGCGCCTTACAACTACACCGGCTGGGTGATCATGGCCACGGTAAACGTCCTGGGGTTTGTCAAGGACGCCACGGAGGGCAGCGGGCCCGGCGGCCGGTTCGAGGAAAACGATTATCACGATACGCCACTGGGCGAGTTGGCCGAGTACAATGTTGCCACCCAAGGGGCCGCCTCAGACCAGGACTTCACGGTGTCGGCGCAGTTCGCGGGCACGCAAGCTGGCGGCGGCGATACGATGTACCGCATCCGGGAAGGCATCGAGCGCTTCATGATCGCCGACATAAACAATCCAGCCGCGAGCAGCATTGCCCAGAGTGATATCCCGGTCATGTGGGACCACCTGACGCCGCAGATCAAGGGATCGTGCCACGTACCCGCCGGAATGAACGTGCTCTACATGGACGGCCACGTCAGTTGGACCGGCTATCCGTCTGAAGCGCCCTGGATGGTCACCATCCAGGGACCACGCGTCATCGGCCGTTACGACCGTCCCTTCGATGGCTACTGAGGCGGTGGCGAGCGCGCTCAGAAGATGGAGACAGTCCCATTTTCTTCCGGCTTGCGTGCGCCGCCATACCCATGGCACAAAGGCTGGCAGCCCACGAGCATTACTTCGCTTTTTTGATTAACTCGTCGAGTTCGTCGAGGATTTTTGAGGTGACCTGTTTGCGAAGCTCCTCGGGGACCTTATAGTGCTGGGTCTCTTCCAGCATCTCGATGGTGCGCGCGGCCACGTGATACGCGAAATCCTGTACCTTCATCGCATCGTCCTTATAGCTGTCGGAGGTTACTTCCCTCCTTTTCATACTCACAACTGCTCGATTTGTAAGGATTTACGAGAATCGACCTGCTCTTTAATGTCGATATTCACGCCTTGGGGGCAATTAAGGTGAGGTTGCAATCGAGGCCTTTGTTGCCGGGGGCAGGGCGGATGGAGTCGAGCTTGTGCAGCACCACCAGGTTCTTGCTGGCGTAGATTCTGTGGAGCAGATCGACCAAATCCGCCAGGCTGACGCCCTTCAACTTCAACTGGACCATGCTGAGGTTGTCGGCGTGCTCAAACCGGCTGCTGGGTTTGACGCTCTGGAGGTCTGTGCGTTCGTCGAGCTTGGCGTCCCTGAGCACCTTGCTCATAAAGGCCCCGAGGTCGAAACGCGGCTCGCGCCCACGGATGCGCTCCATGAGTTGTTCCTGGCGCTGTAGGTTCTGCCGCTCCTCAGCCCTGGTTTCAAAAGCTAATTTCTCCTGGGCGCGCAACTGCGCCAGCTTGAGCCTGGACTTATGGAAATCCTTATGCGGCCCGAGGAAGCAAAAGCACGCCATGAACACTACCAGCCCCACCGCGACCACCGCGCACACCAGTCCCGCCCGGTCTCGCTTATCCAGCTTTACCTTAGCCACCTCACAACTCCTCGGCCAGATCAACCGAAATGGGTTCCGGCCGTTTCAGTCTGATCATGAACGTTGATTTACCGCTTTCCATGCGGTAGTCGGGATCATCTTCGATCCGGAACATGGGTGATTGCTTGAGGCCTGCAAATACCTCGGCGAACACCGCTTCATTCTTGACTTCCCCGGCGATAGTAATCCACTCATCCTGGAGCCCTGCCCGTGCGAGTTTCAACTCCGTGATCCTCACTTTGTTATCGGGCATCTTATCGCCCAGTTCGGCCAGAATATCGAGCAAGGGCGGATCGCTGAACAATTCCAGTGGCACGTCGATGCCCGCATCGCGCATTTCGTCAATTTCCTGCGTGATGGCTTCGATATGCGTTTGCAACACCACCGCCTGGTCCAAGTTCTTCTTGCATTCTTCGTGGTAGTGCCAGGCCACCCCCACCAGCGCCAGCAACGCCAGGCACGATGAAAAGAGTACGTGGCCAATCACACCGCGTGTCAGGTGAGGCCAGGCCAAGTCACCCTTGCGGAAATTAAAGGAATAGTGTCCACCGGTCGCGTCCATCGCTACCCCGACGGCGGCAGTCCAATAATTGGTTTTTTCAGCGGAATCGGGCACAAACAGGGACAGTCCCATCTGCGCTTGCGGACTCGCTTCGCTTGGGACAGTCCCTGTTTCGCTCTCGGAGACATCCGCCTCCGCGTTGTAGAGCTTGGCGCACTCGCGCACCGCCCCCTTATGAGCCCGGTGCGCCCGCGGCAAGCGTTCAAAGAGGTTCTCGTGCTGCACAGGCATGCGCAGTTCTTCCTCCAGCAAGGCCCGCTCTTCCTCGAATAGTTCCATGCCCGTGACCGTGAGGGTTGTGACATCAGCCTCGCCGCGCCAGCCTGCTGAAAACGCCCGAACCGAGTTTTGGATTTGCTGGGCCAAGACTACTGGATTCTCGCGCACCTCCGCGGCCGAAACGGATAAGTGGCGGAAATAGGCCAGGTTCTTACCGTTGATAATGGCGAACACGGCGCTCCCTTCGCGCACATGGACGACCGCGTTCAGCCCTTTGACACGCCGCAGGCCGGCCTGCCACAGCACCGTCAGGCCAATCCCATCCAGGCCGATGCCTTCCGGCTCGACGCCCGCCGCCTCGAGGACGGCCAGTTGTTCAAGCAAGTAAGCCCGGCGCATGCCCACGGTCAGTATTTCCGTCTCCCCTTCCACTTCTTGCACAGTAATAAAGTCTACGATCAATTCCTCGATTGGAAAGGCCAGATACGGCTCCAGTTCGAACTGCACCGCGGCGGCCACACGCCGCTTGCCACGAAACGGGATGGTCAACGACCGCACAATGCTATACTGGCTGGGCGCACACAAAACGTAAGCCGCCGGCCGTGTCCGCATTTGCTTGACCACACTCGCCACGGCCTGCACCAGAGCGTCAAACCGTTCGTGCGACTCGGCCTCGGCCACGGCCGGATCTTCGCCGGTATCCTTCGCTTCGATAGTGTCGGTTTCCTGGACCGTGTCCCCCTGCGGATATATCACAGGACACGCGTGCAGCTCCAGGACCTTAGGCAGCCGTCCGCCCGTCTTCACCACGACCAGACGCACCTCGTCTTCGGAAATCTCAATTGCGGCGACTTTGGCTCTCACACTCATCGAGGCCTGCTCCAGTTATCCCACGCTCAGCGTATCACTCGCCAGTCCAATATCCGGAATGCCTCGAGAGCCTCGACGGTCTCTTGGCCCGTCCCAGGACCGGGGTTGCGCCATACATAGGCCTCGACCCGCACCTGTATGTCCTGGGCCCTCCCGTCGCCATGCAGTCGGAACACCCGGCTGGAGACGGTCACAACTTCCCCGGGCGGCGCAGCGTCCTTCTTCGGTTTGTCAAAAATCGCATCCAGTTCTTCCATGCTCATGAAGGGGGCTTCGCCGGCTTGCCGGTCCATGATCATCTCCACCTGCCCCATATTGGACAGTTCCCACACTTCGAACAAGGCGTCGAGCGTTTCGGGTTCAGCCGTGTTGACATTGATCCGGCCCCGTGGGTCCCCATGGACCGTCAACAACTCGGTCAATGGCAAAAGCTCTTCCTCCGGCGGCAATAGCTCTTCCTCCTCGAGAAGCCCGAAGAACAATTCCGGTGTGACCCCGCGGATCATCAGGAGCTCCTCGATCGAATCCATCGGCCCGTTCTTGCACGGATAGGGGATTTCCAACGTGGCGTAAAAGTCGACTTCGGCGCCATTGGGCCTCGGGTCACTATCCGGATCGAGCCAATCGAGGATCGCGTCGGTGGGATTCTCCTCGAGGCCTAGCATCTGAACGCGCAACTCCAAGAGCAGGGACAATGCCTCGATCAGCAGGTCGTTCTCGACTGCGTTCCCGCCCGGGTCCACGCGGAATAGGGCATTGAGGTTAAGTTTCCCGTATTCATCATTGATCGTGCAACGCATCACGGCGTCGTTGATCGGTTCAATCAATCCCGGCATCGCCCAAAGGTCGAGATAACTGTCGAATTCCGCGCCACTAAACTCTGTTACATCGAGCAAGTCGCTCGCCAACAGGGCCAAACCGCCCGCCACCGCCGACTTCGCAGCAACGTAGGCATCGAGGTACGTTCCGTCATTATCCGCCAGGGCCGCATCCACCTGCGTCTCATAACAATACTCGACTACAATGACGCTGAGCAATGTCACAAACAATAACGCCAGCAATAGCGCCATACCGTCCTCACCGGCAGCGTGCCGTGTCGGCCGATTTACAATGGCGCTATTCATCGCTTCCACTCCCTTCAGCGTGGCTGCTTCCGCTCGCCGGGCGCGGACGGACCGGGCTTACTATTCTCCTTCCGGTCAGCAGATTCGGACAATATCTCCTCTTCTACAAATTCCGACAGGGTGCCTACCCCCAACGGGATCGGAACGAGCAAGTCCAAATCCGGATTCTCGACCACGTCCAAGCCTTCGTCCTCTTCCTCTTCCAACTCCTCAGGCGTCGGCGCAAAGTTGATCCTGACCCGCACACACCAGGGCATCCGCCCAATGGCCAAGGAGTCCCACTCCTCCATCCACTCCTCGCCATCAAAATAGGTAATGTCCATCGAACGCACAGGCACCGTCCAACTGGGCGTGTCAAACTCGGTTTCTACACCTGCCTCTGCGGCCACTGCCTCGGACACCATCGCGGCTGCGGCCGCGAACGCTGCCACCGAGTCCGCTCCCAAATCCAGCCCGCTCGTGACCACCAGCGGCGTTTCTGTCACGCGCAGCACAGGCCAGGGCTGGTCACTCGTGTCGGCGCCTTGAATTGGGATGTCCAGATTGTCGAGCGTTTGGTCTGACAGGTCCTCATCCGTGACCTCGATGGTTACCCGTTTGAGCGCGCCCGGTAGCGACATTCCACCCATCATCGGCGCCGAGGAGCACAACTCGACCAAATCCATCGGCCCGTCCGGGCCGGTATCATTCGTGCCCACGAAATAGTAGTCTTCCCGGGCACAGGTCACATCGGTGTACACGCTGGAAAAGAGCTCCGTCAAAGTCCTACGTAAAAACCGGTGCAGGCGCAGCTTTTCGGCGCTTGCCCGCGCCATTGCCGTCGCATCGGTCACCCCGGCGAAGCTCCCGTAAACTATCCCCGCGATCACCGCCAAAATCGAAATTGCTACCAGCAACTCGAGCAAGGTAAATCCCGCAGCGCCGGACCCGGAGCGTCGCTTTGCCATTATGTGCAATTTCCAACGCCGAGCCTGCGCTATTCCTGTCCGCCGCACCATAAGCACCCTCAGATCATCGGCGCGCCATCCAATGAGACCCCCATGTTGTAAACCAGCATCGTAAGTGTCCGCTCATCATCCGGGGCGGTCACCGTCACGGTCACCGTGTACAACGCCACCCCTTCAATGTCTTCGGGGAGGACTGCGGAATATGAATACGCATAGCCCTCATACCGCTCGCCAAAATCCCCTGAACCTTCCGGGTTGCCCGCCTGGACCTCGACCTCCGCCAGACCCAGCGCCCATTCCATCAAACTGTCCATGACGATCGCTTCGCGGGTTTCATCGAACAACTGCAACGCGTTGTAATGCGTATCGAGCAGCACAAGCACCGCCGTACCCAGAATCACCAACGCCGCCATAATCTCGATCAGCGTAAAACCAGTCTCTTCAACAGCAGATTTGTGATTGATGATTGATGCTTTCGAATGGATGGCTAACCTGTGACAGCCACCCAGAGCTTGTCGCCGGCCCTTCCGCGCGCACTCCGGAATCGGCCGAGTGGGGGCGAAAACCCGACCGTTCTCGTTCCGCAAATCTGCAATCATGTGAGAGATTCTTTACCTTCGTACAGGTACGTCAACCCTGTAATCGGGTCCCATTCCACCGTGAAGTACTCCTCGTCGAGGTCCTTGACGAAAAACACCACCGGTTCCAAAAGCCCCAGGGGTGACAGGTCCACTTCCACCACGCCCTTGGTATAGTCCGTCCCGCCAACGACCACCGACTCGATCTGGACTTCCTCGGGCATCTTAGTCCGGTTCAACAACGGCAGGACGATCTCCTCCTCCTCTTCCTCCTCGATGTCCAACGTGAACTCCCTTTCAAAAAGGGGGCCGAACTCATCCATGATCGACTCCCGACGCGCGTTCCGTGCCCGGGCCATCAGCGCCATCCGCGCGAACCGGTCGAAACTATCTTGCATCCGGAGCGCTTTTTCCTCCAGGGCAGTCTCATCGAGTTCCGCCAGATCGTCCCCGAACAGGCCCAAATCGAGAAACTCGTCCTCCTCTTCGTCCAAGGTCTGGTCGCTTCGCCTCTCGCCACCCAACTCGACTTCGGGTTTGGGCCACCGCACACACCAATATTCCTGGGCGTCGAGGTCGATCTTGACCGTGATGCGCTCGCCCATCAGGGCGCAGTGCGCCATCGCGCTCCGCCCATAGCCGGTCAGGTGCCGCGCGGCGCCCTCGATCTGACTGAACGCGATAGCAGGCAGTAGCGCCGGGAACACCACCGCCGCAATCAGCCCGATCAAAGCGACTACGACAATCAGTTCGATTAAGACAAACCCGGCGCTATCTCGCCGCATGCCCAACACCTGGTCGCCCATCCTCGCTGCTGTGAAACTGCACTGCCATCTCCGCTTCGTTCTCATTTTGTATACGCGGTCGCTTTGTGGAGTGCGGCAGCTTGCTGCCGCTTCTCCCTTGCACAGCTTGCTGCCCGACACCAGAGATATTAGTCCCAACACAAGCAAGCTTGTGTTGGGAAAAAGCGCACGCAAGCTTGCGCATTTCACATAGGCAAACACGCCTCTCGGCCATCGATCCGACCCGGCGAGCCTATTTCCCCGCTTCGAGCGAATCGCTGTCAATGTCCGCGTCGTAGCTGGAGCCCCCCGGCGCTCCGTCTGCACCATAGGAGACAACGCGGTACTTCCGGGAGCCCTCGAGTGTGTAATGATACGGATTGCCCCAGGGGTCCAGCGGCACCTGCGTCGCGTCCAGGAAGCTAATCCCCTTTGAATTGTTGACCAGGGCCTCGAGGCCCTCGGACGTTGAGGGAAACTTCTTAAACTTGAGCTTGTAACTCACCAGAGCGGTCTTGAAGTTCCGGATTTGGGCCTGTGCCTTGCCCACATCCGCATCGTCCATGGCGCCCAGGACATTCACACCGACGATCGTCGCTAGAATCGCGATAATCGCAATCACGACCATCAGTTCCACCAGGGTGAACCCTGCCACTCCGGACCACTTTTTGCCTGTGGTTTCCGCTTCCATCGGCTCGCCTCCTCTCTAGATATTACTGCTCATATTCAGGATCGGCAGCAGAATTGCCAGGACCAAAAAACCTACAAATATCCCCATAACAATAATGATGACCGGCTCGAGCAGCCCCACCACCGCGTCCACGGTCATCCGGACATCGTCGTCGTAGGTGTCCGCCACGCGGATTAACATGTCCTCGATCTCGCCGCTGCGCTGGCCCAGCTCGATCATGTGCAGCATCATCGGCGGGAAAATCCCCGTCTCCTTCAGCGGGAGGGCCAGGTCTCTGCCACGGCGCACGCCGCTGCGTACGTCATTCAACTGCTCGTCGATATGCCGGTTCCCGACCACTGTCTTGACTACGTCCAGGGCGGCCAACATGGTCAGGCCGCTCTGGAGCATCGTGCCCAAGGTGCGCGAGAATCGCGCCGCGAGCATCTTGAGGTAAAGGCCCCCGTAGCCTGGAACCCTCAGCTTGAACCGGTCCCAAGCCATCCGCCCGGAGGGCCGCGCGATCCAGGCCCGCCAGAGCACGAACACGCCCAGCATCCCCAGCACCATGGCCCACCAGTACGCCCCGATGAAGTCGCTCGTGTTGATCAGCACCTTCGTAACGCCGGGCAGCTCCTGGCCTTGCTTCTCGAATATCTGCGTAATCCGCGGCACGATCATAAGCATCAAGAACGTAATCACGCATAAGGCAAACAGCGCCATGAACATCGGGTACGCCAGCGTCGACAGGAGCCGTGCACGCAGCTTGGCCTGGCGTTCCTGGACCTCGGCCAGGCGGAAGAGCACTGACTCGAGCGTCCCGCTGGCCTCCCCCGCCCCCACCATGTTGACGTACAGTTGCGAGAAAATTCGGGGGTGCGTGGCCAACGCGTCCGCCAGGGTACTGCCCGCGTTGATCTTATCCCGCACGTCATAGATGGCCTTGCTCAGGCGGACCCTCGAGGTCTGGTCCAGCAAGGCCGTGAGTGCCTCGACCAAGGGCATACCCGCCTGGAGCAGCACGGCGAACTGCCGCGTCATCAACGCCACGTCACGCACCGAAACCCGGCCGAAACCGGCCCGTTTCGCCCCCCGCGCCAACTGTTCCGCACCGGAACTCTCCGCGATCTGCGTGGGATGGAGCTTTTGTTCGCGGAGCTTGCGCCGGGCCACCGCGGCCGTTTCGGCGTCGATCACGCCTTTGATCGTCTTGCCGGATTGGGCGATGGCTTGGTACTCATAAATGGCCATGGCCCTAATCCGTCACTACATCGAGGAGGTCGTCGCGCGTCACCCGCAGCACCTCGTCGATGGTCGAGATGCCCTGGAATACTTTCGAGGCGCCATCCTCGCGCAAGGTGCGCATGGCGTCCTTCTTGGCTGCGCGTTTGATCACGTTCGAGTCAGTGCCCTGCAAGGCGAGTTCCTGAATCCGCGGGGTCATTATGAGCAGTTCGAAAATGCCCGTCCGTCCAAAGTAACCCCGGCCTTGGCAGGCCTTGCATCCTGTGCCGCGAAACACCACGCACTCCTGCATGGCGGCGTCCGGCGACACCGCCAACTCGGTCAGGCTCTCGCGCTTGGGCACGTAAGACTCTTTGCACTCCGTACAAATCCGCCGCACCAGCCGCTGCGCCATGATGGCAATGGTCGACGACGTCACCAGGAACGGCTCGATGCCCATATTGATCAGCCGCGTAATCGCGCCGGCGCTGTCGTTGGTGTGCAGGGTGGCAAACACGAGGTGGCCTGTCAACGATGCTTGCACGGCCATCTCCGCCGTTTCGTGGTCGCGAATCTCGCCCACGAGGATGATGTCCGGGTCCTGTCGCAGTATATGGCGCAGGCCCATGGCGAAGGTCAGGCCAATTTTCGGCCGGACCTGGATTTGGCCGATGCCCGCCATCTGGTATTCGATGGGGTCCTCGACGGTGATAATATTCTTGTCCGGCAAATTGACGCGTTGCAGGGCCGCGTACAGGGTAGTTGATTTACCCGACCCCGTGGGTCCCGTCACTAAAATGATCCCGTGTGAACTGGTGATGAGCCTATCGAGCAGATCGTAGTCGTGCTTGTCCATCCCGAGTTGCTCGAGGCTGAACAGGAAGGTGCCCTTCTCGAGTATCCGCATCACAACCCGCTCACCGTGGGCCACGGGGATGACGGACACGCGGATGTCGATCTCTTTGCCGCTGAGGCGGATTTTGATGCGCCCGTCCTGCGGCAGGCGGTGTTCGGCGATGTTCAGGTTCGCCATGATCTTGACGCGTGAGACCACTGCAGCCTGCTGCGACTTCGGCATCGCAAACTTCTCGTACAATACGCCGTCGATCCGGTAGCGCACACGCACTTCGTGCTCAAAAGGCTCGATGTGGATGTCTGAAGCGCGTTCCCTGACTGCACCCGATATGAGAAGATTGATCAGCTTGATGATGGGCGCTTCGCTGGCCAGGTCCAGCAGGTCCCGCTCCGATTCGATGTTGTCGAGCGTATGAACCGGTGCGCCCTCGCCGTCATCCAACGAAATACTATCGATCATCTCGGATGCATTCTCGCCCTGCTGCTCGAAATAGCTGTCGATGACCGCCTGAATGTCTTCTTTCCGACATAGCACCGGTTCGACGAATCCGCCCAGCAGCAACCGGAGATCGTCCAACGGTAACAGATTGACCGGGTCGTTGACCGCGACGTAATAGGACTCCCCGTTGCGCCGATATGGCACCATCTGGTACTCGCGGATGAAACTGATGGGCACCTTCGTGGTCAGGGAAGGGTCGACGTGCTCGGCGATATTTTTCTCGAATGGAATGGCGAACTGCTCACTGAGGGCCTCGAGCACGTGGTCTTCTTCCACATAACCCAGGTCCATCAGGATTTCACCTGCCCGGCTGTTCGGGCGGAGCTTCTGCAATTCGAGGGCCTCGTTGACCTGCTCCTGCTCGACATAGCCAAGGCTCAGCAGGATGTCACACAGTCTTGACTGGCGCTCGACAGCCATCGATCACCTCCTGATGTCCCCGCGCCCAAAGCCCGTTCTCTGGTCGAACTTCTCACTGCGCTCCATACCGGGACGGTACTTGTTACGCATTCGGCTCCGGTTCTTGATCTTACGAATGAACCCCTTCTCGAAGAGCACATCGAGGTTGGCCTCGCGGAATTCGCCCATCCTGTAAGCCGTCAGCCGTTCCAGCTCGACCCCCTCCTTGACAATGTGCGGCGTCAGCAACACGACGAGGTTCCGCTTCGAGCGGCGCGCGCCACGCGACCGAAACAGCCAGCCTATCACCGGCACCTCTCCCAACACCGGGGTCTGGCGCCGCGAGTGGTCCGTGGTTTCGCTGATCAACCCGCCGATAATCGCCGTCGTACCATCCTTAACCACTACACTGTTGTTGATCAGCGATTTCTGGAACGTTGGCCCCAGTTCGTTCGGGTCTATCCCCACATCGCTCACCACCGGCTGCGACACCTCGATCTCGACCTCCACCGTCACGTAATCGCCCTCGTTAATGTGCGGGGTGACCGTCATCTTTACACCGACATCCTGGCGTGAAATCCCACGCCCATAACTTGACATCCCCCCATAGGGAGTGGTCCTGCGCTCCGGCTCGCGCGGGTTGTACGTGTACCCAGACCGCATGGTCGGCACAGGCAGCTCCTGGCCCACTACCATGTTCGCCGGCTGGTTGTCCTGGGTGGTCAGGCTCGGCTGCGAGAGCACGTCGATGTCAGTCATGTTCTCGAGCGCCGTGATCAGCAGCGGCACATTCGGTATCGTCATCGGCGTCAACATGCCTTCCAGTCCCGGCACCACAATATCCGTCGTCCCGTCCAAGTAGCCGGCCGTCATACCGGCCCCAGCCACTGCCAAGGGGCCTTGGGTCAACATATTGGCCAGCTTGACGACGTTGCTCAAAGCGATGATGCCGTGCACATCGTCTTGGAACGCTGCCGTTTCCACATTCAGCGTGAAGTTGTCGTTAATGGACACTTCCAGAATGACCGCCTCGAGATGCACCTGGCGTGTAGGCACATCGAGCTGGGCGATGATTTCCTTAATGAGCTTGTAGTCCTGTGGCGAAGCGAGGATCAACAGCGCGTTTGTCTGTTCATACTGGGTAATCATGACCTTCTTCTCAAACGGCTGAATTTCTGCGCCCGCCGCCCCCGCTCCGCCCTGCGGGCCCGCCTTGCGCGGCGTCGTGCCCACAATCGCGTTGAGCGCCGACTCCACATCTTCCGCATTGGCGTTCAGCAACTCGTACACGTGTAAGTTATTCGCCTCATACGGCGTCGGGGTGTCCAGCTTGTTCACCAGGTCGCGCACCCGCTCCATCATTCCTTCCGTGGCGACCACGATCAGCGCGTTGAGCCGCTCGTCGGGCACGATCCGCAAGACTTCCTCGCGCGCCCCAATCACGAGCGGTGCGCTTGTCCCAGGTACCGTCCGGCTGCTCGGCCGTACAGGCCGCCGCGGCGTCGGCGTAGGTCGGGACGGCGCCCCTGCGGGAGCGCCCTCGGGCGAGAGCACTTGCTCTATCTGGGTTGAAAGTACCTCCGCACGCGTGTACTCGAGTGTGAAAATCTCCACCGTCGTGTCGAAGCCGGGGATGTCGACCTCCTCGAGGAACGAGAAAACCCGCCGGAGACCGTCGGCGGTATCCGTAATAATCAGCGTGTTCGTGGGCACGTAGGCATCCACGCTGCAACTGCTCGAGCCCAGCACACGGAGGATCGTGGCCAGGTCCTGGGCGTTGGCGTTTTCCACACCCACCACATGGGTTGACAGACTATCGTACCGGTCCGGCGGGGGCACCGTGCCGTGGGCGAAATGGGCCTTCTCGAGCGATTCACCCGTTTTGACCACCCTGATCAAGTGCCCGTCCAAGGTTTCCATCAGGCTGAACCCGCGCGTATTCAAGATCGATTCAAGCACCTGGTAGGCCAACTCAGGCGGAATTTCATCGTGCGTGATCACCGTTACCGGCATCGTGCCGATGTTTGGATCGACGTCGAAATTCTTTCCGGTCATTCGGGCGATCGCCTCGATAACATTGCTTAGTGGAACGTTGTCGAAGTCAAATGAGACCGGAGTGTCCGGTGTGCGCCCGTCCTTCGGCCCGCTGTTATCGCGCGGGGGTCCGGACTTGGGCGGCTGAAGCTGAGCACGCCCGGTGCCACGCGGTGGCAGGACCGGCCTGGAACGTACTGGCTGCGGACGCGCCGGACGCACCGGCTCGGGCACCGTCGGCAAGAGTTCCGGCGCCTCTTCCGAGACCTCTGACTCTTCCACGGACTCGCCGGGTTCTCCCACCGCCTCATCGGGCCTCTCGGCGTCTTCATCTTGGGCCCAAGACGAACCCGCCATAAGTGCCAGCCCGGCCAGCAACATTAGCGCCTGCAACACTCGTCTCGTTTTCACGGCTTCCCTTTCCACAAATTGTAAACAGTCCGCCATGTCTACATGGGGCCCCTCATCACTCAAGTCGGTACGTTCTCACCAGGGGCCTGCCGTTTCGCAGGATGCCGATTCGGAACGTCTTGGTGTCCCGATTCTTGTTAATCAGCTTAATGATCTTTTCTTCGCTGTCGATCTTCTCATTGTTGATCGTTTGCAGCACATCGCCATCGTGCAAATCCAGCGTCTTGGCCAAGGGAATGTCCTCGAGATTCGACGCGGTGATCCCTGCGATGTCCCCGTTTTCATCCCTGTACATTCGCGGCTTGACCTTCGTCACGAGGTCCGCATAGTTTACGTAGAGCTGTTGTATGAATTCATGCTGATTCAGGGTGAATCGCTCCGGCGGGCCGGCAGGCGCCGGCCGGGACGAACGGGAGAAGGGAGGTTTCTTGGCAAGCGTGCTCAACTCCTCTTCCTCATCCATCCGAAGTACTTCCTTCTTCCCCTTGTTCAAGATAATCACCTCACGGGGATACACTTCCTCGAGGAAAACTTCCGCAACGATTTCAGCACTCAGTCCATAAACCTGGGTCTGTTTCGTGTCCTTGTTCTCGATGGTGGCTGAAGCCAGAGGGTCCAACGAATGGGTCGCCACCGTGCCACGCAGCACCAGGTTCAACTTAGTTTCCTCCATCGCCTCAGTGGGCGGCGGGGGTGGAGGCGGCTCCTGCGAGGCACTGGTCTCGTCGCCGACCGGACCAAAAATGTGGCTCTCGAGTATGCGGTCATACTCCGCGCGCGAAGCCACATCATGCAGCACATTGCCCGGATGGCCCACAGAGGCCACCTGGGCCACATTCCTCGCAAAAGGGTTAGACGCTTCCTCGAAAACTTTCATCACAACCAGACCCGCCACGGACAAGACGAGCCCGGCGAGCACCAAGTCCACGACAACGAATACCCGCCGGATGACAAGCCCTTGTATCATAGCTACTCCCAAACTCCTGCAGCGCCACAAGGCATTCCTCTGCCTTTCGATTAACGCTTCAGCGGCCGGTAGGGTTGACACCGAGAGGCGCCTGATCGCGGCAGCGGGTTTGCACACTAAGCGCATTTTTTGCCGCACAAACAGGGTTACACTAAAGACTCAGTGGGTGCCACGCTCAAACTCCGTTTGAGCGTGCTTTGAGGCGCTAAATGAGATTGATTCGCTTCGCTCGCAATGACGGCGAGGGACGACTTTCTCGATCACACGTTCAGGCTGACATAAAAACGGCAATTAACCACAGAGAACACGGCGGCAAGGAGTTGCAAATACTTGACTTACAAAACATTTGGGATGTCACGAGCATCACCCGTTGGGTGGACCGGTTCGTCCGCATAAGTCGTCTATTTACTCTGTGTGCTCCGTGCTCTCCGTGGTTCAAGTGCTTTTTCTAGGGTTAAACAAAACCCCTGGGGAAACTTGCCTTTCCCCAGGGGGCGTAGGCCTGAACCGATAGTGAAGCACCTATCGCTTTTGCCGTCCCTTGACGAGCTTGCGCAGGTAGCGCCTGTAATCATTCAACGGAATACGATTATCATTGGTAACGGCCGCGCCGCCCTCAGAATCCTTCGAGTCGGTCTTGACGGTGGCGGCGTCCCGGCGCAACGCGGTTTTCGCTTCAGGACTCGCGGCAAGGACATATTTCTCGCCCGTTTCGGGATTGGTCCATACCTCGAACTTCCCACGGCAGCCACCCACGACGAGGTAGCCGAGCTCGGCGTCAAAGGTGAGGTAAAAGAGGACCTCCTCGCCTTCCCTAAAGATGGGCATCCCGATGGCTTTCGTGACCACCGAGCCGACCCGACCGCCGGGAAGCTGGATATGGATGATTTGGCCGGTGTTCATCTGGCCTTTAATGCAATCATAGACTTCGATGGTGACATCCGTCACGATCCGTTTGCCGTCACGGGTCCAATGGCTGTCAATCCCGGTGACGCCCCCGATGACGATGTACTCGGAAATCTCGACGAGCTGGGGCGTGGTTACGTAGACAATGGACGCGTTGGCCGGGGCCGCAAACGCACACAACCCTACAAGGACCAGGAACAACGCGGTAAGTGCGCGGGCACGCTTGCGCCCTTTATAGGCGGCAAATACCGCGGCCACGCCCGCCGTCATCACCAACAGCAGGCCCAACCACCCCCCCTGGCAGCAGGTGTAGGCCCACTCGATTCGGGCAGCGCATGCCCGGACAACCGCCAAGACCCGCGTGTGACGGACCAGGAACGCCGCGGTCGTCGGCGCCACAGTGTAGTAGGCGTCGACCAGCGCCGCACCCGCGGCCGTATGCAACAACATGTCGTCCCTTACCCGCCGGAGCCCTTGGGCGACGTTGCTGGTTTCCAAGCCCTCGGTCGCCACGTTGAGCGGGCACATCTCAACCCGGTCGCCAAACATGGGTACCTGCCCCGGCAGCATCGTTGGCAGCGTTTTGTCCGTATCGACACTGACCACCGTGTTCCGCTCCCGGTCAAACGCCAGCGGCGTACCCACGTCCCTGTTGTCCATGTCGAGCAGATTGCCGGCCTCGTGGAAGACTTCCGAAATGAAGGCGGTGTTGTATTCACTGTTCGAGCCCTCGATCGAGTTAAAATCCTCCGGCGTGTAGCCTTCGGGCGCCATCCGGGTGATGTCGAGCTCGTTGATGGGACTAAGTGTCAGGACATAGTTCGCCAGGAAGGGCGGCACGCCGCCCAAGGTCTCGATCTCCTTAAGCAGCCCACGCAGATGAAAACGGCCGCTGTAGTGGACTTGTCCATCGGGCTCGTACAAGCCGGTCATGGTACTGATCAAAGGAACGCGCGCCGTGGTCGAGTCATTGTCCGCATCGACCCAGGCCACGACATGGCCTCCACCGATGGACATAGAGGGGAAGTCTGTCCGGGTCTGCGTGCGGGCCCAGTGGGTGATCGTGAAGAAGTTGTCCTGGCTCCCGCGGGGGTACAAAAACGAGACCCCGGCAATATCGTCCGGCGCCAGGTCTTGCTGCCCTCCGACAAGGTTACCCATGCCGTCATCCACAAAGAAGTAAATGGGGAACATGGTCGGTGTTGCGCCGACGGGCGCCAAGCGGCCGGCCACATCGCGCTGCGCGAATACCGGGCTCTCCACCAAAAGCGGGTAATCACGCTCGTCCTCGACTAGCTCGAGGTTGTTCAGCGGTGTGTGGCCCAGGCCTATCAGGTGGCCCACCTCATGGACCAGCGTACTCCTCAGGTCTGCCAGGGCCGCTGTGCCCGCCTCCGTGGGACGATGCGCCTCCGAATCGATGATAATATCGGCCTTGATGATCTGGCCGCCGCTTATCGGGAACCCCATGTCCCCGGCATAGACCTCGTCTATCACAGCCGTCAACAGCGTCAGCCCGAGAACCAGTCCGCCCACGCCAACCCGGTACACGTCGTCGGGCGTTTCCATCGCCACGAAGTTAAGCAGGCTTTCACCGGCGCTCGTGTCAAAATCGAACGGGTCCGAAACTGTATTGGTGTACCGAAAACCGACGTACGCTGTGGGCACGTCCTGCCAGACTTTGAATGCCTCCTTAACGGTCTCGATTTCGTCGGACGAGAATCCGTTTTCACCCGATTCGATAGTGATCTCAACGCCCTCATCCGGCCCGCTGACATCGCCATCGAGGTTGGTGTCCATGTAGTTCAGCGGCCAACGCACGTACTTCAGTTTGAGGTCCAGCACCCCGTAGCCGCCGAGTGGGAAGAACGCACGTGCCGGAAGCGCCACCCCACCCAGCAGCAGCACGAACAGGGCAGCCGCCATCACTTGTCGAAATTGTACGCGCACCAACTGCACTCCTTTCGTCACTACTGGACCCATAACCAGGATAAACACCATCGCGGCGAACAACAGCGTATCCCCCGCCGAATCGCCCGATTTCGACGCGCCCGGCCGCACCAGCGAAGCGCCAAAGCACCCGGGGAAGGGGCGCCATGGCAGATTGATATAATCGAAAGCGCCCACCTTTATGTCCTCGACATAACTCGAGGCATCCTTTTTGAGATAGTTGCGCACGGTTACATTCAACGGTCCGGTCTGCGGCAGACCGTTGACCGGGAAATCCACTCTAATCCACGTACCATCTTCACCAACTTCCAGGACCTCCATCAGCGTTTCCGCAAACAGGACCTCGACGGGCAGTTCCGTGTTAAACTGCTCGCCCTCAATCACCACCGGGAAGACGTCCCGCGTGCCGCTGCTGGGCGTGACCCCCGTAATCACCGGTATCATTTCAGGCGGCGCCGATGAAATGGTGAAAAGGTCGCTGCGGCTGTGTTCCTCGCCTGTATCCGGATTGCGCACGAAGAGCACCACGGGCTCGGTGGGAACCACGCCGGGCTCGTTCGCCAGCCGTGTATCAATGACGGTGTCCCTCGCATCGTCTACCGTCACGTCGTATCCGGTGACCGTTACCTTGGGACGTGTGCCAAACCCCTTACCCCATATTGTGAGATTGAATTCATAGCCTTCGGGAATTGTTGCGGACAGAACCGATGGCGACACCGAATCGATCGTCACACTGTACGGCCCGATCGACCGTTCCTTGGCAGTGATCACATTGGTGCGCCGGTGCTGGCTCGACGTTGACCGGACCCAGTTGTACCCGCTCGTGTCCCTTCTTTGCTTCGCTTCGATCCCGTCCATAAAGTAATACTTGGGCGGCTCGCCGAAGAATGTAATGAACCCCAGACCACGCGCCCCCCAAGGGAACTCACTAAATATGTCGAATTCATCGGACGGTTGCGTGGGCGGTGTCGGGTACGTGAATGTGTCTGGATCGGGTTCGGTAGGCGTGTTTGGCCCCCAAGAGACGATCCCCACGCGGAAATCGTCGTTCTCGTCGATTTCGCTCGAGGCGCGTATCACTACAAAGAAGTCCGGACCGCTTAACGGGGCGCCATCCGTGACGCCGAAGGAATTGGGCACCCATTGGCGGCGGCGCGGCTGGCCCGCGAGGGGCCCGGGCAAATCATCCGTACCGGGCGTCGAGAACACGAACTTGACCTGGGTCTCCGGCTCGCCCACGTTACCGATAAACATGGGCGGGCCGTCCAACTGTAACGGGATATCGATGTCCGGGTCGAATATGCCATTGCGGTTGGCCGCATGCATGTCGTTGTCGCGATACAACGCCACGCCACTGACTGTCTGGTCAACGTTCAGCGGCAGGAGATCGTGTACAATGTTGAAATCACCGTCTTCATCGCCTTCATTATAGAACTCGACGATGACCTGCTCGAGGAACGTCGGATTGGTGACAATGGTCCAGTCACCATCCCGCGGCTCACCGCTCAGCAGCGTCAATCGACTCGCCGTATTGCCGGTAATCTCGTAGGTCTCATAGCCGCTATCCACCAGCCAGAGCCCTGCATAGGCGCCCGAGGTCCAGTTGGCGCCGTCCACCGTAAGCCTTCCCGGGCCGCCCAGCCCAGCCGTGCCAGTCGCCACGATGGCATGCGGCTGGTTGGTGGAAATATCGAGGCCGAGCACCGGCACCGCCGGCCCAGCTTGCACAATGCGCTGCAACCGCGTGGTCATATCGATGATTTTGACCGGCGCGTTTACCTCGAGCATGTCGTGGCCGTAGAAGTCTTGCACGGCCCCTTCTTCGGGGTTGCTCTTCATATACGCGCCCGGACTCGGGTACATTCGCGGAAGCAGCTTGACACCCGCTTGCTGATCCGAAGCAGGACGGCTCGGCAGTGTGGCGGGAATCAATGCCCGGAACGACTCAAACCCGGCGATGGTGTCAGACGTCCGAACCGAGATAAACAGGTCGTCACCCGGGTTGATCTCGGCCGGATCGAGTGCCTTGAGCGCCTTAGTACCCGTCCGCAGCGCCTTCAGCGGACCGGCGGTGGCGCGCTTGTCAGTGAACCACTCGAACGGCCCATCGAGCGCGTCGAGCCCGTTGAGGTTGTCCCCAGGCATCAGGCCCAGTTCGGCGGCCGAAAGCACTGTGAAACGCACGCCCGAGATCAATTGGTGGACATCGCCCGCGTCCAGTGCGGTGGGTCCGCCAGCCGCCACCGAGAAGAACATGTTCCCTGCCGTCGTCGGATCGCGCGGCACGAATAGGGCGTCCACGTCGTCGCCCTCTTCCAAGTCCAAAGCGGCCGGGTCGTGCCACACGGAGAAGGTTCCGTTGCCGGTAGACGTGAAAACGTGCGCGCCGGAGTAGCCTCCCTCGGTGACGGTCAGCGAATCAGGCGTCAACGAGAAATACGCCGTCGAACCATCCGGGAACACGGGAAGAGTTTCCGTATCGCCCGCACGATTGACCAGGGTCAGCCCATCGACGTTGTCTTCGTCCCTGTCGGTCCTGCCGTCCAGCAGCCCGATCTCGCTCTCGTCGACCGCCGAGACATTGGACCCGGAATTCTCCATCGGAGCCATCCAGAACACATCTCCGGCTGCTTCCCACCCGCTTTGCGCTGCATTCACCGCCGTCCCGGACTGGCCCACTGCATCGGCGTCCACCGAGAAGTGCCAATACACCGTATTGGCATTAGTCACCGGCAGGGTCTGGTTGTCCCGAATGCTTAACGCATCGATGTTGTCATCATCCTGGAGCCCCAGCTCCTCTTTGAGGATATACCACTGGTTGGTGTCGTCGCGCCCCCAATAAATGTCAACGGCCCGCGCCTCCGGGGTATTATCAACGACGGCCGAGCCCGCCACGCCGCGGGCGCCCTCATCCACGGAGAAATATACCCACTGTCGCTCTTCGCCCTCACCTTCACCCTCGCCTTCACCCTCGCCTTCGCCTTCACCGCCCCATACATAGGCTAGATAAATGCCGCATCCGCGCCAGACATTACCTACTATGTCGTAGTCTCTACCTGCGTCTTCACGCGGCACGGCCCAGCGCTCGAGCGGCGTCAGCCGCACCACCCAGGCAAGGTCCGCATCGTCGACACGTCCGTCCCCATCGAGGTCGTCCGCGATACCGTCGCCGTCCAGGTCGATGAGCTCGGGGCGCGCGGGCCACTCGAGGTCGCTCAGCGGCACCACCCCGTCGAATGCCGCACCAACGCCGAAGAAGTCCTTGAACGGTCGGCCGTGGAACACCCCGTCCTGGTCCGCATCCTCCCACAGCAAGACGCCCGAATCCGGGTCGATGCCCTCGGGGTCCAGAGGCATTAAGTCCTCAGGCGTGAAGTCCGGCCCCCAGAACGCCACGGTAATCTCGCTCAGCCACAACTCGTTCTCCTTGTTTACAAACGGGTCGGCACAGGCGGCCAGGTCGATCCCGAGCATCGCCGTGCTCTCGCTGCGGGCATCCACATGCTGCTTGAGCAAGCGGGCCCGGGTATATTCGGTACCCCAATCGCTCGCGCGCGGATATTCACCCGGGCCGAGCGTCGCTGGCCAGGTGTTATAGGTAGGCAGCGTCGGCTGGTCCGGCGGAATGGCGTAGAAGGGCGACCGGGGTCCGAATCGTGGATCATCGTGCACGGGAGTGTAGAACGGGACTGACTCATAGGCAAACTGCCCTGGGTCCAGAACGTCGTCATAGTGCAAGGTGATATCGAAATTGTAGCTCTCATCGACGGCGACAACCGGTACCTGGTACCACCCGTAAACCACCCAGGCGAGTGCGCCGACGCTGTGGCCGTTCAGGAACTGGCTCTGGAGCAGGCCAAAGGGATCGAGCCACGTGTCAAACCACGTCCCCCAACCCAACCCACTACTGTAGCCGAAACAGATGTCGCTTACCATCCACTCGGCGTAAGAGATATCGGTCCGTTCGGCATACTCCGAGTCGGAATTGTACGTCATCACAAGGTCGTGCACCTCGAGGGCCGAGCGGACCGGCTTGGTGCTGTTGGCGTTGACGGTGCGCTGGTTCCACCAGGGCTCGTTGGCCCCCCACCGCACGTCGTCCTGCCATGCGGTCACCACCGT
>CAYRLQ010000010.1:22643-31641 GCA_964425145.1 uncultured Nitrospiraceae bacterium
CCGTATCGTAATAGCGCGTGCCCGGGCCGGGAATCATGCTGTCCAGGTATATCCCGCCGTCAAAATGCCCTGTCGAGGCGTTGTAGCGCCGTGGCTCGACAAAGGCGCGGAAGTCCGCGCCCAATGTCAGGCCCGTGCCGTCGCCGGGCCACATCGAACAGTCCATGAAACCGCTATCGGCGCGGAATAGCACGAAATAATCGAGGCTGTAATCACTGGCGACGGTCAACCCTGTGCCAGGCCAGAAGTTGTCCGGCGTCTTTTCGAGGAATCCGTCGAAGTCCTCCTCTTCGTCCTCCCAGTAGCGCCGCCGCCCGCCCCAAAACCGTAGCGAGATCTTCCACCAGGGGTCGCCCCCGCCGGGCGGGAATGGCACATACTCCCAAAGACTCGACTGATCAGCCGGCCACATTCCCTTACCGGCATCACCCCATAACGAGTAATACTCGACATCCGGGAACAAGGGGTAATCCCCGTTGAAAGTAATCCCGCCGTCTTCGCGCATGGTCGGCGGGTCGAACAGCCCGTTGTTATTCGTATCGTGCCAGACCCACACCCCATTGAACGAGAAGTCCGGCGCGTAGGCCTGATCCTCGTCGACAGGCTCGCCATAATCTTCCCAGGTCAACGCGTCAAACCCCTCGGTAGGATCGAATCCCCCGTTGCCCGGCGATCCATTGGGGTCCGCGCCGATGTCGGTAAACACCATGTTCACTTCGATCAGTTGGGCCGCGTCTTCAAACCAACTGCGCCCGAAAGATGTGGTCAGTGGATCAACGTAATCCTGGTGCACCGGGGCCGTCGAGTGGACATTGATGCCGACTACGGGCACCCAGGTCTCGAGCGAGAACACACGGCGCAAGTCCATCCACTCGCCCGGAATGAAGTTCAGGAACTCATCCACTCTGTCCCAACGCGGCCTGGTGTGCTCGGCCAACGGCGTGTATAAATAGTTGGGCCAGTTCCACGCGTCAAAGAACCCGTGGGTGTACTCGGAATACAACGACCCTGTGATGTCCCACACCGTGAAGCTCGAAGAATACCCCACGTCCTCGCTGAATGTCTCGTCCTCTGCAATGTTCGGATTCGTATACGAGTCGATAAGCTCGCCGTCAGCATTGACCGGCGGCTGCCCTGTCGTCGGGTCGATCATCTCCACGTATGAGACCTCATAGCCCATCGTCAGCATACTGCGCCACGTCGCGGAGGTGCGCACGGCAATGATGTACGAGAGCCCTCCAATCGAGCCGTCGTACTCGGGACCGGCCGGCACGGGGAATTCCGGGTCGGCCGGCGTGCCACTGCCTATGAAATCCAACTCGTAGACCAGGTCCCCCTGGAAAGCGCTGGTAAGCCGGCCGAGAGGCTTGCCGTAGTTATCCCAGACATAGCGGACGCCGTCGTCGTTGACCATGATCCAGTCGTGTCCATAATCGAGGTTCCGGTTGTCCTCGTCATCATCCGAGGGGCTCTCCTGGAACAGAGCGAACTCGAGCAAGTCCGACACTGCCGGCCCGGCTAGATTGGCGTAGTCGATGTCATCCGGGCCGCGCGGGTCCCTGCGAATCTGGTAGTGCAACGTCCGCAGGTAACGCGGCGCGTAGGTGTCCTCGGCGTAGCCCATCGAGAAATTGTACAAGGGCACCCAGTCGTTCAGTGGAACCAGCGCCTCCTGGTCCCACAACGGATTCGAGCCTTCAAAGTTGGCGCTCGGTATTTCTTCACCCTCACCTTCGCCCTCACCTTCACCCTCACCTTCGCCTTCACCCTCGCCCTCGCCCTCGCCTTCGGCAGGCGGTGGCCACCCCTCAGGCGGTTCAAGCACGAAGATAAAGTTCTCACGCTGGAAAGTATCTGGCGCGCCAACTTCGAACTCGACCGTGAGTGTCACCGTGTAGACACCCGGCGCGGTATAGCGGTGGCTCGGCTCGAGTTCGGTGCTGGTGGGGTCCACGCCGCCCGTGAGGGCGTCGCCGAAGTCCCAGAGATAACTCTCTGGTGGGTTGTCATCCGGATAGACCGTGAGGTTCTCGAACTGGACCTCGAGGTACCACTCATCCTCATCCGGGTGATACTCGATCACGCCCTCGCGCGGGTGTGCGTCGAAATTAGCGAAGGGTGGGTTCAACACCTCTATATAATCCAGCTTAGTCTCGTCGTCCACCACGCCGTCCAAGTCGGTGACGGTCAACGTCACAGTGTACAGGCCCGGCTGAGCATAGGCGTGGGTCGGATTGGCATCCTCCGACGTCTCGCCATCGCCAAAATCCCACAGATACGTGTCAATCTCCCCAGTGCACAGGTTCGTAAACTGGATGTCCTGCCCGACCGCCGCCCGTGCAAGGTCGGCCTCAAAATCGACCACCGGCGCGGCTAACGCGGTCAGGGTAAGGGTCTGGCCGGCCTTGTTGGCGCCGGTCCGGATCCAGTACATCGTTAACTCGCCGCCGTGCACGCGGCTGAAGTCCTGACTGTGGTCCACCTCGACCCGCGACTCGTTCCGACGCGTATCGGGGTTGTATGCCCAGTAGTTGTACTGCTGCGGCTCCTTGAAAAAGGTGATGAACCCGAGCGCACGGGAGCCCCAGGGAAACTCCGAGAATATATCGAACTCGTCGTGGGGCTGTATAGGCGGCGGCGGGTCGGTAAATGTGTCGGGGTCGGGCTCGGTGGGCGTGTTCGGCCCCCATGACACGATCGCCGCGCGGAAATCATCACCCTCGTCCATACCGCGCGTCGTGCGGAAGACCACGAAGAAATCCGGACCCTTCTCGGGGTCGGAGGGCGAAATCCCAAACGTATCGGGTACCCACTGACGCAACCTCGGCTGCTCCTCAATCGGCTTGGGTTTTTGCTGATCACCCTCAAAATCGTCCGTGCCCGGCGAAGAAAACACAAACTTCACCTGCGTCTCCGGCTCACCGGTCACGCCGATCCACACGGGCGCATCGTCCAACGTCAATGGAATATCGATGTCTGGGTCATAAAGACCGTTGCGGTTATTCGGGTCCCAGTCGTTGTCGCGGTACAGCGCCACACCGCTCGCCGTCTGGTCGATATCCAGCGGCTTGAGGTCCACGGCCATGTTGAAGTCGAAATCGTCGCCTTCATCGTAAAGCTCGACGACCACCTGCTCGAGGAATGAGGGGTCGCGCACCACGCGCCATCCACCGCTACGCGGCGCCGCCCCGCTACGCAAGTGCAGCGTGTTTCCCTGATAGTTCTGAACCTGGTAGGCTTCCACACGGTCCTCATCGCTGGCCATGGCGATCAGCCAATCGCCGATTACGTCATCGGACCACGAAACACCCGGCGTCGAGAACGACCCGGCCTGACCCGTGCCGTTATCGCCCTGGGCCACGGTGGCATCCGGACGGTTTGTCGACACGTCGATGCCCAGCACCGCGATCCCCGGACTGCCCGGGAGGATCGTCAGCGGGTCGTGCCGCAAGTTGTCGGCCGGGTTTAGTTGCTCGATTTCAGTAATGATCTCGACCGGGATGTTGCACACCAGCATGTCATGGCTGTAGAAGTCCTGCATGGCGCCTTCATCGGGATTGCTCTTCTCGAAACTTTGGACCACGGGATAGGTCCTGGGCCGCAACCGGATGCCCGCAACCTGATCCTCGGCGTTGGGCCGGCTGGGCAGTCGGGCGGGCACGAGCGCGCGAAACTGGTCGAACCGGCTAATCCGTTGCGAGGTCCGCACGATAACAAACAGGTCATCGCCGTCGTGGGCCCCCGCCGACAACGCTTTGGCCTGTCCCACAGCCTGCTTCCCCGGATCGATGATCGTGGGTCCCGTGGTCCAGGTCGCCCGGGAAAAGTCCACCTTGGCCAGAACGTCAGAGTCCCCGCCGCCATCCCCGCCGGGGATCCCGCTTTTGCCGGTTGGCCGGAACCAGCCCCAAACGTCCATTATATTTGGTTCGTCGTAGGGGAACGTGTCTTCGTAGGGCACCAGCCAGGGATCGGTCGGAAACATCCGCAAGACCCAGGCCTTATCGGCATCGTCGACGACCTCATTCCAGTCGACCTCCGCGAGCTCCCCCTCGTAGTCTTCCCACTCCTCGAGGCTGGGATTCCCATCCCCATTGAGGTCGTCCGGGATACCGTCCCCGTCCACGTCAATCGGTTCCGGCGCCGCCGGCCATGCGAAGTCGTCCAGTTCTATGGGCTGGTCGCCGCCCAGGGTGGTGAATACACCGTCGCCATTGGAGTCCTCAATCAGGGCCACGCCCGAGATCGACGTCAGCCCAGTCGGGTCCAAGGGAATCAGGTCGGTCGGGTCAAAATCCGGCCCCCAAAAGGCGACTGTGACGCTCTCAAGCCAGAGCTGGTTGTTGGCGTTGGTCGCAGGATCATTGGCGCCCACGAGGTTAATCCCGAGCATGGCCGTGGCGGGGCTGTTCGAGTCGATATACTGCCTGAGCAAACGGGCCGCACGGGCGCCCTCGGGCCCGGTGAGACTCCAGCCATCCGGGGGCGGCTGCGAACCCGGAAAGAACCCCAGCAAGTCATTTGCTAAGGGGCTGGCGGGATGCCAACCTTCGGGCCAGTCGGCTACATGGGGGTACCGGTCCGGCGGCAATACATCGTCGACAATCAGCCAGTCGCCGGACTGCACGGCATGAGCGTCGCGCAGCGTCAACGTCGTTCCAGCGTGGGAGTCAATGAAGGACTTGCCGTACTGCCAGTCGATCAACCACTCCCCGCCATAGCTCCCGGTGACAGCGCCGAACGTCGCTGGAGTGACGGGAGTGGGGGCAGGATAGGAAGGAATGACGGGGACGGTCGCAACGCCCCCGAATCCGCTGGCGAGCGGGTTGCTTAGAGCCAACTGAGGCGGCCACGTGGTGTAGTCGGGCAACGTCGGCTGCAAGGGCGGCTCCGGGTAGAATATGGACCGGGCGATGTCATTTGGTGGGACCATCGGGTTGTCATAGACGGGGTCATAGAATGGAATAGTTTCGAACGCGTACTGCCCGGCCGTATTCGAATCGTTCCCAAAGTCGAACATGTGCGATTCGTCCGGTTGGATGCCCACACGCCAACCGTCCCAGAAATAACTGCAGCGGATGCCGAAGGGGTCCATCCAGCCCTCGAGATACATCGGCGTGAAAAGAGACCCACCCATGCGGCTGCCGAACACCACTCCGCCATACCCACGCACCGTCCCCACATTCACCTGGGAAACCTTGCCGTAGTAGTTGTTTGTACTATGGGTCAGTACGAGGTCGTGCACCTCGATGCCGCTGCGCATCGGGAACGCAGTCGTTCGGTTATGCGTCCGCTGAGGCCACCAGGGCTCCTCGGGATTGGGATAATCACCGAGTATCAGTCCTGTACCGGCGTATTGAAACCGAATGCCATCGTAGACCTGCTCCTGCCACGGGTCATACCGGGCATACAACTGGTTATTAAACAGTATCCCGCCCTCCCACTGGCCCTTGACAGCGTCGTAGCGGCGCGGCTCGATGAAGGCGCGGAAATCGGCACCCAGACGCATCCCGGTCCCGTCGCCCGGCAAGGTCGACGAGTCCGTGTAGCCGCTGTCTGGCCGGAATAGGACGAAGTAGTCGATCCTACCCACCTTTTCGAGCTCGGACTCGTCCGGTTGCACGTCCATATAGCCGGTGGGCTCGGTGTCAGGACTCGGGCGGCGCCGCCCACCCCAGTAACTCAGCTTGATCTTCCACCAGGGGTCGCCACCGCCCGGTGGGAACGGAATGTATTGCCACTCCCATAGCCCGACCGTCACGTGGCCCAAGGGACTCTGCTCGAACGGATACATGGGATAATCAGCAGAAAATGTCGTGCCGTTGGTCGACTGGGTGGGATGGTCAAACTCGCCGTTATCGTTGGTGTCGTGCCAGAGGCTGACGCCATTGTAGGCATAGTCCACGTTCACCGCCCAGTCGGCGTCCCCGTGCGATTCCTCAGTGAATGTCTCGAGTCCCTCGGTTGGGTCGAACCCGCCGTTCCCCGGCCGGCCGTAGGGGTCCCCGCCGATGTCTGTGAAGATCACGTTGAGTTCCTGCGGTTGGGCGCCAGCCGCGAAATTATAGGTCCCGTGGGCGCTGATCCCGAGCAGAGGGGTCCACGTTTCCAGCGAGAACAGGCGGCGAAGGTCCAGCCATTCGCCGGTGACCAGCTCAAAGGCCGTGTTCGAGACGTCCCACCGTGGCCGGACGTGCTCGTTCACGGGCGTGTACAACTTATTGGGCCAGTTCCACTGGTTGTAGTCCCACGGGTCACCAAAGGCATCGTCGGGGTATCCCGTCATATCGATGACGAAGAAGTCCGATGAATATCCTACCCCATCGCCTGCGTCGGAAAGGGGGTCGGGCGAATAGTCGTCATCGGCGACCGGGCCGATGGGCGCCCACTCCTGGGAGACCGGGTCCATGGCGAACCGCTCGGCCACAATACCGGACACCATGTAGCACATGTGCTGGGCGTGCGACCAGAGTGGCGAGGTCCGCACCGCGACGATCCACGCCGTGCCCGGGTCCGCGCTGGCCATGGGCCACTCCTGAATGGGTATATACGTTCGCCCGGGATACAGCGCCTGGTTGTGCGGGCCAACCGTCGCGAAATCCAACGCATAGTACACATCGCCGGAGGGGCCCGTGTCGTAAGGATAGCCATGGCTGTCCCACTTGAACTCCCAGCTTCCATATCCATACGGCCGCCACGGGGAACCCGCCATAATATCGTCAATGACCTCCTGGTAGTTCTCGCCCGAGGCGCGAAACAGGCCGAACTCGAGCAGGTCGTCCTCGTCCGGGGGGCCTCCGGTGGTGTCCCAGGGCCGGTCGGGGTAGCTGTCTTGGTCGTACCGGTCCCACATGATCCGGTACGACAGCTTCGTCAACACGCGTGGCGCGGGGCTGTCCGGCGCATAGGACATGACAACGGCAAACAGTGGCACCCAATCATTCGCCGGCACCAACCCCATCCCATCGTGTATGTTGACCAAATCCTCGAGCGCGATGGAAGCCGTCGGGATTTCCCCGGGATCCGTTACGTGAACCTGGATGCGGTTCTCGACGACATAGGACTGGCCTGGGTAAAGCAGCTCTAATTCGACCCAGAATTCGCCCGGCGTGTCGAACGTGATACTGACCAATTTGCCGTCGGTGGGATTGAGGGGATCGTCCGGATCGATGATAGACCATTGGTTAGACGTGGTCGTGGCGCCGGTGGCCGGGTTCAGGAACGTAAACCCGCCCGTCGACAGTGTCACCCCGTCTTCATCGTAGATCGACCAGCGGCGTGCCATAATGTTGCCGGGGTCACCCGTTATGTCTGAGTCAGGGGTAAGGTCCGTTGCCACGACCGTCAGCGGCGCGTCGCCGCCCTCTATATCCAATACGAATACCTTCCGGGCGTCGCCAAGCTCGGCGAACACGACGTTCCGCGCCGCGCCCTGCGCGCCGCTGAAGCCAATGCCATCCTCCCACGCGAGGTTTACATCGGTGGACTCCGCCAGCCCCCGCCGCGCCAGTTCCACCACCGCATCGGGCAACTCAATGCGGTTCCCCCTGGCAGACTCGACGCGCTGCGCGAGACTGGGCCCCGAGGCTGCGCGTGCGTCCTGGCGCGCGGCCGACGCCACCGTAAGCGACCTCTCAACCGAGGGAAGGGTCAACAGCCCCAGCAGCACGATCCCTGTCACGCCCAAGCCGAGAACAGCACCGAGTTTCCTGTTCGCAAACATAACTTGTCATACCTCCGGCAAAAAGCAAGGGCGCTTCTGTGTCACAATGGCCACAACAGCCCCCGTCTCAACCTCGCGTGACCAACCGCGCGCCGCCAAGCCCTGTCCAACGGACACCGAACGCTGTTCCCAGCACTTCCTTGCAAGGCAATCGGCATAGGTACAGGCTACTGGTGCGTCACGACGCACCACTCGCGTGCGGACAGGCCCGCAACCGGGGCGCAGAGGCGCCCAGGCTTCGCGCTTATTATTAATATACATCGCGCTATCTGTCAATAAATCAAGGCCGCCTCCGAATCCGTCCTGCTCAACCGCACAAATATCCCGACTTTTCGCTACTTTCCGTCAGTCCTGGAGATGGCCATGGGCCGCCATGCACGTTCCGCTTCCTATGCGCAGAAGAACCATCCCTCCTTGCCGCTTGATATGGCTGGTGAACGGGGTGGGACTCGAACCCACGGCCACCGGATTAAAAGTCCGATGCTCTACCAAACTGAGCTACCCGTCCTTACGTAACAAACAAAAACGAGCTCTTATAAGCTCGCGACAGAACTCGCTGTAGTTTATCTGTTTTGGGGTGGTAATTCAACTTTGTGCGGGGTCGCGATGGGCTGGGTCTGCGGGGTAGTGGGAAGCGATTGCGTGGCGCCGGATTGGATAGCGTCGAAGATGGCGTACAGTTCGCGATGGGCCCGGAATGGCAAGCGCGGCAGTTGGGCTTTGGGGAAGAAGCGCACCGCCGTGACGTCCGATCCCGGGCGTGGGTCGCCTTCCCATTGCTCAATAATGTAGCCCAGGACAATTACGGCGCCGGTGAAGCGGCTCTGCTGGGAGCTCACGCCGATGAGGCTTGGGCGGGCGCCACGAAGCTCGGTTTCTTCAAGCAGTTCGCGTAGGGCGGCTTCTTCGGCGGTTTCGCCCAGCTCGACGTACCCGCCGGGCAACCCCCAGTAGCCGCGGCGCGGTTCGACGCCGCGCTGGCCCAACAGGATTTCGTCAGCACGCGTGACGAAACAGCATACGGCCGGGGTGGGGTTGGAGTAGTAATAGCGCTGGCAACGCGCACAGTGCGGGCGGTCTTCGTGATCGTCTTGACGCAGGACCAGCCGCTCGCCGCAGTTGGGGCAGTAGTTCCAGGTGATAGGTTCCAGATTGTTCGTCATGACCATCACTTTAGCAAGACAGCGCGGCATGTGCAACTTACTTCTTCTTTGGGAAAAGAAGAAGTAAGCAAGAAGAAACCATCATTACATCCCACCAATCTTGTCAATCCTG
>CAYRLQ010000011.1:0-29071 GCA_964425145.1 uncultured Nitrospiraceae bacterium
GCCTCGCCACGCTACTGGCCCTGGTCTCGGCCTATGCGTTGCTGGAGGCCCTGCGGACGGAGAAGGCGGGGTGGTGGGTCGTCAACGTGCTGGCCAACGGTATGCTGCTGTTCACCCACGGGTTCACCGCACTGTTCTGTTTCGCACAGTGGTGTTTTCTGCTGGGGTTTCGCCGGAAGCCTTTCGGGTGGCTCGTGCTCTGGGGTCTGGTGCACGTCGCGTACGTCATCGCCCTGCACCTGTGGCTGAGCACGGTGGATGTCAAGGACATCGACACGGTGCTTGGGTGGATTCCGAAGCCAGGGTGGCGCGAGATCGCGGTTATGTTGGTCGTTTTCACAGGGGGTCGCGCTCACCATGAGAACCCGGCCTCCCATTTGCCCTCCGGCGTCTCGCTGGACACGGTACTGACGGCGCTCGTCGGGCTCATCCTGGCCTGGTTCGTACTCAATACACTCCGCGGCCCGGCGGGGGATAGAGCGGAGCCTCTGGGCCAAGCGCCCTGGCCGAGGCGAGAGGCGCTGGGCCTTCTGCTGTGCTGGTTCGCCATCCCGGTGGTGTTGCTGTTCGTCCTGGCCCACGTATGGCGGCCGTGTTTCATCTACCGCTACATCCTGTTCAGTTCGCTGCCGATCTACGTCCTGCTAGCCGGAGCGTTGGTGTCAATGCGGCCGGGGAAAACCCGGATAGGTCTGGCGGCGGTGCTGCTGGTTATCATCGCGCACCAACTCACGGGCGTGTTCGCGGGGCCGTTCCGGCCCGACTGGCAGTCCGCGAGCCGATACCTCGAGGCGAACGTCGAGCCCGCCGACCATATTGTCCTGCCGGGCATCGACCTGGAGGCGCTGGTGTACAACTCGTCCATTCCACGCGAGCGGATGGACTTTGTGCCCGTGTGGTCCGAAGTCATCAGCCGGGTCCAAGAGGCCCATGCCGATGGGTGCGACGCATGGTACGCGGTTTGGCTGTGGGCCAGCCCGGAGAAAGTGGAAAACGACCTGCGCCTTAGGGGTCTGCGGTTCACGGCCCGGGATTTCGGAGGCTGGCCGAACCTGCGGGTCTACCATATCCGACGGCCTGGAAGGTCTTGAACCCGCCGCGCTGGCGTGGTTAAATGGGGCTCAGGTGAGGGCAGTTAGTTGCTGCTTGGTCCGGTTCCACAGCAAAGCCGTCGTTGATATTGGTCAGCATGGTGCGCGAGACTTCGCCGGAGGCAGCTGTGCCATACGACTGCGCTGCTGAACCGACAGGACAGGAGGAGACCGCATGTACGTTTCAATTCGACACTGCATGGTTGCCAATGGCGATTTTGCCAGCCCAGTGGATGGGATGCGGCATTTAGGCGTCACGGCAGCCGAGATCGAGCTTACGCAAGATTTCAAAGTCTGCGCGATGAACGCGAATGAACTGATCCGGTTGGAATCTGACGACGACGCCCGGTCGTATAAGAAGCATCTCGATGGGCTGGGCATTCAGGCGTGCTGTTTCCTGACCGCCTGTGACCTCAGCGCCGTCGATAGCGAGGCGAACATTCGATGGATAACGCGCGCGCTCGAACTGGCCGATATCGTAGGGATGCCGGCCATTCGGATCGATTCGGCGATGCGTAGGGAAGGCGAACTCGACTTCGAGACCCGCGTGAACCTCTTCGCCAAGAACCTCGGGGGCGCCCTCGAGCGCACCGCCGGGTCAAAGGTGGCCATGGGCATCGAGAACCACGGCTTCCAGGGGAACAACCTCGCGTTCCAGCTCAACGTCTATAAGGCCGTGGGTTCCGATCGCCTCGGGTCGACCATGGACACGGGCAATTTCTACTGGCGCGGCTACCCATTGTCCGAGGTCTACGGCATCCTGCGCATTCTCGGGCCCTACACGAAGCACACGCACCTGAAGAACATCAACTACCCCGAGGAAACCCGCGAGACCATGCGCGAGGCAGGCTGGGAGTACGACACCTATGTGTCCCCGCTCGATGAGGGCGACATCGATCACGCCAAGGTCCTGCGCATCCTGGCCGACGCCGGTTACGATGGCGACGTCTGCATCGAGGACGAATCCCTCGGCCATTACAAGAGCGCCGAGGAGCGCATCGCCGTTCTCGAACGCGACGTCGCCCACGTCAAGCAGATCATCAAGGCGGTCAAGTCTTAGTATAGCCCAACAGAATAAAGGATACACACTCGGGTGCCACGGACAGACTCGTTTGTCCGTGTTCCGGCACAAGCCCGCCTCTGGCGGGCAAGAAAGCCCGGGCCTCAAAGCACGCTCAAACAGAGTTTGAGCGTGGCACCCACCAAGTCTTTAGTGTAACCCTGTTTGTGTTGAGCGGTACTTAAGAATCCAGCATGAGACCTGCTCTCGGAGGCTGGAATCGCGCCTCGTAAAAAGGGTCCTGTCCCCATTCACGCCCCCCATTCACGCCTTGTCGCCCCAACTCGCAAATCCAGATGACATGAATTGACAGACCCCTGAGTTTAGGCTATCGTATCAGAATCTCGGGCCACCTCTCAGAACGAATTGCTCGATGTAGATGATGCAGGCCCGAAATGCCCGGGGCCGATGGCGGCCGATAGGTTACAATGGGCGAGTGCAAACATGTTTCAGTCTGTGCGGAACGGTTCAATCAGAGTGGAGGACAGGAATAATGAGTGAGTGTGGACACATACATGGCCACGGTATGTCGCGGCGAGGTTTCTTGGGGGCGTCGGCGGCGGCGCTGACGACGCCGTTGGTAGGCGCTGCTGCCCCGAAGGCGGCTGACGAGAGCGCCCTTGGCGAGTACATCGACCTGGCGAGCTTCCGCCCGAAGCCCAAGGTGCGGATCATCAGCGTGGTGATCCGCTACAAGCCGCCGTATTGGCTGGGGTGGCCCGGCACGGCCTACGACGTGGAGGGCTATCGCAAGGAATACGCCCGGATATTCGCCGAAGCCGCCCGGCGCGTCGGCGTCGAACTGGATGCGGAACGAAGCCCTTTGGAAAGCGACGAGGCCGTTGACAGCTTCGTCAAGAAGTTGCAGACGGAGAAACCCGATGCGGTGCTGATTACCATGCAGCACCTCTCGACATGGCAGTGGGTTGACGCCGTGGTCGGCGCCGGTATTCCGACGGTCGTTTTTTCACCGATCGGCACCTCTTTCACGCACCATGTAGTCGAGATCTCGCGCCGTCCGGGCGTCCATGTAATCTCGTCGCTTGAAACCGGCGCAGTGGAGCAAGCGATGCGGATGATCCGGGCCAAACGCCAGCTCGAGGAGTCGCGGGTGCTGGTGGTGCGGGGGGAAAATCGGCAGGAGACGGCGCTCGAGGGGTTGGGCACGAAAATCCGCCGCGTGCCCCGGTCCATGCTCCACGAGCTGTTCGCACGCATGCCCGTGACGGATGAGACCCACGAAGTCGCCGAGCAAATGCTCCGCGGCGCCAAGGATGTGGTCGAACCTACGCGCGAAGACGTACTGAATGCCGCGCGGTCGTTTATGGCCGCCAAGCGCCTCATGCGCGACGAGGCCAGCAACGCCATCACCACGGACTGCCTCGGGATGGTCACGGACAGGGAGGTCCCGACACCTCCCTGCATGGCCGCAACGCTGTTTCAGAACGCGGGCGTAACCTATGGCTGCGAGGCGGACCTGTTCGCAGCCATATCGCTGATGTTCGTCAGCTACCTCTTTGACAGGCCGGGTTTCCAAAACGATCCCGTGGCCGAGACCGTCAAGAACTTGCTCATCACGGCCCACTGCACCTGCGGCACCCGGCTCAACGGCTTCGATCAGCCTCCTGAACCCTACATCCTGCGCTCGCACTCCGAGTCAGACATTGGCGTGGCGATGCAAATCCTTTGGCGTGAGGGCCAGCCGGTCACTCTGGTGCGGTTCAACAACCCGAACGAACTCATCCTGGACACCGGCACAGTCGTGGGTAATGTCAACACCCCGCCCGCGGGCGGCTGCCGGACCAGTGTCGAGATTGCCATGGATCGAGTCAAGGATTCGCGCGACGTGCTCGGCTTTCACCAGGCAGTGTTCTACGGCAACCACCGCCGAGAGGTCGAGGCGTTCTGCCAGATGTACGGAATCCGGGTGATCAACTCGCCCAAAGAACCCCCGAGGAAGGCAAAGGCATGAAATCGGGCGACAAGGAGAAGAATGCCGGGATAAGACTATCCCGGCGCGCTATTCAAACTCGCAAGAGCGGACCAAAGTCGTCCGCGAGTAATTGTAGAGGCCCGGGAAGAGAATAAAACCCAGGCCTCCGCGGAAGGAGAAACGCCACATGTGGCGCTGACCATTTAAATTGTACCACAAGATAGTCGGGAAGGCAAATCCCGATTAGTTATCATTGTCAGTCAGTGGCGCTGCCATCTCAGTTATCGCATAATCATCCATTTTCTCGACCGCTATCGTACCTCAGGGAATCACTAACCTGCTGGTGACCCTCTCGAGAGTCGGCGGGATTCGTGGTGGCGAGCAACGACCATGGGGCGAAGTGCCTCTACTGAAAACATGCGATGTGAAAGGAGGGATGTGACGATTTGGTTGGAATTGGGGTTTGGTTCTGCTATAATGAGACTGAATAGTGCGGTAGTTTTGTAAGTTCTTTTGTTTACATAGGTTTAAGCAGGACTCCGAGCCGAATAACGGAGTCGGTTATGAGGGAGTCTGATGTTTCAGTTCTTGCGTTTCCTACCTGGTCTGTTCTCGCATGATATGGGAATAGACCTGGGCACAGCCAATACGCTGGTCTATGTCAAGGGTCAAGGGATCGTTTTGAGCGAGCCGTCCGTCGTGGCAATCAACCAGAACACGGGGAAGGTGCGGGCGGTCGGCAATGATGCCAAGAACATGATCGGACGCACGCCGGGCCACATTGTGGCGATCCGCCCGATGAAAGATGGTGTGATCGCCGACTTCGAGGTCACGGAGTCGATGCTGCGGTACTTCATCCAAAAGGTCCACAACCGCAAGCGCCTGGTCTGGCCGCGTGTGGCAATCAGTGTGCCGTCGGGTATCACGGCCGTCGAGAAGCGCGCCGTGACAGAAAGCGCCGCGCGGGCGGGCGTGAAGAAGGTGTTTACGATTGAAGAACCGATGGCTGCGGCGATCGGCGCGGGATTGCCTGTGCAAGAGCCGCAAGGGTGCATGATCGTCGACATCGGCGGGGGCACCACGGAAGTGGCGGTGATTTCGCTGGGGGGCATCGTGTTGTCGAAATCGGTGCGCGTGGCCGGCGACGAGATGGACCAGGGGATCATTCAGCACCTCAAGCGAACGTATAATATTTTGATAGGTGAGCGGACCGCCGAGGAGATCAAGATTGCGATTGGCTCAGCGTTTCCGCTTAAAGATGAATTGGAGATGCAGGTCAAAGGGCGCGACCAGGTGCTCGGGTTGCCCAAGATACTGACCGTCACGTCCGAAGAAATCCGGGAGGCCTTGCGCGAACCCGTTAACGCCATCGTCGATGCGGTGCGGGTTACGCTCGAACGGACGCCGCCGGAGCTTTCGGCGGACATCGTAGACCGTGGTGTGGTGTTGGCAGGCGGCGGGGCGCTGTTGCGTGGCATCGATCAGCTCCTCAAAAAGGAGACCGGGGTCCATGTCGCCGTAGCCGAAGACCCACTGGCGGTCGTGGTGCTTGGTACCGGTAAGTATCTTGAGGCGCTCAAGCATCTCGTGCATGACGAAGCATAGGGGTTGTTTATACCACGCTGGATAAGCGAACATCGTTCGACGGTCCTTCTGGCCGGGTTGGTAATGTTGTCTCTTGCCTCCTTGGCCTCAGGGGCTCGGGCCGGGTTCATCCAGAAGGGCATCCGGACCATGGTGAACGTTACGTCGCGCCCGTTTCTTAAAGCCCTCAAAGGCATCCAAGACGGCAGCGACTACGTGTCCGGATTGGTCATTTCCTACGATGCCTCGCGGGGCGAAGCCCATGCCTTGCGCCGGCAGTTGGTCGAACAGATGCAGTTCACCGCCCACCGTCGCGAACTCTATGCTGAAAATCAGCGCTTGCGCCGCATGATCAATTTTGTCCGCCGTGAACCTCGATTGATTTTGGAACCGGTGGATGTCATTGCGAATTTCAGAGGTGTATTGAAGATTGACAGGGGCTCGACGCATGGCATCGAGAGTTCGATGTGCGTGCTGACCGAGGACGGGATTGTCGGCCTGATCACGGAGGTGGATTGGACAACGGCGACCGTGGTGACGTTACACAATGCAGGTTGCAAGATAGGCGCGATGATTCGCCGCAACCGCGTCCGTGGCATCGTTCATGGCAGCGGCAGCGATCTCAGCGACATCTGTACTATTGAATACATCGACATGAAAGACGCCGTGCGGAAAGGGGATGAAGTGGTCACTAGCCCGGAGAGCCTGTTCCCGAGCGGCCGACTCATCGGCCTCGTCGTCGCGGTGCACGACACAGGGACGCTGTGGAAGCACGCCGATGTTGCCCCCGCGGTCGACCCGTATCGCGTAGACGAAGTGTTTATTATTCGCCGAGCGACTTCGCTCCTCGATGAGTTAGCTGGACCGGAGGAGCCCGGCGATGGGGTGCTGTTCACGCCCCGCACCATGCCGGATAATCGGCCTCTGCAAGAGCGGTACGCCCCGTAGATCGGTCAAACGGACCATGATGAAAAACGTGCTGTGGGCGGTGGTGGTTATCGCTGCGGCCCTCATACAGACGACCTGGCTTGACACGATCAGGGTGCAAGGTGTGCTGCCGGACCTGACCTTGCTGCTCGTCGTGTACTTTGCGATCACCGAGGGCGAGGAACGCGGCATGTGTACCGGCGTGCTCAGCGGCATCTATAAGGATGTGGCGGGCAACGCCGTGCTGGGGCATCACATTCTGTGCGGTGTGGTCGTTGGCTATGTCGTCGGGCGGGTGGCCACGCGCTTGATCACCGAGCATCCCGCTGTCAAGGTCGTCCTGGTGCTGTGTGCGAGTCTTGTCCACGGGGTCCTTTACACAGCAATCCTTTACGTGCAAGAGCCCGACATCGGCGCGATCTATACGCTGGTCACGTCAGTAATTCCCGGCGCATTTTACACGGCGTTGGCCACGCCATTGGTCTTCTTTGTGCTGGCGCGGTCTTTCCACCGGGCTGGGGGCGTCCCGGAGGAGGTGTCCTAAATGCTTGCCAACCCGCAGAAGAAGGGATACGAAGGCTTCGAGAGGCGTGTGGTTCACGTGGAGCTGGCGCTGCTGGTGGCGTTCCTTGTTCTGGCGGGCCGGTTGTGGTATCTGCAACTGAGCCACGGCTATCAGTACCGGGAAATGGCCGAGGAGAACCGCTTCCACCTCCAGCGGCTCAAGGCCCCTCGCGGTATGATCTTCGGGCACGGCGACGTCGTCCTGGCCGACAACCGCCCCGCCTGCGATCTCGTGTTAGTCCCTGCGGAGTGCGACGACCTCGACGCTGTCTGTCAGCGACTTGCTGTACTCCTCGGCATCGACCGCGATCAACTCCTCAGGAAGATCGCCGCGAGCAAGGACCAGCCCTTTGAACAGATCGAGGTCAAGCGGGACGTCACCAAGAGCGATTTGATCCGGGTCGAGGAACACTCCTACGCGCTGCCGGGCGTGTTTACCGTGGTCAGTCCGCAACGCCGCTACCTCCACGGTTCCACCGCCGGTCAGGTTCTCGGCTATCTGGGCGAAATCGGTCCCGCCGAACTCGATCGCGAGAAGGACCTGTATCAGATGGGCGACTGGGTTGGCCGGGGGGGCATCGAGCAAATGTACGAGGAGGTCCTCCACGGCGTAGACGGCCACATGCTCGTCACTCAGTATGCCTTGGGCAGCCCCCAAGTCCGCACGGACGTCCGCGGCAAGCCCTATATCGCTGCGAAAGACAGTTATGGCCACAGACTCAAAGAGGATCACCGCCTCGAACCCATCGTGGGCGGCGCGGTGTACCTTACCCTGGACATCGAGCTCCAGGCCAAGGCCGAAGCACTGCTTAAAGAGGTGGTGGGGGCGATCGTGGTGCTGAACGCGGACACCGGCGAAGTGCTCACGCTGGCGAGCACACCAAGCTATGATCCCAGCGTCTTTGTCACGCGGGGGCTTGACCGACAACGGACCCAACTGCTCAACGCCGGGCGGCCCAAGCCCATGGTAAACCGCGCCTACCGTGAAACCTACCCGCCTGGGTCGGTGTTCAAGGTGTTATTGGCCTGCGCCGCGCTCGAGGAGGGCGTTATCGACGAAGATACGCAGTTCTTCGGTCCCGGTTACTACCAGATCGACGGTAAGGGGCGGAAATGGCAGTGCTGGAAGCGTGAGGGGCATGGCTGGGTCGACATGGTCGATGCGCTAGCCTTCTCCTGTGACGTGTTCTTTTGGAACGTTGGCCGCAAACTCGGCGAGGCTACGATGAACCAATACGCTCGCAACTTAGGCTTGGGCGTTAAGACCGGCATCGACGTGCCTCGCGAAGAGACCGGCCTGATCCCCTCGAAGGAGTGGTTACGGCAATACCGCAAGCCGCTCTACCCGGACGAGCCCTGGGAGTGGGAGTGGCGCACAGGCGATACCTTGAACATGTCCGTCGGCCAGGGTTTCGTAACCACGACCCCGTTGCAAAACGCCGTGTTCATGGCGGCGATGGTGAACGGCGGCTACCGCGTTCGGCCGTACATCAACCGGGGACTCGGCCCCAAGTTGTATGGACCCTTCCTGAGCGAGAGGACCATCGAGATTGTCCAGAAGGGCATGCGCAAATGCGTTGACAAGGGCCCGCCCGCCCCCACCGGCACCGGCAACCGCGCGAAAATACCTGGCATGACCATCCTTGGCAAGACCGGGTCGGCCCAGATCGTCTCCTTGGACCAGTACGAAGACTACGCCACGGAAGACGAGATTCCATATGAACAGCGAGACCACGCCTGGTTTGTGGCGGGAGTCATCGATCGGGAACCGCGCATCGCCCTTTCCGTGCTGGTTGAACATGGCCACCACGGCAGCTCCGTCGCGGCGCCGCTGGCCAAGGAGATCATCGAGTACTTCTACCGCGACCAACTGCCGCCCGTCACCGTGGCCAAACGTGGAGATGGCTTATGACGAGTCCCGCCAAGGAATTCGACATTCTCGACGCCCATATCCGTGTGCTGAACTGGCGGAACATCCAGCAGGTCGATTGGGTCATGTCGGCGCTCGTTGTGGCCCTGGCGGTTGTCGGTTTGTCGGCGCTGTACAGCGCGTCGCAAAGCACCGCCGCCGACTATTTTCTCAAGCAGACCGCCTTCTTCCTCGTCGGCGCTCTCGCAGCTCTGACGATCGTGTGCATCGACCACCGGTTCCTCGTTTCCCTTGCCCCGGTCATGTACGCGGGCGCTATCGTGCTGTTGCTCGGCGTGCTGGTGTGGGGGACAATGGTCAAAGGCGGCCGGCGCTGGCTCACCCTCGGGCCTTTTCACCTGCAGCCCTCCGAGCAGACCAAGCTCGTCGTAGTTTACATGCTCACGTGGTACTTCAATACCATCGGCCAGCGTATCAAGAAACTTCCATGGTTTCTCCTCGCCTTTGCCATTGCAGGCATTCCCATGGTGCTAATCGCGGCGCAGCCCAACCTGGGCACTGCTGTCGTACTCGGCCCGTTGCTCCTCGTGATGCTCTACATGGCAGGGTGCCGGCGCTGGCACTTGGCGATTGTGCTTCTCCTGGGACTCTCGGTCATCCCGGCGGTGTGGTTGCAGATGCTGGATTTCGACCCGGACCTCGACGCAGGCGCAATCAAGGCCGCAGACGCCGACCGAGCCGTCTACGAACTAAGGCACTACCAGAAAAAGCGCATCTACGCTTTTGTGCATCCGGAACACGACCCGCGAGATTCAGGGTGGCAAACGTATCAAAGCAAGATAACCATTGGCAGCGGCGGGCTCAGTGGCAAAGGCTTCTGCCAGGGCACCCAGACCTACCTGCGCTACCTTCCCGAACACCACAATGACTTCATCTTCTCCCTAGTGGCCGAGGAGAGCGGGTTCGTCGGGGCAGTATGCGTCATGTCACTGTTCTTGCTGCTTTTATGGCGTGGGTTGTACTTCGTCCGCACCTGCCCGGACATGTCCGGCACCTTGCTGGCGACAGGCGCAGTGGCCGTCCTGGCCTTTCACGTGTGTGTGAATATCGCCATCACCGTAGGACTCTTACCAGTTACCGGCATCCCATTGCCTTTCCTGAGCTACGGTGGCTCGTTTTACTTGACAACAATGATGTGTATTGGGGTGCTGCTCAATGTCCCCGTCCGCAGCAGACTCTTCGATTGATGAGCACCCCAAATCCGGCGCCGGCTCTGCCACGCGCCTTCAGATAGGAAATGACCATGAAAGAATTTGTGATTAACGTGGACACGCTGGAAACGCGCATTGCGCTGCTGGAGGGCAAACGGCTTGTTGAATTGAGCATCGAGCGACAAGAAAGCCGCAGCTTGGTCGGCAACATCTACAAAGGGCGCGTCGATGCGGTCGTCCCCGGCATTCAGGCGGCGTTCGTCGACATCGGGTTTGAAAAAAACGGATTCCTCTACGTCTCCGACATTGCCGGGGCTGCAGGCACAGGCGACTTCGTGTTCGAGGAAGGCACCGTCCGCGCGCGCACCCGGGCACGCCGGCGAGAGCAGAGCATCGAGTCGCTTCTGAAGAAGGGCCAATACATCATGGTCCAGGTCAGTAAGGACACACTGGGCACCAAGGGCTGCCGGCTCACCAACTTCATCACCCTGCCAGGCCGCTACCTCGTGCTCATGCCCACGGTCAAACACCTAGGCGTCTCCCGCAAAATCGAAGACGAGAAGCAGCGCGAGCGCCTTAAGCGCATTCTACAGGCGGTTCGCCCGCCGAGAGTCGGTCTCATCACCCGCACCGCAGGCGCAGGCAAGAAAAAGGCTGACTTTCAAAGTGACGTCAAATACCTCACTAAGGTCTGGGCGAAGATCAAGAACAAAATGGAATCTGTGAAGGGGCCGGCCCTCTTGCACGAGGACCTCGGCCCTGTTCTACGCGTCGTTCGCGACTCGCTTACCACCGACATTGATCGGCTCAGCATCGATTCCGACAGCGAATACAGCCGGATTCTCAATTTTTTGGAGAATTTCGCGCCGAACTTGCGCAAACGCTGCAAACTCTACCGTGGCAAGCGGCCGATCTTCGACAAAATGGGCATTGAAGACGACATCGAGAAGGCCCTGCGTCGCACCGTTTACCTAAAAAGCGGCGGGCACATCTGTATCGACCAGACCGAAGCGTTGGTTGCCATAGACGTTAATACCGGCAAGTTCACCGGCAAGAAGCGCCTCGAGGAAACGGTGTTCAAGACCAACATGGAGGCGGCCGAAGAGATCGCCCGGCAAGTGCGCCTGCGCGACCTGGGCGGCATCATAGTGCTTGACTTCATCGACATGGACCTGCCCCGCAACCGCCGCGAACTCATCCGGAAACTCACCGGGTGCCTCAAGGTTGACCGCGCCAAGAGCACGGTGTCCGACATCAATGAACTGGGCATGATTGAGATGACGCGCAAGCGCGTCAAGCACAACCTGGTCAAGGCCATGTCCCAGTCCTGCCCCTATTGTGAGGGCAGCGGCATGGTCCGATCGGTCTCCGCGATGACCTCGGATGTTCTTCGGCGGTTGCAGAGCCTGTTTTGCCGCACCCGCACCAAGCGGGTCGTTCTTCAGGTCCATCCTGACGTCGCCCGGCGCCTGCGCACCGAGAGCAAAGACCTCCTGGACGTCATCGCACAGCGCTTCGAGCGTGAGATCGCCATCGAGTCCGTCTCGGACTTCCACATCCACGACATCAAGATGCTCAGCACCGAAACACGCGGAGAGATTACCATCTGATCCCAGGGCTGTCCGTTGAATGTGCGCCGGTCTGCGTACGCCGCTTAGACCTTTGGCGTTGAAACATGTCCAGTGTGATGATAGGATTAGCGTCCCGAACGAAGTGTTGTGTGGAAAACGTAACAGATGCCCAGTTCTTCCAGTGCGAACCCTCTAGGCCTGGTTGGCACTAGGGAGAGCCATGTGCCGGTCTGCCTCAGGTCCCTGCGCGTCGACAGTATCGCAGACTTCGATATCTACATTCAGCTCGGTCCAGACGAACCGTTCGCGCTCTATTGCGAACGCAATCTCCCCTTTACTGACGATGCGCGCCAGCGCCTCATCGACAACAACGTCGAGCAGGTCTACATTAGCGCGAAGCAGCAGCGTGAGTACGGGCGCTATATCGAGAATCATCTATCCGAAATCCTCGAGGACGACACCATTCCCGTAATGGAAAAATCGGAAATCCTCTATACCTCCGCTTACGCCGTTGTCGAGGACCTCCTGACAACCCCCGACATGGAGGAGGGGCTGCAGCGGACCAAGGAAATCGTCAGGCATACCGTCTCGTCCATGTTCACCAATCGGATCAAGCTTGCCCATTTCCTTAATGTCATCTCGTTCGACTACTACATCTATACGCACAGCGTGAACGTCACAGCCTACAGCGTCGCCCTGGCCCAGCGCGTCGGCTATACCGATCCAGCCTCGCTGCGCGAATTAGCCAACGGTGCGCTGGTTCACGACGTCGGCAAAAGCAAGATCGATCCCGAGATTCTCCACTGGAAAGGCAAACTTACCCAGGCACAATGGGACATCCTCAAACAGCATCCCCGCTACGGCTACGAGATGCTCCGCGACACCAATTGCCTGGGCGAGATTGCCCTCGACATCGTCCTCCATCACCATGAAAAGCTGCACGGTGGCGGGTATCCCGATGACCTTAAGGGCGACATGATTTCCCCCTTCGTGCGCATGGTTACAATTTCCGACATCTTCGACGCGCTCACGACAGAGCGCTCGTTTCAGCGGGCCTCGAGTTCCTTCCAGGCACTTAATCTCATGCGCGTGGAAATGGCCGCCGACCTCGACCCCCGCCTCTTACGCGCCTTCGTCAGCATGATGGGCCCCCTCGGCCCCGCCGCCGAGTACGAGAAATAGGGGAGCGCACCGAGGCAATCAGGCGCTCCCCCTCTCACAATACGCTGAAACCAATAGCCATCGAGGCGCTATCAGTACATTGTGCTGTACACCCAACTAAACAGGACGGGCCAGGACTTGGTGCAGGGGAACTCGGACGGATTCGGGTGCTTGATGAACTCCACATGTCCGTCGAAGTAAAGCACGTTGCAGCCGCCTGGCACGTGGTTGTATGAGGCAAGGCCGCCGGCGTCGGTGCTGATAACGTCCCATATGATCGGTAGCTCGCTTTGGGACATCGCGCTGGCTGCGGGGTTGTTAATGTCACTGATCATAAACCGCTCGATACCTTCCCGCAGGCGGTAACAGGTATCACCGCCGCCCGTGCCATAGCCGCTGCCGCCGACATCGCCAAGGTCAAGGTCGTTGTCGACACCCACGTCATTGGCCGGGCTGGGGTCCACTAGGAACGGTGCAAGTGCGAGGAAGCCATAGTTCAACTGCGCCGGAACGGTGATAGTCGCGTCATACACAAACGGCATCGGGTTGTCGTTATCACTCATGGCGTCGAATGCAAAGCTCAAATATATGTAGGAGGTGTCCCCGTGTGCCAGGAAGCCCGGATATAGGCACGTGCCGCTGCCATCGTCCTCAACCTGATACACCGGGTTAGGGTTGCCTTGATCGTTCGCATCCGACGGGCAAAACAGGACGTTCGGATCGGTCAGGTACTCGGGATATATCGAGTCTGATTTCATCGCGAACGTGAACTGCGTCAGCAGCCCGGTGCCGCCACCGCGTGTAATGCAGCCCGGGGAGGTATCGCCCGGCGCCCAAGGTGCATCGCCCTGCAATCTGGGGAACTTCATTCCCTTGGATTCGTTACTGTACATCTTGCCAACCAGGCCCATCTGCTTGAGATTGTTCTGGCAGCTTGACCGGCGCGCAGCCTCGCGCGCGCGGGCCAGGGCCGGCAGCAAGATGGCCGCCAATATGCCGATAATCGCAATGACGACTAACAACTCGATCAATGTAAAACCTTGCTTTTTCATGGCTAAAGCGCTCCTTTCATTACACACGATCAGTTTTTAACACAATAAATTCATCATAATCACGAACATAACATTACCCCGCCGTGGAGGCGCAAACCACGGCCCTTCTCTCACGCCAGGCATCACCTCCTTACCAGGTGGCTGAAGGTTCTCGATCACGGCGACATCAAGAATACAGCCACGGGCATTTTGATCCTTTGTCGGCTCCTGGAGCTACAATACCCTCCGCCGACAGTATTGTAGCCGCTCCGTTTACTCATTGTACGTCTTTCATGCCTCCCTGGCAAAGGTTTTCTGCCCGATGCGACCGCGCACCTGCTCGTAGTCCCATTCTGCCCAAAGGTGCGCTGTCTCGACTCTAACGGCGCCTGATTCTTTCCCGCCCTTTTAACCCGTGCCAATTGCTGGTATCATTAAATCGGCAATGGGGCATTGACTGCTCTGAGGAGGGCCAGATCATGAAGCAAAACGCTATCTCGCTGACGTTAATGGCGGTGCTATGGGGCGTGCAGCAGTGGGGCACTGCTGGTTACGCGGCGGCTTTTCAACAGCTCTATGTCTCGCCAAATGGCAACGACCACTGGTCCGGCTCCCCTCCTCGTGCTCGTGCTCGTGCTCGAACGAACGCCGAAATGTTCTTCCAAGAAGAACCAATGACTGACGGGCCGTTAGCTACACTCGAACAGGCCCGCGATACTATCCGGGCGCTCAAGGAAAGCGAAGGGCTGCCGGCAGGAGGCCTGACTGTGTACCTCTGCGGTGGTGTGCACAGCCGTGGCAAATCGTTTGAACTTACGGCCCAAGACAGCGGCACGGCTGAAGCCCCCATCGTCTACCGGGCCTGCGAGGGAGAGGGTGTGCGCCTCATGGGCGGCAAAACGGTTACGGGTTTCAAACCGGTATCCGACCCAGCGGTGTTGAAGCGGATTGAAGAGCCCTATCGGGACAAAATCCTTGAGCTGGACCTCAAGGCTTCGGGCATTACCGACTACGGCACGCTCAAGCCGCGCGGCTTTGGACGCGGAAGCAAGGCCGCCGGCCTCGAGTTGTTCTTCCAGGGAAAACCGATGACGCTGGCCCGTTGGCCGAACACCGGATGGGCGAGAATCGCGTCGGTCCCGTCGGGGAAGGATGGCGGGAAGTTCTGCTACGAAGGGGACCGGCCCGCGCGGTGGGCGGATTCGGACGACGTATGGCTTCATGGCTATTGGACCTGGGATTGGGCGGAGTCCTACGAGAAGGTCCAGGCCATAGACACGGCCGCCAAGGAGATCGCCACGGCGCCTCCTCATGGTGTATACGGTTACAAGGCCGGGGGCCGCTTCTATGTCCTGAATGTGCTGGAAGAACTGGATGCGCCGGGCGAGTGGTATGTGGACCGCAAGGCCGGCATGCTATATTTCTGGCCGCCCGCGCCGCTCGAGGGGGCTGAGACCACGGTCTCACTCCTTGAAGCGCCTATGGTCACGCTCGACGACGTGTCCCATGTCAGCATCCAGGACCTGGGCTTCGAGCGCTCGAGAGATGCGGGCCTGGTCATGAGCGGCGGCCATCACAACCTTGTCGCCGGATGCACCTTCGCCAACCTTGGCGCCTTCGCCATAAGCATCAGCGGCGGACAACACAACGGTGTGACCGGCTGCGACCTCTATTATCTGGGTGACGGGGGCATCTCGGTGACCGGCGGCAACCGGCAAACGCTCACGCCCGCAGGCAACTTCGCCACGAATAATAACATTCACGACTTCAGCATGACGGTGAGGACGTACACACCGGCGGTTCAGGTTTCCGGCGTGGGCAACCGGGTCGCCAACAACCTGATTTACAATGCCCCACACATGGCCATCGGACTCGGCGGCAACGACCACATTATCGAGTTGAACGAAATTCATCACGTCTGCATGGAAACCCACGACGCCGGCGCCTTTTATATGGGGCGCGATTGGTCGCAGCGCGGAAACGTCGTGCGCTACAACTACATGCACGAACTGGGTCACGGCGACGTTCAGGCCATTTACCTCGACGACTGGACCAGCGGGGTGGTCGTCTTCGGAAACGTCTGCCATGGCGCGCGCAGAGGGGTCTTGGTCGGTGGCGGCCGCGACAATACCATCGAGAATAATATCTTCGTTCAATGCGTCCACGGGGTTCACATCGACCAGCGCGGCATTGGGTGGGCGAAGTACTACTTCGACGGTACGACGACTACCCTGTTCGATCGCCTCGAGGCTGTCAACGGCACCCAGCCGCCCTACACCGACCGCTACCCCGAACTGGCCACGTTGCTCGACGACGACCCCGCCTTGGCCAAGCATAACAAGGTCGTGCGGAACGTGAACTTCGACGGCGGGTGGCTGGAGTTGTACGACGGGCTTACCGAATCGACGCAGTACCTGACCATCAAGGATAATTTCACTGAGGGCGATCCTGGCTTCGTCGACGCGGATAAGCTGGATTTCCGTCTCAAGGAGGATTCCCCTGTGTTCAAGCTGGGGTTCCAGCGAATTCCCATGGAAAAGATAGGCCTCTACAAGGACGAATACCGCACCAGGCTGCCAGAAACGTAAGGGGATAGGGAGATAAACGGGACAATTTGGGGATGGCTTTTGCGAAAAACGGGACAGACACGTCTCCCTTCGGTCGCTTGTGTCAGTCCCCGTTTTTCGCTCAGCCTTACCCGGCGATTTGGGTTGTGTTGAAGAATCGCTCAATTTTCGTATAATAGCACAAGCGGCCTGGGGTCAACGTGTAATCGATATGGGTTGATGTAAAAAGAGCGCATCAGAAAACTGGGAAGGATGGGACGAATCATGGATAGTATGTCACGACGTTCTTTTCTCAAGAGTTCGACTGTATTTGCGGCAGTGGCAACCACGCAGGTGCAGGCCGCGGACGAGTCTGCGGCAGGGCGGTTGCTCGCCGGTGTTGCCGTACGCGACATTACGCCTGAGCCGGGGGCGCCTCTGTGGGGATATAGCGACCGGGAGGGCCCCGCCACCGGTACGCTGGACCCGCTGTTTGCAAAAGCGATCGTGTTCCGCGCGGGGGGAGCGGCCACGGCGGTAGTCGTGCTCGATCTCGGGGCGACTCCGAGGCAGGATGTAATGGGCCGCATTCGCACGCGGGTCCGTAATGCGGGCATAGGCCACGTCATGATCGCGGCGACGCACACGCATCACGGGCCGGTCATGGAATTGGAAAACGCGCCATATATGCCGCCTATTGAAAGGGCGATCGGAGACTGTATCGAAGAGGCGGCGGGGAAGCTTCAGCCCGTGCGGATCGGCCTGGGGCGGACCGAAGTGGATGTCGCGCATAACCGCCGCCTGATCTCCGAGGATGGCCGCTGCCGTATGCTGTGGCGCAACGAAGAACGGCGCCCCACCAGTCCCGTAGACCGCGAGATGGGCATCGTTCGGATTGACAGGCTTGACGGCCAGCCCCTGGCGATATTGGTGAACTTCGCGTGCCACCCTGTTGTGATGGGGCCGTCCAACCTCGAATACTCGGCGGATTACTGCGGCGAGATGGCTCGTATCGTAAAAGAACAAACCGGCGCGGAATGTCTCTTTCTCCAAGGCGGCGCGGGTAACATCAACCCGTATTTGGACAAAACCCCCATCGATGAGGGCGGAGTGGCCTCGATGCGCGCCGTGGGGCGAACGTGCGCGGAAGCGGTGCTTAAGGCCGTCGGCGGCATCGAAACGGAGGTGCCAGAAGCGCCCTCGGTCCAGTGTCGGCAAAAGACAGTGGTCGTTGGCACGCGGTTCGACCTCGAGAACGATGACCAAAGGGCAGTCCTGGACAAGATTTACGGGGATACGTTAGGCGTGTATCTAAAGGACGTCACGGCCGATCTGGCCGTGCCGCTGGCGGTACTGGTCCTCAATGACGACCTTGCCTTTGCTTTCATGCCCGGGGAGATTTTCGTGCAGTATCAGTTGGAACTGAAGCAGAGCTCCCCGCTGCGGAACACCTTCCTGTGCGGCTATGCCAATGGTTTCTACGCCTATTTCCCCACCATTCGCGATGCTGCCGCAGGCGGCTATGGTGGTCTGATGGCGACCTATGTCGGCGTGGGCGCTGGGGATAAACTGGCGATGGAAGCCGCCATGGAAATTGGGACAATGACCAATAGGTTGAAGCAGTTCTATGACCTCAAAGATTTCGTTGTGCTTGAAGCCGAGTAATACACAGCCGAGGGCGGCTGTGCCACGACCGACACATGGGAGATAGGGGGATAAGGAGGATAAGGAGATGGGGTTTTCCGGTTTGCAGAAGAGCCACATTTTCAGCAGGCCTGCCGTAACCGTTCTATTACGATGGTTTGTGCCCTTGTTCTGTACCGTTTCGCTAGCCTGGGCCATTGCCGCGGCGGCAGCGGCCCCGGAGAAAAACGCCGTGTATCTGGTCAAGGACGGCGCGTGCGATTACTGGATCGTCGTGGCGGGTTCGGCGAGTCCATCGGAAAAGCGGGCTGCCGATGAACTGCAATCGCACTTCAAGGCGTGTACGGGCGTTGAACTTCCCATTGTCGAGGTCCCCCCCAGGGACGGGGCGCACATGATTGTGCTGGGCTGCGGGCCCATAGCCCGGCGGTTGGGGGTTGACCCGAAGGCCGAGGAGCTTGGCGAGCAGGGGTACGTGCTGCGCACGGTATCACCACACGTCGTCATCGCGGGTACGCCCGCGGCGGGCACCATGTACGGCGTGTACGATTTCCTGGAGACCCAACTGGGCATTCGCTGGTATGCACCGGGTGTGATCAAAACGCCCCGGGTGACTAACGTGCCGCTTCTGGAAGTGGATAAGCTCGTGCGGCCCGCGTTCGCGTGGCGCCATACCAGCTATGCCTGGCCGGGCAAGGATGACGTTTTCCTCGCCCGTGTGAGAGACAACTCCGGCGCTGGCGGCGCCGATCACCCGTACGGTATTCAATACGACTTCGACAGCCGGGCCCACAGCTATTTCAGGTACGTCAGCCCTGGGGAGTTTTTCGAGACCCATCCCGAGTATTTCTCCGAGATCGGCGGTGTCCGGCGGGGATTCGAGACCCAACTGTGCCTGACCAACCCGGCTGTGCTCGATATTGTAACCGAACGCATCCTCGAGCGGATGGGCGAGAATCCACACTACCGGCAGCACAACTTCTCGCAAATGGACTGGTCCAACTATTGCCGGTGCGCGCGCTGTACGGAAATGAATGAAATGTACGGGACGCTGGGCGGCACCCAATTCTGGTTCGTGAACCAACTCGCCGAGCGTACCTCGAAAGTCTTCCCGGACAAGCTCATCGGCACGCTGGCGTACATGTACACGGAGGAGCCGCCCAAAGGGCTCGAGATGCATCCGAACGTCGCGGTGTGGTTGTGCCACATGTTCCCCTCTTGCGACAGCCATCCCATTGCCACGTGCCCGCTGGACGCAGACTACAAGCGGCGTGCGAGGGCATGGTCGAGAATCTGCTCGCACCTGTACATCTGGCATTACATTGTGGATTTCGCGCACTACTACACCCCGTTCCCGAACTTGGGCGCCATGGCTGCCGACATGGCCTTCTACCGCGATATCGGCGTGGAGGGCATCTATCTGCAGGGCATGGGGTACAGCGGCGGTGGGGGCGAGTTCTCCTTGCTGCGGCCGTATTACGGCATGAAACTGCTCTGGGACCCCGGGCAAGACCCGGCCACGCTCATCCATGACTTCCTTCAGGGGTACTATGGCGCGGCCTGGGAACCAATTTGGAATTATATTGTGCTGTTGCATGACAAGGTCGAGCAGGACAACATCCACATGCACCTGTACACCAATCCGTCACAGGGCTACCTAACCGACGAGATCGTCGCGCAGTCCGTGGGACTCTTCGACCAAGCCGAAGCAGCGGTCGCCGAGGATGAGGAGTTGCTCGAGCGTGTGCGGGTTGCGCGCATGCCGCTGACCTATGCCAGGCTGTTCCCGCGAAACGGCTTCAAGATCGACAACGACAAGCTGCTTTTCCAGGGTGAGTTTGCGCCAATGTCTGAGGTCCTCGAAATGCATCAACGGATGGAGGAGCACGGGTTCGGGACGCTTCGCGAAATGGATGGCGATCCGAAGCAACTAGGCATGCTTGCCGCCCTGCTCAGCACCCCAATGGACGCACCGTCCATTAGCAACGAGCACTTGACCGTGAACGTGGCGCCTCTCCTGGGCGGGCGTGCGCTGCGAGTTATCGACCGCCAATCCGGGGAGTGTGTCACCGCGTACAACATCACCCGCAATCTCTTCTTCCCATTCGCGGGCGGCGAGGAGACCCGCCTGGGTGGAATTTTCCGGCCGAAGGGCATATTTGAGCAATTCGGGGTGGTCAAGAAAACGGACGCGGCGATAACCGTGGCGGCGGAAATCGACGGCTTCGACGTACACCGCACGCTGACGCTGGCGCCCGGCAAACCCGTTTTGAACGTCAAGGTCGAAGTTATCAACACGTCTGATAAGCCGCGCGAAGCCTTCGTGCGCAGTCACCTCGAACTAGACCTCGGCGACTTGCACGAAACGCGCGTCCGCTTTGCGAACCGCGCTGGGCGGCAAGTGGAACGGGACATGAAACCGATCATCGCAGGGTTGCGCGAGGGCGAGCATTACCTGGACCAGAACGCGCCCAACGGTTGTTGGACCTTTACCGGCTCGAAGGGTCTCCAGGTTACGCAGTCGTTCGACGACTCCCGGATCGATTACACATGGCTTTACGCGTATCCTGAATCCCTTGGCGAACTGGAGGTCGAGGTCTGGGCGAAGCCGGCCACGCTGGCCCCGGGCGAGAGCACGACCTTGCGTCATGCTCTCGAAGTCCAGCCGCTTTTACCGTAATCGGCCACTTGCTATCATAACATGCGCAGGGTGGAATCGGGCGGTCTCTCCCCTGTCTCGCCGCGGCATAGCACTTCTTAAGGCTAGGGTGAACACCACGGAGGAATCATGATCTACAAACGACTCGGCAGAACCGACCTGAAGATTTCGCGACTGGGGTTTGGAGCGATGCGGTTGCCCCAACTCGAGGACGGCAAACCTGACCCGGACGAATCGGTGCGGATCATCCATCGCGCGTTCGAGTTGGGCGTGAACTACATTGACACGGCGGTGATGTATTGCCAGCACCAGAGCGAGTCGATCATGGGCCAGGCGCTGAAGGGCTGGCGCGAGCGGGTATACGTGTCCACAAAGAACCATTACAGGGGTGCGAACGAGAAGGCCTGGTGGAAGAACCTCGAGAAGTCTCTCGAGCGGCTTGATGTGGACTACATCGACGTGTACAACCTGCACGGTATCAACTGGGAGATATGGGAGCGATGGGTCAAAGGCCCCGACCAGATTCTCTCGTGGATGCGTAAGGCCTATGACCAGGGCCTGATCCGGCACATGTGCTGCTCGTTTCACGATGACGCGGAGGCCCTCGAAAAGATCGTGGATACGGACGCGTTCTCGTCGATCACGCTGCAATACAATATCCTGGATCGGAGCCTTGAGGCGGTTTTCCCCAAGATCGCCGAGAAGGACCTCGGAATCGTCGTGATGGGCCCGGTGGGCGGCGGGCGGCTGGGCGGCGAATCGGGAAGTTTGACGAACATGATCGAGGGCGCGCGGTCCGTGCCGGAGGTGGCGCTGCGGTTCGTGCTGGCCAACCCCAATGTTACTGCGGCGATTTCAGGCATGAGTTCAGTGGCGCAGGTCGAGGAGAACTGCGCCGTGGCAGCCCGGCCTGAGCCACTCTCGGACGCCGAGCGCCGGCACGTGATGGAGACCCTCGAGCGATTCCAGGGTCTGGCGGACCTCTACTGCACCGGGTGCAACTATTGCGTGCCGTGTCCGCAAGGGGTGGACATCCCCGGCGTTTTCCTGGCGGTCAACATGGACCGCGTGTACGGTCTGGCCGACCACGCGCGGGCGCGATACAAGTCACTGGTGGGCAAGGCGACGTACTGCACTGCGTGCGGCAGGTGCGAATCGAAGTGCCCGCAGAACATCTCTATTGGGGTGCAACTGCGTGAGGCCGCTGCGCGATTTGACCCAGCCTATGGGCAAATGGCCCTCGCCCTCGAACCGGTCGATCTCCGCGAGGACAGTATGCAGCTCCGAGCGCGTATCCACAACCTTACGGATAGCCCCAACAAGGCCACCGTGCGCCTTGCGGCCGATGGGGGTTTGCACATCGACCCTAACCAGTTCGAGGTGCGCATCGAGGAGCCATTTAAGGTGGAGGAGAAGGCCTTGGCGCTGGGCAGGCTGGAAAACCTGCCCCGCATGATTCGGATCAACGCGGACATCGAGGATGCGGGCGGGCGTAGGGAACGTACAGTGTCATCGCGGTTTATGATTGGCGAATGCCGGCGGGTCGAGTCCATGGACGCCTTGCGCGCCAGCGCCGATCAAACCGCGCCATTAGCCATCGAACACGAGGAGCAGGTGTACGCAGGCAAAGGGCAACTCAACCGGCCGTATATGCTTAAGGCATGGACGGGCTATACGCCCGAGGCGCTGTTAGTGTATGACCTTATTCAAGACGGTGGCGCCGCGCCGGCCGGGTTGAAATCGCACGTTGCCATGCTCTTCGACCTGCGTAGCTGCCACGGGAATCTCCCGCCGGGCTTCCATGACGGCATGTTCATGTTGCGCGTGGCGCCGGGCGCGGACGGCACACCGGAAGTACAGGTGCTGCGCGGGGAACTCGAGGCCGGGCGCGTCTCGGTGGACGCGTCAGCGATTCCAGGCGGATTCGAGTTGCGCATCCAGATGCCCTGGGAGGCTCTGGGCGGCTACAGTCCCAATGCGGGTCAGGCGTTTGGGTTCGAGAGCGTGCTCGCAGTGCCGGATGAGCAAGGCGAACCGGTGTTCCGTGCCGGTTGGAGCGCCAACCCCAACGTTCAGCGCGACGCCATCAAGCTCGGCACGCTCTTCTTCACACAGTAGCGACCAACCTCGAGGGCAATCTAACCAGTTATCAGTCGTCAGCTAAATAGCTGGTAACTGACAACTGAAATCCATATTGCTTAATCACAGCGAGGGCTGTATGGGTGATGAACCATGGAGGACACGGAGAGAAACTATGAAAAATGAATCTCCGTGTCTTGTGGTTGAGAAAAAGTGTCCAAAAATATGTAACCGAACTTATGAAATGGTGCACTTAGCGGCTGGTACAGTCTCGCGCCGAAGCAGTCAGAAGGGCTGCTCTCGACGAGGACGGCCGTGATCGCTTCATCCGCATTCAGGGTGATGGTCGTAGGGTTGGCCGAGGCACAGTTATGATATAGTCTTAAACTGGCTTGCCCTATCGTCAGGTGCAACATGCCGAAGAAAGGGTGTGGGATCATGTTGGCTCGCTTCAAGCTCATAGAACCGCGTTTCGTGCCGCCGTTGGACAGCGCCTTTCGTCCGGCCGTGCTGGCGAACCGGGCGTTTTTGAGGGAAGTCAGGGAATCCGGCGCGGGCGTGCCACTCGTGCTCGGCCTCGAGCGGGGGGATGGGTCTGTATCGCGCTACGAAACAATGGTGTTCCCGGATGGCCACGATCGAGCCGGGGCGAACCGGACTTACGCCGAACGGCTGCTGAAATTCCTTTTATGGCAGCGCGGCGGCTGGAAGGTCTATGTGGGCGGACCACGCGCCGTGGCCGACTATCTCGACGCGGCATACGCGCCCGGCGGTATTCGTGAGTTCGACTTTCACTTCATGGGCGAGGACGTGTACGAAAAGACCTTTACTGTGGTCAAATGCGAACCGTCCGACGTGCCGGAAGAGCAGGAAAGCACGCAGTCGCTGGGCCGGCATCTCGACGGATGCCGTATCGGGTTCGACCTGGGCGCGTCGGACCGTAAAGTGTCGGCGGTGGTGGACGGCGAGGCAATCTTCAGCGAGGAAGTGGTGTGGGAGCCGCGCAAGCAGAGCGATCCCGCTTACCATTACAGCGAAATTATGAGTGCCCTGAAAACCGCCGCGTCGAAGATGCCGCGTGTGGACGCGATTGGCGGGAGTGCCGCTGGGGTCTACATCAACAACCGTGCCATGATCGCGTCGCTGTTTCGAGGCATTCCCAAGGAGCGGTTCCATGAAGTCCGCGACATGTTCCTGCGTATTCGCGACGAAATAGGCGCGCCGCTCGAGATCGTGAACGATGGCGAGGTCACGGCCCTGGCAGGGTCCATGTCGCTCGATGACAACGGCGTGCTCGGCATTGCGCTCGGGTCGAGCGAAGCGGGCGGGTATGTGACCCTGGAGGGCAACATCACGGGCTGGCTCAACGAGCTGGCTTTCTGCCCGGTCGATTACAATCCCGGTGCGCCGCAGGACGAGTGGTCGAAGGACAGAGGCGTCGGCGCGCAGTACTTCTCACAGCAGTGCGTATTCCGCCTGGCGCCCAAGGCGGGCATCGACGTTCCCAGAGACCTGACCGACGCCGAAAAGCTGAAAACGGTTCAGGAGAACCTCGAGTCGGGCCACGACGGGGCGAAGAGAATCTGGCAGAGCATGGGCCGTTACATGGGCTATGCCGTCGCCCATTACGCGGATTTCTACGCGTTGAAGCACGTGCTGATTCTCGGCCGGTGCACCTCGGGCAGCGGCGGCCCGCTCATCCTCGAGGGGGCCAACGAGGTGCTCGAGGGTGACTTTCCCGAGTTGGCCGCGAAAGTCAATATCCGACTGCCCGACGAAAAGAGCCGCCGAATAGGCCAGTCCATCGCCGCGGCGAGTCTGCCGGCGCTCGGGAAATGATAGGCGCAGTTGAGCCCTAGAAGAATGCAAATCTTACTTCTTCTTTAGAGAAAGAAGAAGTAAGCAAGAAGAAACCAGTTTATGATGTTCAAACTCGATACGGCGGAATTGTTTGTGCCCGATGGTTTGGCGCCTGAGGATGCGCTGGCGCGCACGACGCACATGGCGCTTGGCGCGCACCCGGACGACCTGGAAATCATGGCATACCACGGCATCCTTGAATGTTTCCAGCAGACCGACAAATGGTTCACGGGCGTCATCGTTACCAACGGCAGCGGCTCCCCGCGCGACGGCCTGTATAAGGACTACACTGACGACGATATGCGCGCCGTGCGCCGAAAAGAGCAGAAGAAGGCGGCGGTGGTCGGCGAATACGCGGCCCAGGTCCTCCTGGATTATCCCAGCAGCGCGATCAAGGACGGGGCGAATAAGGACCCGGTGCATGACCTTGTTGCGCTGTTCAAGGCCGCCAGGCCGGAGGTGGTCTACACGCATAACCTCGCCGACAAGCACGATACCCATGTAGGCGTCACGCTCAAGGTCATCGAGGCCGTTCGCAGCCTGCCTGTGCCGGACCGGCCCAACCAGCTCTACGGCTGCGAGGTCTGGCGCGACCTCGACTGGATGATTGATGCCGATAAGGTGCCGTTCGACGTCTCCAGCCACGAGAATTTCCAGAAGGCCCTTCTGGGCATCTTCGACTCGCAGGTGGCCGGCGGCAAACGCTATGACTTGGCCACGATGGGCCGCCGCCGGGCCCACGCCACGTATCATGCCACCCACGGCGTGGACGAGGCCCTCGGACTCACGTTCGCCATGGACCTCACGCCACTCATCACCGATGCCTCGAAAGACGCCGCCGCCTACGTGCAGGAACACATCGAGCGGTTCGCGCAGGAGATCGCTGATCGCCTCGCCAGGCTAAAATAAGAATAATCGTGCAGGGGTATCAATAGGCGAGGCCTGCCGTGCCCTGATCGAAACTGGTCTTTCCGTTTGTTTCACCAATAAGCTGCGGGGAGGGGGAGGGTGTTGGCACGCGGGCGTCAAGCGCGGGTGGATTCGTATTGGTCCAGGAGTTTTTCCCCGAGGCCCGGGACTCTCTCGCAGAAACGCCGCACGAGCTGGTCGAGGCCGGTGTCGCTCGCAGCTTCAAAGCGAAGTGTCAGGGCTGGCTCGGTAACGGAGGAGCGGATCAGGGCCCAACCGTCAGGGAAGTCGATGCGGACGCCATCGACGAGGGTCTGTGGGCGGTCTTGAAAGGCGTCCTTGACGTCTTCGATGAGGCGCTGATGGTCCTCGGCAGTGACGCGCAGGCGGAGATCAGGTGTCATGTGGACGGGCGGACATTCCTTACGCAGCGCGGTCAGAGACTCCCCACGTCCGGCTAAGTGGACCAGCATCCGGCACGCCGTGTAGAGGCCGTCATCGCCGCCGTGGAGGGCGCCGTAGAAATAGTGGCCGCTGATTTCCGCGCCGAATAGGGCGCGTGTCTCGATCATGCGGGTGCGGATGAAGGCGTGGCCGCTGCGTTCCGTGATGGGGATGCCCCCGAGCCTCCCCGCGGTCTCGGCGATGCGGTCGGAGAACTTGATGTCGTGCACGAAGGCGCGGCCTCCCAGCTCGCCGCCGAGACTATGCAGGAGGATGTACGTGGCTTCCTCGGCACTCAGGCCCACGCCCTCGTCATCGACGAATGCCACGCGGTCGCCGTCGCCGTCGAACGCGATGCCAAGCGCCGCCCCGCGTTCCCGAACGGTCTCGGACAGCCGCGTGAGGTATTGGGGTTTCGAGCAGTCAGCGTTGCGGTTGGGGAAGGTGCCGTCCGGTTCATCGTGAATTGCCAGGAACCCCGCGTCGGGGAAGACCTGGGTCAGGTGGCGTACCGCCCGGCCCGACCAGCATCCGTTGCCGGGGTCAACGACGACGGAAAACAGCGACTGTCCCAGGCGAGCGCGTCCATGAGCGAGACGGGACTGTCCCTGTTTTCCGAAAACGGATTGCAGCCACTGGCCATACTCTTCCGTGATGTCGGCGCGGACGTGGCGGCCGGAGGGAGGTCTTGGGCCGACGTCCTGTTCGGCTACCGCGTCGTGTTCGAGCGCCAGCACGTCGTCCTCGGTGGGCGGCTGATTGCCGATCGTCCATTTGAGGCCGTTGTTGTCGGGGGGGTGGTGTGAGGCGGTGACGATGGCGCAGGCGCGGGCCTCACGAGACCACCTGGCGAAGTAGACCATGGGCGCTGGTACGATGCCCAGGTCCAGGACGTTCATTCCCTGCTCGCACAGCCCTTCGATAAGCGCCGCGGTGAAGGCCGGGGTTGTCGCGCGGACATCGCCGCCCACGACGAAGCGGGCGCCGGGCTCGAGCCGTCGCCCGAGCGACCGCCCCCAACGGCGATAGAGTTCCGGGCTCAGCTCAGACACCGGACCGCGGATGTCACACGGCTTGTAAACGCTCACAGGTAACCTCGTGCTTCCATTTCCACCCTGAACCGCGCGTACAGGTCGTCGTACTGGCGCGCATGGGCCTCGTCCGGCCGAAACGTATTCTCAATGTGCACCATGGCTTCGATAGCCTGCCAGAGGTCTCCGTAGTGCGCCCCCGCGGCGGCGAGTATGGCGCTGCCAAAGGCCGATTCCGGGCAGGCGGGCCGGTGCACGACGCGGCAGGTCGCATCCGCCCGGCATTGCATCCACACGTCGCTCCGACTGCCCCCGCCCGTGCTAAACACGTGGCCCTTGCTCGTGCTCGTGCTCGTACTCGTGGCCGCGAGCGCGTCGAGCACATCATAGGCCATGCGCTCGACAAAGGCCACTCCCTGCAGATAGGCCGCGAACAGTTCCACCTCGGCCCCGGGCTCCGGAATACAGAAGCCGTCCGCCTCGGGCGCCAGGAATGGGAAACGCTCGCCTTTGCGCACCAGCGGATAGGCCAGGCAGGGCGAGGGCAGTAGATTGCTCGCGGCGGCATCTAACGCGCGAACATCCCGGTCTGGGAACAGCGCGGGGATCCATTCCGCACCGGTGTTGGACGCTGCGCCGGGCAGCCAGCGGCTGCCGGGCAGTTTGTGCGAATAGATCAGCCCCTCGGGGTGCGAACAGATTTGATCACTGACGCCCTTGAATGTAAGTGTTGTGCCCACGGTGGTGTTGTAATCACCGGGCTTCTTCACGCCGGATGCCAAGCACGCTGCGGTGCCGTCGGTGGCGCCGGCCACCACCGGTGCGCCCTCGGGCAGACCGGTCTGATCTGCGGCCGCAGCGGTGATCTGCCCCACAGGCGTACCCGGCGGGACCACGCATGGCAGTCGGTCGGTTACGCCCAGGTGGGCATCGATCCAGTCCGGCCACTGCTCTTCAATAAGGTCGTAGCCGGTCTTCAAGGCGTTGCTGTAGTCCGACACGCCAAAGTCGCCGGTCAGGCGGCCCACAATGTAGTCCGCCTGGTGGATAAACCGCGCGGCGCGGTCGAAGGACTCGGGTTCGTGATTCTTCAGCCAGGCGATCTTAGCCAGCGCGTACGATGCCGTGAACCTATAGCCCAGTTTTTGGCAAAATGCTTGCGCGGCGTCATTGATCGCGGTGGCCTCCGCGCGCGCCCGCGGATCGTTGTACATCATGGCCGGGCGAACCGGGCCGCCGGCCGTGTCGACAGCCACCAGCGTGCCGGAGGTGCCATCCACCGCCAGCGCCGCGACGGCCTGCGAAGAAATGCCCATGCCGGCCAGTGCCGCGCCAAGTTTCCGGCATGCGGTGCACACGGCCTCCCACCACGCACGCGGCGGCTGCTCATGGGCGTCCTCCCACGGTGCAAGCAGGGCGGCATCCAAGGCCGCCGAACTCTGCGCCACCACCTGGCCCGTCGCGCTCACGGCCAATGCCCGTACACCGCCCGTGCCCACATCGACGCCGATGAACAATTCCTGTGCCACTTGTACGCGATTTCCCCGTTCTCCGAAGAAAACGGGGACTGTACCAAGCGAGACAGGACTGCCCCCCCGTCTTCTCCGTGGGAGAAACCTTAGCACGTCAACTGGCGGCCATCAAGCGGCACAGCGCCGGCTGCGGGGAGACGGTGCTATTTTTCCGTGCCGACGTGCGGACCGCCGGCCCGCACGGGCGAACGCAGCGGTCACGGACACCCACAGGAGGAAATCTCCAGCCGCGCCCGGGAACCCACGTGCCGTCGGTGTAAGGGTGGCGCCGAAGCAGCCGGGCTCTTCGGCAGGTCTTTTCTCGAACACGGCCGTGACGCTTTCGTTGGCATTCATTGTGATTCTAGTCCAGGACTCGCTGGTA
>CAYRLQ010000012.1:0-26582 GCA_964425145.1 uncultured Nitrospiraceae bacterium
AGAATGTAGCGTCGTAGTTTATGCACCCGTCAAAAATCCTGAATCTCCAAAACCCGACCAGGTCACCCTGACGTGGAGCGAGGACCCGAGATCGACCCAGACCGTGCAATGGCGCACGAACACGGAAGTGGAAACCGGGACGGTGCGATACCGGGAGAAAGGGAAGCAGGACTACGTGACGGTGGCGGCGGAATGTGAGGTCATCGAAGACCGCTTGCTGATGAACGACCGGTGTGTCCGTCACTTCACGGCCGTTCTGCGGGATCTCGAACCCGCCACGACCTACATCTATTCAGTGGGAAGTCCGGAAGCGGACCAGTGGAGCGACGAGGCCGAATTCACCACCGCGCCCGATGACGACGCGCCGTTCTCGTTTGTGTGTTTTGCGGACACCCACTATACCGCTGAATGGGGCAGACTGCTCCACGCGGCATTCAAGCAACACCCCGAAACGGCGTTGTCCTTCATCTCGGGCGACGTGGTAAGCACGGGCCTGTTCCGGAACGAGTGGGACCATATTCTCGAGTACGGGACCGGTGTTTTTGATCGAAAACCTGTGGCCTTTGCCCTCGGCAATCACGACGATCAAGACGGTTTGGGCGCGTGGCTGCCCCTGGCCCTGTTCGCCTTTCCCGAGAACGGGCCAAAGGTCATTAAACCCGAACGCACATTCAGTTTCCGCTACGGCAACGCCCTACTCATGGTGCTGGACGTGGGGACGTCGCACGACATCCAGGCCAGATGGATGGAAGAACAACTTGCCGCCACGGACGCGGTGTGGACGTTCGCGTTTTTCCATTTTCCGCTCTACAGCGTCGAGGAGGATTACGAGGCAATCCGCCGGAGTTGGAGCCAAGTCTTTGACAAACATCACGTGGACATGGTTTTCCACGGTCACGTCCACTACTACCTCCGAACAAAACCCATGAGGGCGCTTCAACCGGTCGCGTCGCCTGCCGAAGGCACGATCTATACCATATCGATCGCCCAATCAGGCCGAAAGTACCCTATGCCTGACGCCGACTACGTCGCCGAGCGCTTCAATGGTATCGCCGTCTACCAGAAGGTCGAGATTCAGGGCAACCGGCTCGTCTACCGGGCATACGACATCGAAGGCACGGTGCGCGACGAGTTGGTCATCGAGAAGTAGAAGAACATCGAGCAGCCGTGCAGTTGGCTTGGACATGTTGTCTGCTTGAGCACCAGGGAGGTTGGTTTTACTGCAATTCCCTATGTAGTATAAGGCGCTACTGTCGCTTCGCCTATGTAGAAGGGCCGAATTATCGCTGATGGAAGGAGAAGTCCTATGTGAACCCTGCCAGTCCTTTGTTGTGCAACCGTCGCTTTCCTGGCGACAACTCCAGCGCAGGCTGTCGAGACCGAGAATTCGCCATTGTCACTCAACGCGAACTGGCGGCTCCAATCGTCGGCCCAGATAGACAAGCCTAACGAAGCGTCGGCTCGCTGACCGGAACGCCCGCTCCCGAAAAGCCGTAGTCCAACACGGGCATGTCCCCCTACAGCGAGACAAGATGACCTTCCGGTGAGTCTGAAAACGGCCCAGGACAATTCAAAACGCGCCTTCAGCTTGGACTTCCCTGGGCCTTAAGAAGTGAGGATGAGTTTGTCAAAAGTTTCGCCAACACCTTGCCAAGCAACCACTTCCGAAGGCTGTTGGGCCTTATATCCGCTGCACATACGGCAAGACCGTGGTCCATGACGGCACAATCGGCGAGTGCCGCGGGGCGCGGCTTATACGGTGTTGATGTGATCGGCGAAGGCGACTAGAATCACCGGAAAGCATTCTGCGGAGGTTGCAGGCAGGTCCATATGGAGAATCTCGGGTAACAACAGTCTACTTGTGGTGTTTCAACGGTGCAGACAAACGAATTAAAAGGAGCCATTTCAATGTTTCAAGCATGCTCACTTTCCGTGCTCATTGTTGTTCTTACAGGACTTTCCGCTACCGCCTTTGCCGGGCTTCCCATTCCAGAGAATCCGCAATGGAAGCCGATTGTCGACGCGGTGTATCTGCAGGAAGTCAGCAGCCGGATTGAGACCAAGCAGCCTCTGCTGGCCGTAGCGGTGCTCGATGATATGGCTTACGTCGGTGACCGCAGCGGCGTACACCGCGTCGAGGAAGGTCGACTGGTCGACGCCGGCGGGCCGCGGTCGGAGATTCGGCGCCTGCGGGTGCTGGACGGCGTTCTGTGGGCGACGGGTCCGAAAGGGCTGTGGCGCTGCGCGGACGGTACCTGGACGAAAGTCGCCTCGGGCCCCTACGTGGATGTTTGCCTCCATGTTGGCGACGTGGTGATGGCGTCGGAACAGGGCGTGTACCGCCTGGGAGATGAAGGCCTCGAGCCGATCGACGGGAACCAGGCGCAACGGCCCATTCTCGGCATCGCCTCCTATAGCGAGACGGTCTATGTGCGCCACGCCGACCGGCTCGGCTTCCTGCACGACGGCCAGTTCGATTACGAGAACGTCCAGGACTGGGGGCACTTGCCTCGGGCTTCAGTTACCCGGGATATGTTAGTACTGGGCAGCCGGCTATTGGTGCCGACAGACAAGGGCTTGGCTGTGCTGCGCGGGATGTCTTGGAACACCATGACGGGCGCCGACGGCCTGTGTTACGAAGACACTACGTGTGTAGCGGAGGGCTTCGACCGCGATTACTGGGTGGGCACCATGCGCGGGGCCACCCGGGTGGTGAACGGCGATTTCCACTACTTCGGCTGCGATCGTTGGATTCCCCACGAGAAGGTCAACGCCATCGCCTGCGGCCGCAACGTCGCCTATATCGCCACCGACGGCGGGCTGGGAATCGTTTCCTACGAGCCGTACACCTTGCAGAAGAAAGCTGCCTGGTACAAGCGTTGGATCGACGAGTGGGGCATGAGGCGGCTGGGCTTCATCAGCACCCTAAACCGCGCGGACGATGGAAGGTACATCCGCTTTCTCAGCGATAACGACGTGGGCTGGGTCTGCCACTACCTGGATGCCTTGTGCTTCGAATATGCCGTCACGGGAGACCCCGCGGTGCGTGCGGAAGCCGTCGATGTATTCAAGTCCGTAAAGTGGAGCGAGGAAATCACCCCCATTGACGGCTTTCCGGCCCGTGCGATCTACGCGGCGGGTGAAGAGGCCAATCTGGCTGCCACCGGCTCCGCCGGCAGGCCTTCCGAATGGAACTTGACGGAGGACGGCCTCTGGAAGTGGAAAGGGGATACGTCCAGTGACGAGATTGCGTCGCAGTACTACACGATGTCGATTTTCTACGATCTCGTGGCGCAGGGCGAGGAAGAGGCGCTCGTAAGAGAACACGTCCAGCGGATGACGGACCACATCATCGACAACGGGTGGGTGCTGCGCGATTTGGACGGGAAACCGACCGTGTGGGCCCGCTGGGATCCGGAATTCATCTACAGCCCACTCCATACGGATGAACGCGGCTTGAATTCCGCCCAGGCCCTCAACATTATCGCCACTGCGCAACACATCGTCGGGGACACCGAGAAGTACCGGAAAGCCAAGGAGCAACTTCTCGAATGGGGCTACCCCGAAAACACCCTGCGGACCAAGATCGTGTTTCCGTACTACACCCATTTCGACGATCGCCTGGCCTTCCTCGGCTATTTCCCATTGCTGAACTATGAGACGGACCCCCGCCTGCGCGCGATGTACATGCGGAGCCTACAGCGGGGCTGGGAAGCCAAGCGCTTCGAGAATCAGACGTGGTTCAACTACATCTATGGCGTATTGACCGGAAACGCCTGCCAGAACGAGGAGGCCGTCCAGCACTTGCGCGACTACCCGCTGGAATGCATCAACTACCGCTTCACCAACTCGCACCGCCACGACCTGCAGGCGCCCAAGGGCTACACCAATTACGTGACCGACACGAGAGCCCTAGGACCACGCGAGCAAGGCGTTCGTCGCTGGGACCGCGATCCGCTGGAGTTGGACGGCGGTGGCGATCATGCCATCCTCGATCCTTCTAGCTACCTGGATGCCTACTGGATGGGCCGCTACTACGGATTCATCAAAGCCCCGACCACCACCGACCCGAACTTGCTGACCGTGGAGAAACGCGGCCTTCAGCTCGGCGCCAAACCGTACGATGGACCGCCTAGACCTAGACTCTGGCACGAACAGTAGCCATCTGTGAGCTAAACTCATCAGAAAGGCGCTAACGAGGGCGCCCGACTTGAGAGTAAGACAGCGTACCAATGACAGCTGCACGTGCCATCGGCACTCCCCGAGCCCCGCCCAATGGTCGGCGCCTTCACCCTCATCTCCTTCATAGGCGCCTGGAACAGTTTCCTCTGGCCACAGATCGTCCTCAACACCCGCGATCGCTTCACCCTCCCCATCGCCCTCAACGAGATGATCGGCATCTACTCCCAAGAGTACGGCCCGCTTATGGCCGGCGCCCTCGTCAGCATCCTGCCCGTCACCATCCTCTTCTTCCTTCTCCAGAAGGAATTCCTCGCCGGCCTCACCGCCGGCGCCGTCAAAGGATAGCTGAACGACGCGCAGCCCCTTACTTCTTCTCACCGCATTCGATGCTGGATGAAGAAATGGTTGCCTGCCCGATCTTGGCGGCGGCGGTGAAGAATGAATATTCGCTGACTGGGATTCCCCCTGATCGCAGTTCCAGATTCAAGGACTGGGGTTGCGTCAAAGGCTCGTCTCTTCTTCATACGCAAAAGCTGTCAGGCTCAAGGTTAGAACTCGTATCCTTGTACTCCAAGCGTGCCTCGGGGGATGGCGAAGCGGAGAAGTGAAAGTTGCGCATCGATGCGGCTGAGTCTATGATGAATGTGGTCCTTCCTGCGGTTGTCGCGAGCCGACCTCTGGAGTTGTGTCGATATGGGGAATCTGGAAAGAAAGGAACTTGAGCATGCGCAATGCGATACGTGTGGCGCTCTTGAGCTCTTGCCTGGTTGGCGGGGCATTTGCACAGGAAGTCAATGAAATCGAACTCGAAGGGTTGGGCGGCAAGGTTGAGGCGCACCATGATGGCTACGGGGTCCCCCACATTTTCGCGGCGTCCTGGTCCGACGCATATCGGGCTCTGGGATACATTCACGCCACGGATCGGTTGTGGCAGATGGACCTGTTCCGGCGGCGCGCGTCAGGTTTCCTGGCAGAGATTCAGGGGAAGGGGGCGCTGGAAGAAGATATTTTGGTGCGCCGTCTCGGAATTCGTAGGGGGTGTCAGGAGCTCTGGGACAAAGAACAGCTTCCGGATACGTTGCGGCGAGAATTGGACGCGTATGCGGCCGGCGTCAACGCCAGAATGGATGAGCTGCGCGCTGAGAACCGCCTCGAGTTCCCTCAGCCACTGGCCTATGAACCGGCGCCCTGGACGCCCGTAGACAGCATGGTATTCCTCAAGTACATGGCCTGGGACCAGTCGGGCAACGACGACGACCTGTGGTTCGGCACGGTTGTGGAGAAACTGGGACCAACGACCATGCAACAGCTCTGGCCGCTCGAGCGCCCTTACGAGGCCCCTACCGTAACCGTGCAAGTGGACCGAAACCAACTGGACATCGCGAATCTGTCGCCACCAGACGATTGCTGGAGAGCGTTCAGGGCCGCGTCGGCGCAATTCCCGCGGACCTGCTGGTTGGGCAAGCCGGTCAACTTTGGGAGCAACAACTGGGCCGTTTCGGGACGCAAGACGGTTTCGGGGAAACCCATGCTCTGCAGCGATCCCCACTTAGGATTCCAATTGCCGTCGATTTGGTACGCATGGCACATCTCGGTGGCGGGCCAAAGCATTGCGGGCGTCGGTTTTCCGGGTTGCCCCATAACCATTATCGGCCATAACGACTTCCTGGGATGGGGCATCACGAACCTACAGGCCGACGCCGTGGACTACTTCGTGGAAACCGTCGACACCGACGACCCCCTTCGGTACTTGCACCAAGGTGAATGGAAGCGAATGACGCGGGTCACGGAGAACATAACTGTGCGAGGCGGGGTGCCGCGGACACTGCACATCGATTCGACGATTCACGGTCCCGTGATCAACCGCGAGCACAGGACAATCACCATGCAGTGGACAGGACTGGGGGCTACCCGCGAACTCGAAGGCATCTGGATGATGAATCGCGCCGCCGACTTGGAGCAATGGCTGGCCGGCGTCGCCTGTATCACCGCCCCGGGCCTCAATCTCGCATACGCCGATGTCCACGGCAACATTGCCCTGTGCTGTTGCGGGCGGTTCCCCGTTCGCACCAAGGGACAAGGCCGCGTGCCGCTGGACGGCGCATCAGGCGACCACGATTGGACAGAAATGATCCCCGTCGCCGAGATGCCGCTCACCGTCAACCCGGCTGAGGGTTTCGTCGCGTCGGCCAACGGGCGCCCCACGCCGGTCGGCTATCCCCACTACCTCGGATGGATGTGGGACCCGAGCTACCGCAAGCGTCGCATAAACGAAATGCTCCACTCCGCAAGGGACCTAACCGTCGAGAAGATGAAAGCGATCCATTACGACCACTACGACAAAGCCGCGGAACGTTTTGTGCCCGTGTGGGTGGACATCGTGAAGACCGCCGGCATGAATGACGCGTTTACCGAGCGCGTAGTCGATTCCCTTGCGGAATGGGACTTCGTTGCCGACGTGGACGCTGTGCAGCCCGTCATTTGGCTGCGTTGGCTTGACCACTACCGCCAGGCCGTGTGGGATGACGAATGGGACCATTGGGGACTGGAAAATAGGGGTGGCTCCTGGGGCTTTACAGGGATCAACCGACGGGAGCCCATCCTCGAAGTACTCGAGTTTATCACGCGCGAACACCCCGATTCGATTTGGTTTGACGACAGGACCACCCCGGAACGCGAAAGGCGCGACGACATCATTGTGAAGTCCCTTGCCACTGCGGTTTCCTCACTCAAGGCGGACTTCGGCGACGACCTCGAGGCGTACGCTTGGGGTAACACCAACGTTCTGAAGATACGGTCGTCGACCCGATTGCCGCATCTCTCTCGGACCGGGGGCCCGGTGCCCGGTACGCCCTTCACACCAAACCCGGGAGGCGGCGTCGGCAGTGTCACCGGGGGTGCTTCATGGCGCATGATCGTGGATTTCGGTGCGACGGATGCAAGCGTCGGCGTGTATCCGGGCGGACAGAGCGGCGCTCCGAACAGTCCGCATTATGCCGACCTAATGCCTTTGTGGGAGAAGGGCGACTACATACCGTTGAACCTTGTGGGCGCCCCGAGTGACCTTCCTCCAACGGCCGGCATGAATCAGGTGCGTTTTCGCCCGTAGAGGTCCTCCACGGCCCATGTAGACGCCGGCGCGCTCAGCCGGTTCTCTTGCCATAGCCCGTGACGACGGCCAAGACCATGATGGGGAATAGCGTCAGGCCGTAGAAGATGTAGGGGGCTTCCTGCATCCACGGGACCACAGGCACAAAGTCGTAACGTTCGGCTACCTGCTGCTGGATCGCGGCCGCAGCGGTGACAACGGCCGCGTGTGGCAGCATGTAGGGAAATGAGCAGGAAACCGTGTCCAGCAAGTTCGCCACACGGTACGGGTGAATGCCGTGCCGTTTGCGCAGCGTATTGGCCAGCGGCCCCACGGTGATCATCGCGACCGTGTTCACCGAAACGCACAGGTTGGCGACCGACGTCAATGCGATGACCGTACCTTCGGCTCCGCGAAGGGTTTTCGTGCAGGTACGATCGAGCCAGTCCATAAGGGCGTCAAGGAATCCACCCTCCTTCATCAGCCCAATAGCCGTGACCAACAGCAACGTGAGCACCGCGGTCGGTACGAGCCCCATCGCGCCCTGGACGACGCTGCCAGTTATGCTGCCGTCCTCCGTGACGTGGAATAGGTTGTGCCAGGGGAACACCCCGAGCATGGGGCCCAAGACCGCCGCGGACACAATCCCTACGGTGAGTGCGAAGAGGAAGTGGCCGCCCGAGATCGCCACTACGAAAACCACCACAGCCGGGATGAGCATGGGAAGGCCCGTGGGATCGGCCGTTTCCGCCAGGAGCCGGTCCGCCTCCTCAGGATTCATGGATGGCTTGCCCCCGCCCAACACGTAGAAGAGCACGGCCGATATGCCTGCCGCAACAAGCACGTATTTCAGGCGTGACCGCACCACGCCGCCTACGTCCGTTTCTTGGGTGGCCGCGGAAACAATGGTTGTGTCAGAGACGGGCGCGAGGTTGTCTCCAAAAGCGGCCCCACTGATGATGGCGCCCATCACGGCGGCAGGGTTTGCACCCAGGACCACGCCAGCCGGATACATCACGGCAGTGAATCCCAGCACGGTGCCCAGGCCCGTACCCAACGACACCGCAAAGAGGCTCGCGCAGATGAAAACCGCGACCGTGAAAGCCCGACCCGCCAGACCAAGTTTCCACCCTATCCACACGATGCCTTCGACCAGATGCGCATCGGCCAGAATACCCGAGAATGCCCCCGCCCACAGCCAGCACACGATGGCCACCGCCGCCGTGCGATTGACCATCAGTGAAAACACGCGCTCCCCGTATGCGTCAACCCTGCGCGCGAAAACCATCCCCACTGAAATGCCCAGCATCGCGCCCACAATCATGCCTTCGACTTCCGGTGCACCCGCGAAGACCAACGCCACTGTTACACCGACGAACACCAGCAAGGGTACCGCGCTCGCAACTGCCCCTCCGCGAAAGTCTACTCTTTCATCCGGCGTCTTCATCCGTTCCTCCCCTAAGATAGATCTACGACGCTTATTACCAGGACGCTGGTGCCAGCCGGACCTCCGCGCTATCGGCACCAGATAGTCTGCCTAGAAGTCCAGCGTCCCGTCGTCTTGAGGCGTCCTGAGGATGCCGCGAATCCCGGGCGCACAAATCCGTCACCCGTGCCATGATGATTCTGCCTGACTTTTCCGCGCGTTCTCAAATTCCTGCTGGTGGGGTGTCTTCCGAGTAAGAATGGGATCAGCCGCTCAATGAGTTGCACGCCCGACTTCACTCGATCGAATCACCCGGACTTGAGTTATGGACAAGAGACATCCCGTATGTGCAGTGGACTCTGCGTCGGGACAACTCCGCAACACAATGCAGATAAAGGAGTAAGCTTAACTCTTGACGCGGGGGATTGTTCTTCGTAAGGCCAGGTGAAGTGCAAGCTCGTGGCAGATTTCGGGGCTCATACGGATGAACGACGCGCGGCGGCAGCACTGAGTAGCAGGTGCAGCCAAAGTGCCCGTTGTGTGTTGATTCCCGGAGCAGTTGCACGCCGAGGTGGAAAAGGTTATCTTGGGTCAGGCGACCGTAGTAGACGCGAATTATAATCCCGCGTCTAGTCGTCGAAGGAAGACGCCGAGGTGCAAAGAGAATTGTATGATGGAGGTGCATGATGAGCAGGCACAATCAGAATGCCCTTGAACGCCAGCTGCCGCTGTCGCGGCGCGAGATCTTGGCGGCGGGGATGACGGGTGCCACGGGAGCAATGTTCGGGCTAGTTTCCGTTCCAGGCGACGGTTCTGCTCAAACGGCAGCCGCGGCAATCGACGAGCCCATCTCACCAGGCTATTTTGCTTCCCAATACTACGGTGAAGAAGAGGAAGAGGCGCTCCTTGACGTCCTCGAATCGGATTCGCCTTTTCGATTCGGGGGACCCAGTCACCCGGACAAAGTGGAGCGATTCGAGGAAGCCTATACGAGATACATGGGAGCAGAGTACGCCCTTGGTGTGACGTCGGGCACGGCGGCGCTCGACTGTGCTGTCGCGGCACTTGAGATCGGCCCGGGCGATGAAGTGATCCTTCCGGCCTATACGTGGTGGTCCGACTAGACGTGCGTCATTCATGCCGGATCACTACTGCGATCTTGGTTTATCTGTACCCTTCTCAGATTATGCTGTACGGCGCATTTGGACTGCAGTAATTGATGAGATTGCTTCTCCGGCCACACGACCCGGATAATTGCAGCTAGAACGAGGATTATCCTGATGGTAGGGCAAGACCGTAATGCGACTGTACAGGCACTGAGATTCTGCGCTTTGGCGGCCGTAATCATGGCTTACGGTTGGGGCTATCGCGGGACGGTGGGCCACGAAGCCGGGGCCATGGTGCCCGGAGCCCTGCTCGGCCTGGCGCTGTGTCTGGCCTCGGGACGACCCGACTGGCATCGGCGCACTGCCGTGGCCGGCCTGTTCGCCGCCGCAGGCTGGGCCTGGGGCGGCTCGCTCAGCTACATGGAACAGACGTTCTACGTGGCCTCCGATTCGTTCCCCGACGTCTTGTTCGGCTACACGATGCTGTTCTTCCTGGCTGCGCTGTGGGCGGGCTGCGGCGGTGCGGTACTGGGACTGGCATTCACGGAGCCGCGATCCGAGTTGGAGCGATTGGCGCGGGTATTCGCCGTTGTCTGCACAGTGTTTCTTACGGTCCACCTATTCTTCCTTTTCATGCCTGAACTCGCCGAGAAGAACGAAACGCTTACGGTCCGGTATTTCCACGACGGCGACTGGCTGTCCGCCTCGCTCACCCTCGTCGTCAGCGGCCTCTACTGGGTATGGCGTCCGAAGGACAGGCCCGCCGCCGCCCTCTTTTTCTTTGCGGCGCTGGCCTGGTGGGTCGGCTACGGCGTGCTCACCCAGGGGTTCGGACTGCGACTCGCCCCGTGGCACCGCAGCGAAAGCTGGGGCGGCATGCTCGGGGTGCTCGTGACCCTCATCATCTACCTGCGGCGGCGGAACAACCGCGCCGCCTTACTGCTGTGCCGTTACGGCATTGTGGGCGGCGGTCTGGCGTTCGCGATCGCCGTATTCCTCCGGCATCCGGCCATGGCCAAGTGGGGACCATTCGAGGCATGGCCGGAACTGGCGGGCTGGCGGTTTGCGGAGGATAGTTTTGGCTTCTTCATGGGGCTGGCCATCGCACTCGGCGCCTACCGCCTCATTCGGGGCGGGCTGATCCCGCCGGAGGAAGACGGGCCCCGGCCGCCCCTCGACGTGTTCGGGGTGTTTGTCATGCTGGTAGCGCTTACCTGGATCAATTTCCGCCGCCATGTTGCGCGGCTGCTGCGCGCGGCTGCGGATGCCGACGCGCCCGCCTTCTTGGGGCTGAATATGATGTGGTGGATCATCCTGGTGGGCGCCCTGATAACAGGCGCCTTCCTGTACGGGCTCTACCGCTATCTCCGCGGTGATCGTGGGCTGGTCCCGCAATCCGCATTCGGGAAGGGGGCGGCTATTGCACTGCTCCTGCTGTGGGTGACCATGGCCGGCCAACTGTTCGACGGATTGCCGACGCCGGCGCACTTGTTCGGTCATCTCCTGCTCTGGGTGCCGGCCGCGGTGGCAACCGTCTTGCTGGTGAGCTTCAGCCCTAGCGCACAGCATGCCACTGTCCCCAGCACGGCGGACGTAGCACCCTCCGACCCGAAGTGGGGCGCGGGCATGGGCTACGTCGCGGCATGCTGCGCCGTTCCGGTCATTCTGCTCGCGATCACGTCGGCGAATGTTTCCATGCAGGACGAACCCCTGGGCAGTCATGCCCGCAAACGCTTCGGGCCGAACGCGTACTATAGACAAACCGGCCGCCTGATCGGCGCTTGGCAAGCGACCCACTTCTCGAACGATCTCGAAGAAACACAGACGCGCCGAGGAGAGCTACCGTTGACGCGCCTGTCCTTTGATGCGTACCGTAACGTGGTTGGCACCTTGCCCTCGGGCCAGGAGGTCAAAGCACATCGGTGGTCGCTCATGAACCAATACACCTGGTTGGACTGGTACGACAAAGCGCCGGACCACCCCGATCGCGGGCGCACCCCGCTCCAATTCCGCGGTCAGCACCTCCTGATCGCCTGGCCTCCCGGTACCGGCAGCGATGGGTTTCTGGTCTTCGAGCGGGTAGAGGAATAGCCTAAACATCCTGATTCAAGAACGGTCGGAATTGACTCGCGCCCAGGTCTCAGTATAGCCTTTACCAGAGCGGAAGACCGCTGTACAGGAGAGACAGGCAGGCCAGAAAGGGAAGCCCTCAAACTTGGAAAGAGAACAATGAACCGTCGAGAGTTTATTGCGGCGAGCAGCGCGATCGCCGCAGCAACACTTGCCCGGCCCAAACCGACCAGCGCCCAAGCCATAAAAGGGACAAGACCTGGCTTGCGAACCATCACGTTCAACGTTTTGGCGTGCCACGGGTATCCCAAGCGGAAGACAAACAAGGAACGGCTCGCCCGCGCTCGAAACCAAATGGCCACGCGACTTGCCCTGGAACTTGGCTTGTACCAGCCCGATATTGTGAGCTTCCAGGAGGCGCCGCCCAAAGACACAGTAGCGCGCATTGCTGAGCAGATGGGCATGAAATTCGTCTTCTTCCCAGGCGGATGGGAGGGCAACGACGACTGGCCAGGCGGATTCCCAGGCGCAATAATGACGCGCTTGCCAATCATAGAGTCCGAGAACTGCCCACTCGCTCAAGGCCGGAGTCAAGAAGACTTGTTCACTCGCCACTGGGGCCGCGCCGTGCTGCAGACCAACACAGAAGAACTGGCCTTCTATAGCGCCCACCTGCACCCCAACGACGAGGTGATTCGCGAGAGAGAAGTCGTAGAAATACTCGCCGTGATGAAGCAGGATTTGCAGTCTGACCGCTCCTTCCTGTTCCAGGGAGACTTGAACCACAAGCCGAGCGATCCTGAATACAAGCGATGGATGGAAGCAGGCTTGCTAGACGCATATGCCGCCAAGGGCATCGGGCAAGCCTTTACCGTGCCCAGCGCAAAGCCGCGCTCGCGCATTGACTACATATGGATCCATGGTCCCCTGGCACAGCGCTTGCTCGAATGCCGCGTGCTATTTGAAGGAGCCTTCCGAACCAACCCGGACGACCGACAGTCCTTTGCATTGAGCGATCACATCCCTGTACTGGCGACGTTTGCCTAGTCGCGCCTCTCTTCCAGCCACTTCTCATACTCCTGCAGAATGTCCGCGTCGCTCGTGTAGCGCATGTAGCAGACCCGCTGCCGGATAGTCACCCGCTCGCCAGGCTGAAGGCCCTTGAGAAGGAAGCGATGATCCCACGCCGGATTGGTGCGCTCGCACTCCTGGCTATAGCCTCCGCCTGTAGGCGACATGTACGGGATAAACTGGCTACTGCGTTCGCGCCCCATCATAAACACGAGCACCATGTCATCCAACCGGCCATAATACAGGGGGAATTGCGGGTCGAAGCGCGGGTCACTGAAGCCTTCGTGGAAGTGGTTGCTTCCGTGCGGGTATTGTGCATCCTCCGCCTTTGTTACTGGCGGCAGCGGGTCAAGTGCACGAGCCCGCGAACACACGTCTGCGGCATCGTTGTGTGCCCTTTCACGGGACGCAGCCAGCGCGCCTTCCAACCACTTCGGACACCTTCTCTTCACAATGGCGGGCGGGAGTTCCCGGGCGGCCTCTCCTTTATTCCTTGTCGCGCACTTTGATTCTGATGTCGCGCCAGGCGACTTCATAGGGACCTCTGTCGCCCACACCGTGGACTTGAAGGCCGATGAACCCCTTGGGATGCGTCTTGAACTTCTCCTCGTCCGTCAGGTCTTCTATCGCCTCGCCATTGATCCAGGTCTGAAGCCGGGCGCCCTGCGCCACAATGCGGTAGTCGTTCCAAGCGCCATCTCTGAAAGCCTTGTGGGGTGTCAACTCATCCTCCGGAGTCATCCAACCGCCACATGCCTCGCCATAGATATAACCGGATTCGGCGCCGTTCTCACCGCTAGCCTCGATTTCGACTTGTGGCCCATTGACCCGTCCGAAGGTTCCGCTGCGTCTTGCCGGCTTCGCCTTCGAGCGGATTTGGACCCCCGAATTTAGTTCGTTGTTGAGCAGCTTGACCTCGAATCTCAGTTCGAAATCCCCATACTCTTTTTCCGTGCATAGAAAGGAGTTGGGACTTCCCGGTGTTGTCTTCCCAACTATGGTCCCGTCTTCCACGCGGTAGGCCGCGGTCCCGTTCTTCTGCACCCAACCGTTCAACGTTTCGCCGTCAAAGAGCTTCACCCAGCCTTCGGCGGAGGCCTCTGCAGCCGCGCACAACTCCTTGATGCGTACGTTTCGATACCATACCCGCTTCGCCTCATCTTGAAAGCCGATGTAGCCTTCTGCCGGCCTGTCCTTCACGGCTGACTTGTCAAGCTCCAGGTCGATGATCGGCTCGCCGTTCAACTTCACCTTGAGCCGATGCCCCTCGCAGGTGATGACATAGCGGTTCCATTCGCCTGCGGGCTTCGCCATATTCTTCGACGGGGCCGCCGTCCCGATCACGCCGCCGCAGTCGTGGTTACCCGGCTTCTTCTTGCCGTGCGTATCCAGAATCTGCACCTCGAAGCCCGTGTCCACCTGGCTCTTCGGGTTGCCTACCCGCAGGAACACGCCGGAGTTGCCGCCGTTGCCGATCTTGAATTCCAGGTCAAGAACGAAGTCCCTGTACTTGCGTGCCGTAGTCAGATACGCGTCGTAGCGCTGCCAGCCTTCCTCTCCCCGCCGCGGATGAAGGGCGATCACACCCCCTTCCTCTACCACCCAGTTGCCCGTGGTCTTCCAGCCGGCAAGGGTCTTCCCGTCGAACATCGGCACAAATCCGTCCGTGGCTTGGGGCTTGTCCTCTCCTTGCGCCAGCCCCACTGCCAGCAACAGCGCCAGCAAGGCGATGCCCGTCTTGTTCTTGCACATCATCGATTCTCCTCTTTCCTATGCTCCGGGAACCGGACCTGGCCATTCGCACACTTGCTCGTCGAGGCGATGGCGAAACGCGGCCACTGCAAATTACTCTAGCACACGCGGCTTCCTCGGCACAAGCACAGGATTGTGAAGGGCTTCGACAAACAGCCCGCGGCTGGACCGGGGATAACCGCGTTCCTGTGTCCCAACAGCAGGATGCCGCTTGCCTCTGTCGGGGCCGGCTCCGTGCGGTCCTCTTCTCCCCAGATCGTGGCCTCAACACTTCAGCGGCCGGGCAAAGGCACTCACCCTCTTGGCAGCCATCCTGCAAAGCCCACCGCGTTCAGAACAGCAGCGGTCCTGCTCGCACCTATCAAGAACCTGCAAAAGCGCTCGAAAGACCAGCTGGCTTTCATCCGGTCGTGAAGGGTTCCTGTTCGACCAGACCGACCAAGATGGCAAAGAAAGATGGCCCGCCCAGCCATCACGTTTCCAAGCGCCAGACCCCGCCTCGCACGAGCATCAACACCCACAATCAGCAAATTCCGCATTACACGTAACGGCCCGGCCGTATGTGCGACATCGACAAGAAACAGTAGCTGTCTAACACGCTGAATTTATTTGGTTTCCGAATTGTTGACAGAAAGCCGATAGGAATCTAAGGCCACGGTAAGTCCGACAGAATCCGAAGCTTTGCCCTTGTCATGGAGTGTTTCTGGACGTCTCACGGTGGAAAGATACAGAAGCACCGCGAAGTATCGGCAATCCCCCCATAGCCTCCGTCAGCCCAGATGAGCTTGGGTCGGCAGAATCTGATGGCGAATCGGGCGACCGGTGCCCGGAACGCCTGATGTATGCCGAGACACGGGACAACACTCCCGCTGAGGCAACCACGAACGCCCGGTGCGCGGTTTCGAACAAGACTCTGGCGGAGCGCTCAGCGGGGCGCCTTCAACGGCGGTTTGGTCGAGTTACCCTGGCCCTACTCCTCGGACAGCATGCCCATGAGGGCATCCACATCCATGCGAGGGCGCTCCCAGAAGCTCGTGACGTGCAGAAGATCCGAGAAATACGTGTGCTCATGGTCCTTACGGAACTTCACCAGTTCCTGTAAGGCCTGTTTGGCTTCGTCTACTCGGTCTTCGGGGAGCGTTTTGTCTCCGTCATACACTGCCGTGAGATTCGTTGCCAACTGGGCGTGTTCGAGGCCGGTCTGGATGAATCTCACGCGCTCCGCAAACTCGGGCAAGGGATGATTGCGCGTTTCCGTCCGGGCTTGCTCGAGCATCTCTTCCGCCGGCTCGAAGCACTCCGGAGGAAACGCGACATGGGCTCTGCGCACGTAACTGCTGTATCGCCAGCCTACGTCCCAGTACAGTTCGATGAACCGCATCGTGTTTTCCCGCGCGTAATCTTCCCAATAGTCGAAGTAACGCTCCATTGTCGCAGCTGCGGGCCCAAATGCCGAGAAGTATTCGTTGCGTATAGCCTCGACTTCCATCTCGGGCTTGCTCATGAGACGCAGATGCATGTAAAGCCTGAGGCCCTGCGCGGCCCATTGCCCAGTGAGCGAGTCGAACCGGGCGCCTTCCATCCCATGGTCGTAGGCAAACTTGAAGAATTCGCCCGATTGCCGCGTATCGAAATGGGGCATCACATAGCCGTCGTGCAGGTAATTGGGTCTGTAGCCCATCCGGATGCCCGTGTCTCTCCAGCCCAACCACTGCTCCTTGATCCAATTGAACGCTTCATCGGGCATTGGAAACCATCTCAGATGCGGGTCCTGCCACTGCACGAATTCCGCGTAAATGCTCTTATTGAGTTGGATGTCCGTAACCGGCGCCGGGAACTCGTTTTCATAGATGAACGACGCCGATACGAGGACATGCGGGTTCCGCTTCGCGGCCTTCTGCTGAATGGTCTTCCAGAAGTAGCCGTAACGGTCCGACGTCGCGCCCGAAAAGAGCTCTTGCGCCCTGTGGTCCGTTTCGTACACCCGCTTGGCGAACCAGGGCGGTGTCTTGGGCTGGGGTCCGTCCCAGGCCCGGCAATCCGCGCACGTGCACCGCCCCGGCCGATCGACCGGCCCCAGCAGCAGCACACTCTCCCCGTCCCACTGCTCGACGATGAAATCCTGCAATTCCTCATTGGAAACGCACATGGGAACATGCGCGTAGTCCCTGTCCGGGTGTCCGCGTAGTCCATCGCGACGCAGAGCAAACCACTCGGGGTGTTCTTGTCCGTAGCGTTGCCACCAGCCACTGAAGGCGTGTCCGGTAGGCGGTTTGGCATCCATGCCGCCCATCCGGTGTCGGCGCAACAGAACCCGCAAGGCCTCGCCGTAACTGTGCGCCACCTCTTGACTGAACCCGAGCCGGGCATCTTCTTCGCTAAGCGTCCGCGCTCCCTCGACGATGCCGCGTATGCGCGACCAGACCAATGACCGAAACGTGAGCGCCGGTGCGCTCGTCTCATTGACGGACCAAACCTCCACCGTGTCTGTCTTGGGCACATACGTGCCCAACTCGCCCGGCCACAGCCACCGCACGCCGAGGACACGCTCGAGGAACTCATACACGCCGAAGAGGGTCCCGACGTTCGGATTATCCTGATGAAGCGGGTCTCCATCGTCCTCCCGTCCGACGATGAACAGGTCGTTCCCCACCGAACGCATCGCGTACGCCTCGCGCGGCAGACGTTCCGGGTCGATCCCATTGCGCCGGGCCGTCTCCGTTTCGCCGATGTAGATGCGGGTGTGCATGTCCGCGGGCGCCTCGGATTCCGGCACGACCTCCAACGCGACGCCGGTCGCCTGCTCCACGTGCCGCACCAGTTCCTCCACGGCGTAGCGGGCCGTCTCGGTAGGCTCGTCGGCCTTCACCACCACCGCACGGGCTTTGCCATCCCGCACAAGAATGACTTGGGCCGCGCCGGGGAGCGATAGGAACATCCCAATTATTGCGCCCGCGATACCCATGGCATTGATTCGTTGGTACATAATGTCTGCTCCCTGGGCCTCTGCCCGATTCGATGCGACTTCCTGCCGACCTTTCCCATATAGACCCCGCCGCGACCATCACGGGCTGATCTTCATCGATTCTAATGCGTTTTCCCAGTGCGCTCAACAGCAATTTTGCCAGCATGCCTTGTCCGAAGGGCCGTTTATGAGCGGGAAGTGCCCGAGAGTTTTCACCCTCGCACGGTAGAATTTCATTTGCGGCGGGAGAAAGCACACTGGGCCCTGCCCGTCACTTGTAGCGAGAGCCATCGTCAATGCTCTATGGTGAACACAAGCCGCTGCCATCGTTTCAAGGAGGGCGTGCCGTTGTCAGTGACCTCCAAGAGGATGTGAATGGTCTTGCCCGGTTCTGGTGGCACGATGAAGCTGGCTCCGGGTCTGGACGTTGGATTGGCGATGGCGACGGTCGAGGCGGTGCCTGCTTCCTGATATTGCCACCAGCGGTAGGTGACCAGGTCTCCATCGGCGTCTGCGATGGGCTCCGCAGCCAGAGTAACGACTTGTCCCGCGCGGACGCTCTGGTTGAGGGAACCCGCCACTTTCGCCAGGGGAGGATGGTTCGCTTCCGCGACGTTCTTGACGCACCAGTCTGCCCGAGCGGCCCAGTCGTTCTGAAAGTCCACGGCCCAACGCAGTATCGTGTGGGGCGTGACCCTATCCTTGTCCACCGACCTCCACACGCCGGGGCCAAGGGGTTGCAACCCCTTGTCAGCGAATCGGCCACCCCAACCGCCGAATGCCGGGTTCTCGGCACTGCGCAATCCGACGTCGATCAGGTGAAGGAAGCCCGGTGAGTCCCCCTCCGACCGAAATGCCCCGTTTTTCGCTTCATACAAACCGCAGAGTGGCCCATGGTCCTGAAGAATGTTCGCCGTCATCCATTCACGCTCAAAGTACGCACGAACATCCGGCGACTGAATTGACCGCCAGTTGTATGCGATAGCCCCGAAGGTTGCACCTCTGCAGAGCAGCACCTGGATGTCAGGCCATTCGGGGCGGATATAGTCCCTGAAAGTGACGTCCTGCTCGGTGATCAAGTAAATCCGGGCTTTCCGGGATACTTCCGCGATGCGTTCGGGATGCTCTTCTTCGATGGTTTTCAGTGCTCGCGCGATCGTGTTTGGCCCTCCCCATGCCTGCAACCATACTGGGGACTCGTCGGGGTCGAGAAGTACTTCAACGATCCGGTTGGACCCCGGCGTCGCGTTTCGCATGTCGCCTTCCAGGTCGATATTGCCTACAAATACCTGCGACCGCAAATTTTCGGGTGAAGGATAACCTGGGTCGTGAAGCCTCAGATTGGGATAGACCTGGGCATAGGCGTCAAGCTGCGCATCCAGCCAGGTCACCCCTTGCCAGTCTTTGCCGGGAGTGATGCCATCGCCTTTCCAGTGGTATTTCGAACTCGAGTGTATGAGCCCCCGAATGTCCCATTCATTTGCGTAGAGAAGAAACCGCACCATAGAACAACGGTCATCGATTTCACCGTCGGTCGTTGCGATCACGCGCGGCTTCGAAGCCGTTTTCAGCTCTTCGGCGAAAGTCCTCCAGGGACCGCCCATGCAACTGAGGCATACAATCGCTACACAAATCCTCAGTGCAACGCAACATGTCTTCGTAGTCATTACCGTCTCCCTTGCGCGTTTCCGTGTGAAGCCCTCGCCGCGTTTGGGGACACCATTCGAATGGTGTCCCCATCCGGACGAACGGACACCCAATCACAGCCTCGCGGGGAATTCCAAGGCATTGGTATTATACTCGAACGCGGTGGCTGTTGGACGCTTGCGCGCTGGCCGAGGCGTACAGGGCAGCGGCACCCGAATTCTGGTGAAAGCACCCGCTTCTCTTGCTGTCGCCAAACGCTGGTGTGCATAATGAGCGCGCCGGCTTGGGATAAGGCAAACCGACAGAGAGGAATTGAAGGAACCATGAGGACGTTTTCAAGGCTTGCCGGGATGGTGGTGGCTGGTTTGGGATGCTTACTTTCCCTGGAACGGGCCGTAGCCGATGAGACTGTCTTCCCGGAGACGTCATGGACCCGGCGCGAACCCGCCGGGCGCAACATGGACGCTGCCGCCTTGGATAGGTTGGCTCAAGCCTTGGGCGGTCGCGGATGCGTTATCAAGGATGGGGTGGTGGTCAAGGAATGGGGCGACCAAGCCGAGATTGGCGACTGGTTCTCTTCGGCAAAACCTGTGCTCAGCACACTGCTTTTCTTCGCCATCGAGGAAGGGCTGGTGAAAGGCGTGGACCAACCCATCGCCGACTTCGGCTGGGACCTGCAACCCAGGCACCGGGGCATCACATTCCGGCACCTGGGGTCCATGAGCAGTGGGTATGCGCGTCCGGAAGGTGCGGGCGAAGCCTGGGCTTACAACGATTTCGCGATCCAACTCTACCAGAAGACGCTGTTCGACAAGGTCTTCCATGCCCACGGCAACGAGGTGGCTGCGGCCCCGCACCGCCTGGGCGCGCTGGGGTTCCAGGACGGCCTCAAGTTTAGCGGCAAGCACCGCCTAAAGGCGTCGGTGCGGGATTTCGCCCGTGTTGTGTGGTTCTGGCGCCAGAAAGGAGACTGGAACGGGCGTCAGGTACTGCCGAAGCACTATTTCGACGAGTACATGCGTCCGCAAACGCCCAAGGACCTCCCCTCCACTGAACACAACGGTATAGATGACGACTATCTGGGCATCGGCTCCTACGGCGGCGGTTCCGACCATTTCAGCGACGCAGGCCCGGGCATCTACGGGTTCAACTGGTGGTTCAACGACACGGGCCGGCTTCACCCCGATGCTTTGACCTGGCCAGACGCGCCGAAAGATACGGTCATGTCGCTGGGCGCCCGCGGCAATTCCACCGCCTTCATACCCAGCCTGAACGCCGCGCTGGTCTGCGCCGAAGGAGACTGGGGCGAGGTCATCGGCGGCAAACAAGACTCGAAGATGAATCAGGTCCTCAAGCTCTTTGCACAAGCCTGCGGATACAAACCCGAATTCGTGCGTATCAGCGGTGAACTCAAGAAGTGGCGTCCGGTTACGATCGACTTTCGCGGCCCTACATGCGACGCATCCTGCGCAGACCCGAACCCCTTCCTGGATTATGGCATGCAGGTCCGCTTCTCCGCCCCTTCCGGGGCCGAGTATGACGTGCCCGGGTTCTTCGCCGGCAACGGGGCGGGCGGCCTTTCCGGCGACGTATGGCGTGTCCTATTCGCGCCCGATGAGACCGGGGAATGGAAGTTTCGGGCATCGTTCCGGGAAGGTGAGAACGTCGCCGTAAGCCTGGATACTGCCCATGGTAAACCTACCGCGTTCGATGGAGCCGAGGGGCGTTTTCAAGTGGCGCCGCAGGACCGGGGGGCGCCCGGGTTTTACCGGTGGGGCCGGCTCGAGTACGTGGGCGGTCACTACTTGAAGTTTCGCGAGGGTCCTTACTGGCTGAAGGGCGGCACGGACAGTCCCGAGGATTTCCTGGCTTACCATGGCTTCGCCAATACCCCGCGGGCGGGGCACGCTTACGCAAGCCATGTGGGCGACTGGCGGGAGGGCGATCCGGACTGGGACAACGGGAAAGGGAAGGGCATCATCGGAGCGCTGAACTACCTGGCTTCGGTGCACGTCAATAGCATCTATTTCCTCCCCATGAACATCGGAGGCGATGGGAAGAACGTCTACCCCTACCTCGGGCCGGTAGCGGGCGAAGGCAGCCCGGAAAACGACAACCTACACTTCGACCTTGCCAAGCTGCACCAGTGGAGAATCGTGTTCGAACACGCCCAGCGCAACGGGATCATGCTGCATTTCGTGTTGAACGAGGCGGAAGAACCCAACAAACGGGAACTGGACGACGGGCAACTGGGCGTGGAGCGAAAACTGTATTACCGGGAACTTATCGCGCGTTTCGGCCACTACCCCGCCCTGCAATGGAACCTCTGCGAAGAATACAACCTGGGCCTCAAACTCGACCCCCAGCTTGTGAAGGAATGCGCCCAGTATCTGCGAGACGTGGACCCTTACGATCACCCGATTACCGTGCACCATGCAGGCCGCGTGGATAAGGCCTGGGCGCCGTTCCTCGGCGATCCCCGGTTTCAGGTAACTTCTTTCCAGGTGAACGAGATTGGGGTTGTAGAGACTTGGCGCGCTAAATCACGCGAGGCTGGAGTCCCGCTCGTTGTCAGCATGGATGAGTTCTTTCCCGACAAGACCCGCGAAGACAACATCGACCGACACCGAAAGGAATACATCTGGCCCATCTACTTCTCCGGCGGGCAGATGGAGTTCATCTTGGACGAACTGCTCGACACCGAGGATTTCCGCAAATATGAGCGCCTCTGGCAATACATGGCCCACGCGAGGACATTCATGGAAACGCACCTCCCCTTCTGGGAGATGGAGCCTGCGGATGCCCTTCTCAGCGGGGCTTCGGAGTATGTTGGCGAGAACAACGTCGTCACAGGCCAGGTCTTCGCCAAGAAAGGCGAACGGTATGCGGTGTACTTTCCTGTTGCCGAGCGCACCGGCACGTTCGACCTGACGGAGGCCCACGGAACATTCGCCCAACGCTGGTACAATCCGCGCACCGGCAGTTTTGAGGGATCGCAGACGCATGTCGAGGGCGGCGGTGATGTCCCCTTGGGTCCTCCCCCTCGCGAGGCCGGAGAAGATTGGGTCGTTTTCCTCGCACGGGAATAGGCCGCGTCCGCGTCTGGGGCGGCGGCAGGTCTAAACTCAGGAGCACCAGATCCTCTGAATTCGGATCGCAACGGCATGCTGGACACCTGGGAGCAGGACCACGGCCTCGACCCCGCCGTTCCCGGGGAGCGGTGCCGGCGACAGCGATTGATACACCAATATCGAGAAGTATCTGAATGCTTTGACATCATCCAACTGAGCCGAAAACGGACCTGAATGACCCACGCTGACATTGAACAAGCCGTCAAGGAGAGACGAAGATGAGATCTTATATGCGACTATTCGTGGTTGTACTGCTGTCGACGACCTATGTCGCTCATGGAACGGCCGAGTCGCAAGCTGAAACAGTGTTGCTGGAGGATGATTTTTCTTCTTACCCCTCCGGGCTCATGTTCGATGTCGTGGGCGCCGAGTTGGAATATCAATACCTGCCGATTGCCACGCCCACGGGATACTGGACCGTGTCGACTTTCAAATCGAACCCGGCGTCACAGCGGGGCTGGCGGGTCGTGCGTCAAGACGGGAAAAGCCGTATCGCGCAGATGTATTCCAACAAAGCCAAGGACTACCACATGATGCTGTCCGCCGGGAATCGTGCATGGACGGACTACTCGGTGGACGTCCGTTTCACCCCCGAAGAACGCCTGGGATGGACGGGCATTGCGGTGCGGTATCGCAACGATCGCTGTTTCTATTTCGCGGGTATCGAGGAAGACGCCTTTGTCTTGAACGTCGTCCACCACGGCACAGCCTTCCGCAAACTGAACGTAAAACGGCTCGCGGAAGCGCCTCTGACAGTGACTCCCGGCCAGGAGATCGACATGACCGTCACGGTTGAGGGACCACGCATCAGCGTAGCCATCGAGAATGGACCCACGCTCGAGGCGCAAGACGGAACTTTTCCCACCGGCGGCGTGGCGCTGCTTGCCGATGGCTTGACCATCTATGGCCCTATCCGTGTAACAACCGATGCGGACACCGCACGCTCCATACAGGACACCATCGACAAGCGCACCCAGGAAGAGACGCAATTGCAGGCTGCCAATCCGAAAATGAAGCTTTGGAAGAAGTTTCTCATCAAGGATTATGGCGTGGGTCGAAACGTCCGCTTCGGCGACCTGGACGGTGATGGGCAAATCGATATGCTTTTCGGGCAGATGGTGCATCACGGACCGAAAGACCGCTGCAGTGAGTTGAGTTGCCTGACGGCCGTCACGCTCGATGGGAAGGTGTTGTGGCAGATCGGCGAACCGGATGTGTGGAAGTACCGGCTCACCAACGACGTGGCATTTCAGGTCCACGACCTGGACGGCGACGGACGGAACGAGGTGGTCTACTGTATGAACCAGGAGCTTGTGGTGGCGGACGGCGCAACCGGTGAGACCAAGCGCAAAATCCCCACGCCGCCGGTGCCGGAAAATACCCCCGAACCGTACAACAAGACACCACGGCTGCTGGGCGACAGCCTGTTCTTCTGCGACCTGCGAGGCACTGGCCGGGCCGCGGACCTCATCGTCAAAGACCGCTACACCAACTACTGGGCGTACAACGGCCGGCTCGAACTGCTGTGGCAGGGACAGTGCAAGACGGGCCACTACCCTTACGCGGCCGACATCGACCACGACGGCAAGGACGAAGTCGCCCTCGGTTATTCGCTCATCGACGATGATGGCAAGGTATTGTGGTGTCTCGACGACCAAGTCGAGGACCATGACGACGGCGTAGCCATCGTAGCCCTGCGCGAAGGCGAAGCTCCGAAGGTCATATGTGCGGCGAGCGACGAGGGACTATTAGTCATCGACCTGGAGGGCAACATCCTCCGGCACGAATACCTCGGCCACGTACAGAATCCGGCCATCGCCAATTTCCGGCCCGACCTGCCGGGACTGGAACTGGTCACGGTTAATTTTTGGGGCAATCAGGGCATCTTCCACTTCTTCGACGCGGACGGTGATCTCTACCACGATTTCGAACCGGGGCCCCACGGCAGCCTATCCCTACCGGTCAACTGGCGGGGCGACGGGGCGGAGTTCTTTGTGCTTTCCGCCAATCCGGATCGGGGCGGACTCTACGATGGCTGGGGCCGGTGCGCCGTCCGGTTCCCCGCGGACGGTCATCCGGACATGTGCTATAACGTGCTCGACCTAACGGGAGATTGCCGCGACGAGATCGTCGTCTGGGACCCCTACGAGGTGTGGGTCTACACCCAGGATGACAACCCTAAGAGCGGGCGGCTATACAAGCCGGTGCGGAATCCCTTGTATACCGAGTCGAACTACCGCGCGGCCGTGTCGCTTCCCGGATGGAGCGACACGCCGCGCTACGACCCTATCGATATCTCCGCGTTCCTGGACAGCATCGGCCATTGGCAACGCAAATACGGCCGTGACCGCAAAGACCCACGTTATGCCTCCTGCCAGATTGTCGATATCGCCGACAACCTGCTCCGCTACCAGAATCCCGACGGTGGCTGGCCCAAGGACCTCGACTGGCTCGCCGCCATCGACTATGAGGAAGTCCGCGTTGAGGCTACTCACCCTCTGGCAGACCGCACCAGCAGCGCCAGTGTTGACTGCATCCACAACGACGGTTATCATAGCGCGAAACCTACTTGGGGCGGCGTGCAGACGGAGACGGAATGGATCATTTGGCGGGGCGCAAATATGCATAGGGGTAAGGGAGGTTCGCAATGAGAGTATGGTCAGCGATTATCTTGATTTCGGCAGTGCTTGTGTGTGTGCAAGCTGGGGGCCAGGAACCACCGGCCGTGGTCAAGAATGTCATTGTCTACAAAGAGCCGGGACGGTTCGCTGGGTGGCCTGCGAACAACGGGGCGTGGTCCTGGGGAAATGAGATCGTCGTAGCGTTTGTGCTCGGGTATCACGACGATGAGAAGCGCGGCGGCCATCCTATCAAGGACCCCAGGACAATACGCCAGGCGCGCAGCCTCGACGGTGGCGAGACGTGGACCATCGAAGTGCCTTCGTTCCTTGATGCCGACGGCAAGGAGCGCGAGCCAATCGAGTGTCCCGGCGGCATAGATTTTACAGACCCTGACTTCGCTTTAAGGTTCCGCTGTGTCGCGGCACAGTTCTACTACAGCACCGACCGCGCCAAGAAGTGGCACGGGCCGTACTTGTTCCCGAGCTTCGGAAGGAAGGGCGTCCTTGCGCGGACAGACTACATCGTCAATGGCAAGCACGACCTGTTCGCTTTCCTTACTTCCCCGAAGGACGGCGGAAATGAGGGCTGGCCGTTCTGCGCACGCACACAAGACGGCGGGAAAACGTGGCAGCTTGTGGGGTGGATCGGCCAGCAGCCGCCCGAGGGATATGGTTACGCTATCATGCCGTCGACGGTGCGGCTCGACAGCGGGTCGTTCTTGACCATGATTCGGCGCGGCGGGGTCTTTGACGGACGTCGGCGCTGGTGGCTCGAGACTTTCCTTTCGCCCGATGAGGGCCGGAATTGGTACATGCTCGACAAGCCGTGGATCAATAATGCCGGCAACCCGGCAAGCATGATCATGCTCGAAGACGGCCGGATCGCGCTGACCTATGGCTGGCGCACGCCCCCTTACGGCATCCGCGCCATGATCTCGGGAGACCAGGGCCAAACCTGGGGCGACGAGATCGTCCTCCGCGGCGACGGCGACTCCTGGGACATCGGATACCCCCGAACGGTTGAGCGGCCCGATGGAAAGATCGTTACCGTGTACTATTTCAAGGATGCTTCCGGGAAGGAACGCTACATTGCCGCGACCATTTGGAGTCCTGGAGAAGCGGGGACACAGTGATCACCGCCGTTTGCCGGCGTGTCGCCAACGCGCGTAATGGCGCGCAAACGGACCGATTGTCCCAATTCAAGACGCGGGCCACAGTTCGTCCGTGCTGACCGCCAACCTGTTGCTGCGAATGTTTGACAAGATAGACCACGTCCGGTACGTGAAAGCCGAAGGCACGAATTTCCTGGCGAAGACTGCGGCCCTCATCGAGGGGTCCGACGGCAAGTTGCCCGTCATCGGCGGCGCGGCGGGCAAGCACATGATCCACATGCTCCGGCTGGGGGTTACCGCGTTCATGACGGGAACGGAGGCGCTCGATCTGCACGCTGCGGTGGTCCGCGCCTATCTCGAGAGCAACGAACAGGAAGCGGCCGACCTGTACTATCAGAAGGTGCTGCCCTA
>CAYRLQ010000012.1:26592-27961 GCA_964425145.1 uncultured Nitrospiraceae bacterium
CCTCGTGTTCTACATGGACTACTCGAGCGAACTGCTCAAAGGCATGCTTCACCGCCGCGGCGTGCTCGATTGCCCACAGGTGATCCCGCCTGTCGGCGCCCCGCCGATGAGCGACGTCGAGCGACGCGAATTCGAGTGGGTCCTAGACCGTATAGGGTCTTGTCCACAGCGGCCGGACGTTCCGTAGGCGACCACACCCAGGTCGCGGAGATGGCACATGGATCCCCTGGACCTCGTAGTGATGCCCCTCTACTTCGTCGCCATGACGGGGATGGGCGTCTACTTCGCCAAACGGACCAAGAGCACCGAGGAGTACTTCTTGGGCAACCGGCGCTTCCCGGGCTGGGCCATTGGCCTTTTCCCTGGTCGGCACTTCCATCAGTTCCTTGTCGTTCCTTGGAATTCCAGGCGACTCGTTCAAGACCGCTTGGCTGCGGTTCCTGGTTGGCGCTTCTCTGCCCGTGGTCGTGCTTGCGGGCGCGTACGTTTTCCTGCCTTTCTACCGGCGGACGAAGACGACGTCGGCGTTCGAGTACTTGGAGAACCGGTTCGGGCCGTCCACGCGGCTTTACGGGGCCTTTGCGTTCCTGATTTCTCAATTGGTCCGCATTGCCATGATTCTGTACCTGCTTTCGCTGGTTCTGCACGAATTGACGGATATGCCGCTGTGGCTCTGCATCGTGGTTAGCGGTGTCTTCGTGTCCTTTTATACCGTTGCCGGCGGCATCGAGGCGGTCGTATGGACCGACGTTATCCAGACTGTGGTCCTCTCGGTCGGTGGGGTCCTCTGCATGATGAAGGTCATCGCTTTGCTGCCTGGCGGCCTTAGCGAAGTCCTCTCGATGGGCGCCGCCGACGGGAAATTCCAGTTCGCCGAACTCATGCCCGACGGGACCCTTCGCAACACGTCCTGGGGGGTGTCCCTGAGTGAGAAAACCGCGCTGATGGTCCTTTTCGTCGGCCTGACCCACTTCATGGCCGAATACGCCTGCAACCAGAACGTGGTCCAACGCTACTGCGCATCGGCCAGCGCCCGCGAGGCCCGCAAAGCCATGGTCATCTGCTGCGTTGCGAGCCTCGTTATCTGGACGTTCTTCCGATTCCTGGGTACGAGCCTGTACGTGTTTTTCCAGCATTTCCCCAATACGGATACGGATGCCATGCTGACCGGCGCCCGGAAAGCGGAACAGGTCTTGCCGTACTTCGTGTTGCACTACCTGCCCGCAGGCGTGTCGGGACTCGTGCTGGCGGCCGTCCTTGCCGCGGCCACGTCATCGCTCCTTATCCGTGCTCGTCTTTGCGTGCTCGTGCTCGAATGAACGCCCTTTCGACCGTAGGGATCGTCGACATATACCGGCGCCACTTGGTC
>CAYRLQ010000013.1:0-27553 GCA_964425145.1 uncultured Nitrospiraceae bacterium
GATACCCCGATTCCTCGAAGCACTATCTCCATCTACTCCTCCCCAAAGCCTGACTCAACCAGATCGCGGACCGCATCCATTGCCGCCTGAGCGTCCGGGCCTTTGCACTCGACCAAGAACCGGGTGCCTTGGGCCGCAGCGAGTGTCAAGAGCCCCATGACGCTCTTGGCGTTGATTTGCTGGCCGTTCGAGTAAATGTACACACTGCTTTCGAACGGGAGTACCGTCTGGACCAGCTTTGCCGCCGGCCGGGCGTGCATCCCGAGCGAATTGACGATGGTCAGTTCTTCGACGACCTCAGTGTTGTCCATCTGTGGTTGTTTCATCCCTGCCCGTTATATTCACCACGGTCACCCAGCGGCGCTATGGACTGCACACCTTCGCAAAGATCGTCCGCGTTGCCGATTCCCCAGGCGCGCATGTCAATTGCCAACTGGGAACCACGATGCTACCCTGATAAACGCGCTCCTGCCCAGCTTCCGATTGGCTGACCGTCTCGATGGCAAAGCGGTACACCCGCGCCGATTGCGCGAATAAAAATCCGCACTCCAGGCGCTGCCAATCATCACGTAGGGCCAGATGGGTCAATCCCTCATCGCAGCCCGTGGCGCCGAGCTCGGCGCCGTGCAGGTCGCGGTCCTCAGACCAGTAATAGCGGTCGAACGAGGAGCCGCTGAGCAAGTTTACGGCAAACTCGGTCCCAAACAGGACTGAAAGCGACCGCTCCGCCTGATTACATATATCATAACGGATTTCAAACCCTGATGCACGCGGCGCGAGCGAAATGATCTTACGCACCCGCACGGGATAGCTTTCGCCCGCCGACCAAACCGTGCCCGTTCGGGCCAGCGTCACCGAGTCCTCGCCGGCGCTCAGGACGTAGGCGGCCGTGGCGAAGTCGCCCAATTCCTCGTAGGTCCCTGCCCACAGCGCTTCCGCAGTGACGTCCTCGGGGATGAAGTGGTCGCGCAACGACACCCGCCGGTACGGGTCATAGACGAGGAACTTCTCGAGACCCGCCTCTTTCGCGCGCACCAGGTCATGGATGCTCTGGTCGCCCTGGGTCCCCTCGCCGACCTGAACCGTCCCCGTGCGCAGTGCCTCATGGTAGGGCTCCTCGCGCCGCGTAAGCGTGTTCCCGAAGTTAAACGGCTTGTCTTTGTAGTCCCACTCGAACAGAGTTCCACCGTCCGTCGGACTAAACCCCAGAGAAAGGCACGCGTTTTCCAAAATGGCTTCATCGTTGCCGTCGCCGTCGAAATCCAGCACTTCACAATGCACCCACTCATCGTTCTCGTGACTGATGCCGTCCATGACGCGTTCGGCGGCAACCAGTTTCTCATAGAGCGCGGTGCGCAGGTGATTAAGATAGAGCCCGCCGAAGACCCCGTGCCAGTAAGCGCAGTTGCACTGCCCTTGGTGCAGCAGGCGTTCGGCTTCGTCCAGCCGAGGGTCCTCCGTGGCGCGGAGTGCTTCGAGATTCCCGCTGACACGAAGCATCTTCTTTTGGATGTTGTTCGATTCCTCGTATTTAGACAGGAAACTACGCCAAAACCCACCCCGTATAAACAGCCTTTCCTCGGCACGTCCAGGGTCGGCTTCGATTGCCTTGATGAGCGCCTCCATGCGCCGCTGCATCGGCGTCGGCAATGCCCATGTCATCATTTCTTCGTAGGATGCGCAGGAGAGGTACGTGCGGCCCAAGGCCGGCGCCTGTTCAAGGTATTGCGAGTAAGTGGCCGAATGGAGCCACCCCTGATTCTCGGTAAGGGCTTCGAAGAACGCCTCGAGCCAGCCCTGCTTGTAAACGCTGTCATGAGTCCCAGGCCACACGCCGAATTTCTCACCGTCATCGTGGATCACCGCACAGCGCAGGCCGTCCTCAGTGGCATTCTCCCTCAGATAATCGATGGACTCGAACACTTGGTGGAAAGGGATGAGATAGCGCAAGCGCTTGAGAATGGGAAACACCTTGACACAACATCCCTCGTCCTCTGTCACATAGTAGCCGAACAGTTCCCCCGGCCCCAGGCCTGAGCACAAAAAATGGGTGTCGTCAAGTGCGGTGTATTCGATACCGCCCTGATCGAGAATCCGCGCCATGTGGGGTTCCCAGACACGTTCGGCCAACCACATGCCGCGCGGCGCCTGGCCGAAATGCTTCTCGCAAAACGCCGCCATCCGGCCAATCTGAGCGATGCTGTCACGCTCGGGAACCGCGCACAGGAGCGGTTCATAATATCCGCCACCCATGATTTCAACCTGGCCTTTCGCAACGAGCGCGGCCAGCCGCTCGAGAAACTCCGGGCGCCTCGCCTCGAACCAGTCCAACAGCGGACCGGTGAAGTGGTAAGTCACGCGCACCGCTGGATAGCGTTCCAGAACCTCGATGAATGGCAAATAAGCGCGGTCATAGGCCGACTCGAAGATGTGCTCGAAATTGCCCACGGGCTGATGCGAATGGCAGCCGAAGATCAAGTTGATACTCTTCGTCATAGATTGGACTCTCCCGCAGACATGCTATAAAACTACATGGTCTCAGCGCGCCCCCGCCCGGCGCATGGCGGGCCGGCGAGGCCGTGGTGCGTATCAACTGCTGCTATCGGTCATCAAGTTCATCAATCGGTCATTGAACTGCAACGCGGGATGTTCGCCCAACTCTTTCAACCGATGGTTCATTGCGGCCACCTCGACGATAATCGCAATGTTGCGACCAGGGGCTACTGGTACCACCAGATAGGGAACGCGGACACCCAGGATGTCCATGTACGCTTCGGTTAGACCGGTGCGGTCGTACTGGGTGTCCTCTTTCCACTGTTCCAGCTCGACCACCAAACTGATTTGCATCGAGTTTAGCACCCGCCCTACGCCAAACACGCTCCGAATGTCGATGATGCCCACGCCGCGGATTTCCATGTGATGCTTGACCACACGATTGGTCTCGGCGAACAGGGAATCAGCACGCCCGCGCCGCAGTAACACCACGTCGTCCGCAACCAACCGGTGCCCTCGCTCGACCAGCTCGAGGGCCGTTTCGCTTTTACCGACGCCGGGCACGCCCACCAAAAGCACACCTACACCATAACAGTCCAGCGCGGTTCCATGCACTGTGGTTTCCGGGGCGAACTCCTGCGCAAGGAACAGGATGATTTGGGAAATGACCTCGTCGGTGCTCAAGCTCGACCGCAACACCGGAATACCGCGCCGGTTGCACATATTGAGAAAAAGATTGCGCGGCTCGAGGCGGCGCGAGAGCACAAACGCGGGAATCTCGAAGGAGAACATCCCCTCGAGACGGGACTGCAACGTGGAGGCCTCAAGCTGCTCCATGTAATGGATTTCCGTGTTCCCAAGAATCTGGACACGGTCGTTGGCGAAGTAATCCAGATAGCCGCTGAGCGCCAGCCCAGGCCGGTTGATGTCCGAGATCAACACGGGCCGCCCGATACCTTGGAAACCCGCCAGCACCTCCAACTCGATGCCGCCCGCCACCCGGTCCAGTAGTCGCGCAACCGAAATGCTGGTCTTGCGGTTGACAGGGAGATTCTGGGTGTCCATTTCGCCCTCCGGTTGGCGACCTGCCGCCAGGCCGATGGGAAGCTGGAATTCCTGCCCGAAACCTGCTTCGGGACGGTTGAATTGTGCCTTTTGCCACCCCAACGGCTTTCGGTGGAACTGCGACCCGTCGCTTCGCCCAGGATGACACAGAGGGTTCTGACGGCTCGTCTAGAGTTGCGGCTCAATCAAACCGTAGGTGCCATCGTCCCGCGCGTAAATTACATTGACCTGTTGGCTCTCCGCGTTCGAGAACACCACAAACGTCTCGTCGACCAGGTCCAATTGCATCGTGGCTTCTTCAACGGTCATGGGCTGCATGGCCAGTTTCTCGTGTTGCACCACCACGTGCGCCGGCACGGAATCTGTCACCCCATCCTTTTCCCTATTGTGGACTAGTTCAATGATATCGTGGTGGTAGTCACGGCTTCCTTTGGCATGGCGCGGCTGATGCCGATTGATCCGGTCTTTGTATTTGCGGACTTGCTTATCGAGCTTATGCAACACCGCGTCCACCGATACGTACATGTCCGAAGACGTTTCCTTGCCGTGAATACGCACTCCGTTAGCGTGCAGGTTGATTTCGGCGATCTGGCGGTGTTTCTCAACCTTCAAGACCACGTCAACATCGATGACCTTGTCAAAGTGCTCGCGAACCTTCTCTAATCTGTTCTCAATGTATGCTTTAAGTGCGTCCGTCACCTCCATGCGGCGACCCGTGATTGTGAGGTTCATCCCCTTGTATACCTCCCACCTCCGCAAATGGGACATGCCTTAAACTTCATCAAATCATACCACCACGAAACCCGACAAGTCAATTCTCCGCCGAACTGCACGGGCTTCCCTCATTCGCATGTCCTCGCTCAAGTGCCTGTGTCACAAGGGCTTAGGGATATGATAACGCAGCCCCTCGGACCTGATGTGGCAGGTCGTGGCCCCAGCGGTCGCTATGGACAGTGCGCCTATCAAACACCCGACGCCGCGTTGGCATTTCTAAAACTTTACTTGCATTTCTGTCAATATTTTACTAAAATAAATGCGCCATTCACAACTGCTCTCAGAGTGGAAATGACCAAGATCAAACAGACAAGAGCCAAGCAGGAACGCATCATCGAAGCCGTGCGCTATGGACTAGAGGGCGATTCGGCGGTCGAATTCATTCATCAGAACGGTTACGCGATGACCCAGGCCGGGATCGCCCGGCACCTCCGCATTATGGGGGGCAGGGGCCGGATTCAGGAGCTTATCGCCGAAGGGAAATCCAACATCGAAATACTCAAGGGTATTTTCCCCAAGGACGATTTCACCGAGCTCGAGCGGATGCCCCCCAGCCAGGGCGAACTCTTCGGCGAGGAAGTCCTCACCCGGTCCATGCTCCCGTTCAAATCCGGCAATGCCCCATTGTATGAGACCGCCAAGCTTACCGTCCGCGTGCCCGCCGACCTTTACGAGGCCATCCGCTTGGCTGCCAAGGCCGAGAATAAAACCCAGAACCAACTCATCGTCGATATCCTCACCAGTGCACTGTCCGAGATGCCCAGCCGCATTGGCAAGTGAGTCCGTGCAGCTTGCGACGTGTCACGGAAAAACTCTATCATGGCGTGGCGCCCTCAAACTCGTTTGAGGGTGTAAACTCTGTAATAGCAATAGCTTAAGGTACTTTCAAGCTGCGACTGAATTCGTGCCCCTGTTTGCGTTGAGGTGTACTAAGGGCACAATGTCCTTGATGGTGAACCCTTAGTCGCGGCCCAGATTCGCTGCCGCAATCCGAGCGTTGCGGTGCATCCCGGAAAGCCCCGCACGGCGGATAGGTGTGCCCGCGAAGCGTCCGGCGAACGTCGCCTCATCCATTTGGCGCAACTCGGCCAGATCAAGGGCGGTTTGGCCTGGGCGGGGATGGAAGTCCTTCTCAGAAGTTTCTTGAGCGAAGCGGTTCCAGGGGCACACCTCTTGGCATACGTCGCACCCGAATACCCAATCGCCGAAGCGGGCTTGAAGTTCCTCAGGAATCTTGCCCCGATTCTCGATCGTGTGGTAGGAAATGCACTTGCGTGAGTCCACCACCCGCTGTGCCACGACCGCCCCCGTCGGGCAGGCTTCGATACATCGCCGGCAAGTACCGCACCGGTCCGCCGCGGGGATGTCGGGTGATAACTCCACGGTGGTGGCGATGACGCCGAGGAAAAACCACGAGCCCATATCGTGTCGAATCACGAGACCGTTCTTCCCGATCCAACCTACACCGGCCCGCGCCGCCCAAGCCCGTTCAAGCACCGGTCCAGTATCGATACAGCAATAGCATTGGCTGCCAGGCTCCAGCGTGGCGATGAACGTTGCGAGTTCGCGCAGCGGCTTCTGCAAGACCCGGTGATAGTCACGCCCCCAGGCGTACCGCGCAACGCGGCCCGTGCTCCGCGCCGCATCGAGCCGTGGCGCATAGTAGCTCCGCGCCACTACGACCACGGACCGCGCGCCCGGCAGTTTCTTCCGGACATCCTGCCGCACGGCCTTGGTGCGGGCCATCCACGCCATGTCTGCGTGGAACCCACGCGCGAGCCAGTCACCAAATCGGTCTTCCGGATCGATCTCGGTGGCGACCGCCACGCCGCAGGCGTCAAACATCAGCGCCGATGCGCGCTCCTTCACGGCCGAGGCTTTTTCCTTGATGCTGTGATCCATATTCATATTCTGGGGACAGTATACTTAATTCAGTAGGAAGCGAAAACCAGGACCAAAGACTAAGAACGACTGAATTAAGTATACTGTCCCCAGAATACCGACGTATGAGGAGCCGAAGAAGGAAACCAGAGCTTAACAGATACCCCCAGATGGGGTAGTATCTGTTTCAATCTTCCGCAAGGGCGCCCTCGCTCTTCGTTCTCAGCCACGTCGGCCCGAGATTCCCTGGATGCGGCCGAGGAGTTGCCGCGCGCGGGCTGATGCCGTATGGTAGCGCTTGAGATGTTCATGACCGGCTCGAGCGATGACCCGGACTTCATCAGGGTGGGCCAGGTAGTAGCGGAGCTTTCGCTCGAAGTCGGCCAGGTCGTCGAAGAACACCCCAGATTCACCGTCGCGGAAGTTGTGCGGGATGCGGATAGGCGGGCGTTCGGAGAACAGCATGCACCCGTGGGCGGGCAATTCCCAGTAGCGGACCGTATCGAAGCCCAGCCCGAAGAAGTTCAGACCAATGCGTGCGCGGTGAAGGGCCTGGACGTACTCATTCTGGTTGTAAGTCTTCTCGAACCTCATGCCAAACGCCGTCTCGAGGTGATCCAGGTACAAGCTGCGCAGGCCGCACAGGCGTTTGCCGGCCCAGAACACCGCCTCGCGACGGGCGCCGTCAATCCCGTCCGGGATAAGGCTGTCCGGGTAAGCAAAGGGCAGGGGATAAGTGTTCGGGACATAGCCGCCGCATGTCAGCATCTCACGTTTGAAATAGCCCTGCGCCGCGCCACGTCCGATGTGCTCAAGGATAACCCCGTAGTAGTCACCGCTTTCGTCCCAGGTGTCCACGATGAACAGGGGGGTATCTCCTAAGGCCTCCATGAGCGGTGTGAGCATTGCCGGGCCCAGCGTCCGCAAAGTATCCACGACGAACACGAAATCGAAATAGCCCTCCTCGAGCTGCCTGCACACATCCTCGAGTGTCATCGGTTCGCCGGGGTGGTTGAACAAACAGGGATAACCATACGTCTTTTCTGGCGACCGGCCGTGGAGCGTGGGTTTCCAGGGGAATTCCACAACTTTGTCCGACCCGAGTACCGTGCATAAGCCGTCATAAAGCGTATCCAGGCCATAGTCGGACTGCTCGTGTGTGATGATCAGCACGCGCGGCGGCGACGGTGTCGGAGTCCATACGGGTGCCGTCTCTTCGGGGGGATGGTGCATGGCTCCAGGGTGATATGACGCCAGTTGCGGGCGGTTAACAGCATGATCAATCGAACGCAGCAGGCGTGCGGCCATGTCATCATTGCCGATTGTCTGCCAGAACACAGCATGGACCAGGTAGGGCTGGCGCAGGCGGGGCAACAGTGTCGTAGCTATGTAGAACTCCCGCTGCGCCTGCGAGAACCGCGCGAGGCGTCCTTCCGGGCCGGTGGCGCGGTCCCAGGCGAGGAAACAGAGCTGACGTTCCGCCGCGGCCAGGGCCTTGGTTTCGGTGTCGGCCAGGAATGTCTCCGGGATGTTGGCCAGCAGTTCGAGGCTCAAGTCGGGCTGGCCGGCCTTGAACAGGGCGCGGGCGTGCACAACCGGGTCGTATCCCCGGCGCACAGCCATGACCACACAGGCGGCCGCCTGCTTCGGCCAGTTGATTGCGGGCCCCAAGTGCATTGTCAGCGTGCCCTCCGCATCGGCGGTCCAGAAAAAGTACCGCGCGAGCCCGGCCTCCGACAGGACGGTGTCCACATCGAACGGGCACGGCGCGGCCAGGTATATCGCGCCGTGTTCGGAAAGCCAAGGCAACGCCCCGCAGAAAGCCCCCGCAGGGTCCGTCACGAGATGGGTCAAGTCGCCCAGAACAATCGCGTCGAAATAGCCGGTGGGAAACGCCGCCAGCTCCTGTAGCGCGTCTTCCGGAAGGACATGGACTTCCCTACCGCTCGCCTCAAGCCGGACAGCCAGTGGGCCCCGGTTTAGACCGATGAGGAGTATGCGGCGGAAATAACGCAGTATTACCAGGGCCAATCCGGCTTGTCCACCCGTTGGGGTTGTTTCGGGTTTCATGAAAGAATCATGTTGTGTCGGTTTTCTGCCGCTTCTGTTTTTCACGGAGCCCATCGAAAACGCGTTCCTCGCCGCCACGGTAGAGCATGGCGTCGTCGACGGCTAATGATTCCTCCGCGGACAACGGCACGAAAGTCCCTGTGCTGCGCGCATACTCCTCGCCGTCTTCATCAACAAGTTTCCCCCTGGCGTAGACCAATCGCCGATGGGCCTGCACCACCTCGGCGCAGACGGTCAGGGCGCGGTCGCTTGGGATAGGTCTTAGGTAGCGCACGGTGAGCTCCGCGGTGAAGCACATGCGTTTGATCGCCCGTGCCGCGGCCCAGCCCATACATTCATCGAGCACGGCGGCCGACACGCCGCCATGAACGACGTTCTCGTAGCCGCAATGATGCGCGCCGGCGGTAAGGGGTGTCTTGACGAGTCCGTTCTCCACGTAAAAGCGCGTTTGCAAGCCCGCGGGATTCTCCTCGCCGCAAACGAAACACTCCCGCGAGTTTGGCAGATAGCTTTTGCCTCTTGTATTCGATTCCATCGACCGCTCCTCTGTGGCTGAAACCGTTCCTGGAAAGCCCGGCTCGGACGCTATTTCGCGTGTGCCAGGACCTTTTTCAGCGCGGCGACGACCTCGTGGCCGTTCTTGTCGGTCATGAGCGGATAGAGCGGCAGCGACAGCACCTCGTACGAGGCGGCCGTGGCCGCCGGGAGGTCCTCAGGTTTCATGCCCAGGGCTTCCCGGTAGTACTTGTGCAAGTGCAGCCCATAGAAATGAAATCCCGTGCCTACGTTTTCCCGGCGAAGCGCGTGGGCGATTTCGTCGCGCGTCTTACTCAGCATACCGAGGTTCAGGCGAATAATGAACAGGTGCCAGGCATGCTCGACCTCCTCGAGCACGTCCAGCAGCGTGATTTCCTCGATCTCGCCCAGTACGCGCCGGTACAGCTTCGCCAGGCGCTGTCGCGCCACCTTGAACGAGGGGAATTTCTTCAGTTGCTCCAAACCCATGGCCGCACCCACGTTGCTCATGGCGTACTTGAAGCCCGGCGCCGCGACCTCCGGTGGCGAGGCGGCAGCGCTGCGGTCGTAACGTTGCCAGGCGGTGGCCTCCATGCCGTTCGCGGCGAGCATGCGCAGGTGATCCGCGTCCTCGATGTTTTCCACAGTAATAGCCCCTCCCTCCATCGTAGTGATGTTTTTGATGGCGTAGAAGCTGAAGCAGGTGTAGTCACCATAATTGCCGATGGGCCTGCCCTTGTACTTCGCGCCCAGTGCATGGGCCGCATCCTCGATCACCGGGATGCCGTGTCGGCTGGCGATGGCGTAGATTGCATCAAGGTCGCAGGGATGTCCAGCCATGTGCACAGGTAGGATGGCTCTGGTGCGTTCGGTGACGGCTCCTTCGATGGCCGCAGGGTCGATGTTGAGGGTATTCGGGCGGATATCGGCGAACACGATTTTCGCGCCCATGTTCAGGATCGTGTTTCCCACAGACGCCCAGTTCAGGGGCGTGGTGATCACCTCGTCGCCCGGCCCCACACCGACGCGGACCAGGCACAAGTGCAACGCAGCCGTGCACGAACTAACCGCCACTGCATGGGGCGCGGACACCGTCTCCGCGAAAGCCTTCTCGAAGGATTGCACGTGAGGGCCCGAGGTGAGCCAACCGCCGCGCAGCGCCCCGACGACCGCGGTTTCTTCCTCGACGTCGAGGGCCGGTCTCGACAGGGGAATGAACCGGGCCGCCACGGGTTCACCGCCTTCGTCGACAGGCTTGGCGAGCAACTGCCTCATCCGCTTGATGTTGAAGTACTCCTCGGCGAATGGGTCGAGGTCCAGCTCCTGGACCTTATCGCGCACCTCCTGGATGCCTTCGTCAATGGAGTATTCGCACGTGAACCCGAGCTGCTGGCGGATTTTAGCGAAATTGACCCGATAGTTGCGCAGATCATCGTCGTCTTTGGCAATATTCAACTCAACACCCTCGAAAAACCGCGCCACACGCTCGGCCAAGTCGTGGATGCGTGAGTTGAGCACATCCGCGCCCACGTTGAAAACTTCACCGGCCGCCTTTTCCGCCGGGGCCTCGAGCATGAGCACCATGGCGCGGGCAGCGTCGCGCACGTGCACGAGCGGCCGCCACTGGTTGCCGCCGCCGAGTACGTTGATATACTTGTGGCGCAGCGCCGTTGCCACCATCTGGTTGCAGGCCAGATCGAACCGCATCCGGGGTGACCAACCGAACATGCTTGGCGCCCGCGCCACGACAGGCTCGAAGGCCTCGCTTTTCATGGCCAGCAGCGCGTTTTCCGCCCCCAGCTTGCTCATGCCGAACGTCGATACCGGGTTGGGGGGACTTTGTTCGTCGAGGACCTCGAACACGCCGTGGCCGTAAACGGCACACGTTGATGCCAACACGAACCGCCGCACGCCGTGCTGCACCGCCTGGTTGGCCAGTTCCCGCGTGGCCTCCTGGTTCACGTCCATCGCCATTTCCGGGTCCAGGTCGCAAGAGGGATCGTTCGAGAGGCTTGCAAGATGAGCTACGGCATCGATGCCCCCGAACAGATCGGGGCTTTCCTGAAGCCGGCGAATATCTCCACGGACCACCTCGCACCTTGGCGATCTAATCAGGCCTTGGATGGGCCCTTCCCCGAAACAAAATCGATCGAAGAGCCGCACAAAGTGCCCCCGATCCAGCAACAGCGGCACCAAACAACACCCCAAGTATCCACCACCACCGGTGACCAATATGCGCATTCGACTACTCCTGTTGCTTGGGTTGCCTGTTGTCCGTCGCCGGGTTCATTCTCATTTCAACAAGGATGCTCAGGATGTGTTCATATTATCCTGAATATCCTGGACATCCTTGTTAGTTCTCATTAAAGGCAACGTATCTTATGAAAGTCCTCAAAACCCTGCCAAAGTATAGCAGGTTCACGCAGCCGTGTGGAAGAACGGGTCGAGCGGGAGGCGGAGGTGAATAGGGGACGGCGTTTTGATAAACTCCCTAAGGCGATAGTGCCGTTTGACAGGAGCCCGAGTACTGGAACGGACCGGGCGCGATGGCCCGCGCCAGCGTGCTCTCGAGGTGGTTCGGTGCAATTAGAGTTCGACTTTGTCCGGCCGGAGGAAAGAAGGACCTGGCGGAAGACGAGAAACGGGGGCGGGTCGGATCATACCAACAAGCCGGTACAGCTAAGTGCTGCCGCGCGACAGCGCGCGGCCGAGGCCTTGCGGTCGGAATTGATTCGGCGAACCGGACTTCGCGTCGCGCTGACCGTTACGAATAACCACTCGAGAATGCTCTCGTTCAAGCACGACGAGGCCAAGAGCCTCGTTCGGGTGCGTCTGCATCACATGTTCCTCTCAGCGGGTCCCGAGGTCATCAAAGCCCTGGCACACTGGATAAACCATCCGCGCTCAAAGAAAATGGGGGCCCTCATTGACCAGTTCATCCGTGAAAACCACGACCAAATCCTGACGCCGCGGAAACGCAAACTTCAGTTGGAAGCCCGAGGCATTTTCTTCGACTTGGCCGCCTTGTCCGACGAACTGAACCGGCAGTATTTCAACGGGACCGTGACCGCGAAAATCACCTGGGGCCCAATGTCGGGCGGATATCGACGTCGCCGCCGTTCCATTCGCTACGGCAGCTATAACGATGAAGAGAACCTGATCCGGATTCACCCGCTGCTGGACCAGGAGTTTGTCCCGAGGTATTTCGTGCGCTACATAGTGTTTCACGAAATGCTCCATGCGTATCTGGGCACTTCAAACTCAACAACGCCCACCGGCCGGCGAAGGCTACACTCGCGCGAGTTCAAACGACTCGAAGAGGTCTACCAAGATTACACACGCGCCGTCGCCTGGCAGGAAAAAGACACCAACCTCCGACGGCTGCTCAGCGGTCGCGGAACCTCCGCCCTGGAACGACTGAGTGGATGAAACTGTGAACTTGGGATTGGGTTCTAAACTACGCTATTTCATCACGTTGCTGCTGGGTTGCGTGGTCAGCATGGCCGTTTCGTATGGCGTCGTGCGCTACTTGTCGCAGGGTCTGACCCACGACCCGGTGCCCGAAAGCGCCGAAGTGCGTGACGCGGAACAGTTGCGCCAGTTCTCGAATGCGCTGCTACGGCTGACCGCGGAGTACCTCAACCACCTCCCGCAGAACGTTCAGGCGCCGTCCCACGGCTTCCGTACCTGGCTCGAGCAGGATTTCCGACCCCGACTCAACAACCTGCGACGCCAAATGGCCGGCGCGCCGGTTTCAGGCGAGGCGCTCACAAGGCTTTTGGCTGCGGCGGACGGTGTCGCGAAAATGACGACCCACCCCGCGCAGGGCGACCTCCAGCGGGAAGTTCTGCGAAAAGTGCGCGAGGCTGCCGTAGCGGTCGAGGCCCAAATCGCCGCCGTGCGCGCCGACCTATATCTAAGCCAGCCACCACTCATGCCGGGGTTCTGACAACGAGCCGAGTTGGAAAGCGCGACCAACCTGTCTCAGACCGCGTAAACTCACCCTCATCGCATGGTCCGCGTGCAGGCAAGGGAAATAAGAGCTGAGTCGCCCTGTAATGTTTGGGGGGGCCATTTGTAAGGTTAATAGGCGGGCTCGATGCGCTCATTTCGTGATCGTTGACCCATATCGGGTATAGTTCGTTTGTGGGCAAGGATGAACAGACAGATGAAACGCTCATGATGCGGTTGTGCCAGGGTGACACATCGGCCCTGGCGGAGTTGGTGCGCCGCTATGAAAACGACATCTTGCGGTTCTGTTTACACTACCTGCGCGAGGTGGAACGCTCGAAGGAAATGGCGCAGGAGACGTTTTTGCGGGTTTACGTGGCACGCGAGCGATTCGACGCCACACGGAATTTTCGACCATGGCTATTGCGTATCGCGCGGAATCTGTGTCTGAGCGAGTTGAAACGCAAGAAGGCGGTCCAGATGGAATCGCTCGAGGCCTACGTCAGCACGGCCCGGGATATGAGTGGGGTGCTGGCGCCTACGGCCGAGGACGGTCCCGATGTACAGTTGATGGTGGCTGAACGGAGGGAACAACTGGCGCGGGCGCTCGATTCGCTGGATGCAGAGGCACGGGAAATCGTCGTGCTGCGGTTTTTCGAGCGGATGTCGGCCCGCGAGATTTCAAACATCGTGGGTGGCACCGAGGGAGCGATACGAACCCGGGTACACCGGATTCTAAGAAAGTTGCGCGATCGCATGGGGAAGACTGGTGGTGCGTAGTTGCGAGGAACATAAGAGCGACCTGATGGCGTTACTCGATGGAACGCTGCACGGGGAGGACCATGACCGGCTGCTCAAGCATCTCGAGCACTGCGAAACCTGCCGCGACGAGTATCACTGGCTCAAGACGCTCGTGAACGACCTCGAGCGCATTGGTGATGCCATGGTCGCGGACACCCCCGAGATTGACATCGTAGATGCGGTCATGAGCGCGCTCGATCAGGCTGAAGTGGAACGGAAGGTGATGCCGGTTGCGCCGCGCCCGCGTGCCAGACTGTCCTGGGCGTGGACGTGGGCGGGAGCTCTGGCCGCGGCCGCTGTGGTGCTTGTGCTGGCCTGGTGGTTGGGGGGGCATTGGCCCCTGGCTGGACCACCCGAGCCCCCGCGCGTTCGGGAAGCCCATAGGCCCGCTCAAAAGGACCTCCTCGCACCTACTACAGTCAGCGAGCCCGGCTCCGAGGTGAATCGAGACCGGCCCGACGCCGCCCAGCTCGAACGCGCCGAGAAGCTGCTGGCCAAGACCAAGCAGGGCCTCCCGCTGGAAACCAGGCCCACAGACCGCCTTGGCATGCCCGAGCTGGCTGCATTGACCGTTGGAGACGTGCTCGAGGCGCGCCGTGAAGTAGTCGAGGACGACTCCGCGCTTGCCCGGCTGAGCCAGTGGGCTGCCTTGTCGCCGGAGCGCGCGCGCCAATTGGCCCTGTCGCCCAAGGCGTCGTGGCAGGCCATTGCTGGAGCCTGCCAGGCACTGCCGCCGGAGGAGGCCGAGCCACTGCTCCAGGGGGCCGTGGAGCAGTGTCCCAAGGACCCGCAAATGCGTCTGGCACTGGCTAAGGCGCTCAGTGCCCAGCCGGAGAAACGCGATGCCGCGGCGTCGGAATTGGCCCGGTTGAGCGAGCTCGACCCAGACAACGCCCTGCCTGATTACATGCGCGCGCGTGACTTGCTGGCAGCCGGCGACCTTGAAAACGCGTTGTCGGCGCTTGATGAGGCCGCCGCGAAAGAAACGGCCTCTGCGTATGCGACCATGGCCGCGGCATGCCGGGAGCAGGCACTGGCCGAATCGGGCATGCAATTTGACACGGCCCACTTACTCACCGCTGTGACGGCCGGAACGGAGGAATACGCATCATTTCTCGGCCTTGGCGAGGAATTGCTCAAGTATGGTGAGCAATACGAAGCGGCCGGCAATCTCAAACCTGCTAAGCAGATATACGAGGGCGTTTACCGAATGGGCGGGCAAGTGTATGACGGGGCGGAGTTCGGCGCTGAACGCCTTGCTGGGCTCGATTTGCAGCGGGCGGCGGTCGACTTCCTCGAAGGGGTCTATATCGCACTTGACGCGGGGTCCGACCTCCAATGGTTAGGCGCCGAGGTAGACCAACTCACTACTCCAATCGAGGCGCTCATCGCGTTCTTTGACTCGCTGAACAACCTCTTTCTTGACCTGGTCGAGGGAAAGTACGTAGACCTTATCGCCGATATCATTCATCAATTCGGCGACCTTAGCCTCTTCGACCACCTTCAGCCCTCCGAGTAACCGTAATCCTAATCCGTACCTGAGCATCCTTGTTAAATGAGAATAAACCCGGTGAACAGCTACCTCATGAAGGCGGAATCGCCGTACTACGGGCGGGTCTGGTGATTGGCGTCGGACTCGCCCAACTCCTTGGCCCAGAGCACGATGCGGGCCTTGCCCTTCTCCTTGGCCAGGTATGTGGCAGCCTCGGCGCGCTTGAACAACAGCGAGAGGTCCGTGCTATCGCGTGGCGTTTCCACGATACCCGCGCTGAAGGTGATGTCGAGACCGGTCACGGCGTCGGCGTCTTTGCGAAACTGGCTGTGGATGCGGTCGACCACCACATGGGCGCCCAATTCGGGGGTTTCAGGAAAATATAGCATGAATTGTGCGCCCCGGTAGCGTCCGGCAATGTCGATATGGCGGATATGGGTCATCATGATGCCGGCCAGACACGTCAGTATCAGGTCGCCCATGCTCTGGCCCTGGTCGGCATTGACATGGGAGAAATCATCCAGATCGAGAAGGGCTATGCTGCCGAACCGGTTGTAACGACGGACGCGCTCGAGTTCGTCGCCGATCTGCTTTTCGAGGGTCCACCGATTGAGCAGGCGCGTGAGCGGGTCCACCCGCACCATCTCCTCGTAGATGCGGCGGCGCTCGATGACGGTCTGCACGCGCGCTACAAACGCGACCGGGTCAAAGGGTTTCACAATGTAATCGTCCACGCCGCTGCGCAATCCCTGGATTTGCCGCTCGGAGAGTCCCGCCTCCGCAAGGTACAGAAAAGGGATATCGCGCATGCCAGGGTTGAGCAGGAACTTCTCGCGCAAGCTGGACCCATCTGTATCTGCCAGGTTCAACTCGGAAATGACGAGGTCCGCGGCCCCTTCCTTCAGGCACTTAAGGGCGTCCCAGCCATTGGCGGCCGTGTGGACTTCGTAGCCCGCACGGGAGAGATGCTCCTGCGTCACATGCAGCAGCTCCGGGTCGTCCTCCACTATAAGAACTCTATAATCCCGTGCGATTGACGCCATGCGCGTTCCCCCGAAATCCACGGCCATGCCCCTGTCGAGTCATTGAACTTAACATAGTGTACCCAATTCTGGGGCGGGGCACAATTGATTTCGCCCAGGCATGCGAGCAACTAGCAACTGGCAACTCCAAAAGTGTATGCTTCTCTGACCTTTGTGAAACAAGTTGAAAAATTCGTAAGCCGTCGGCCACAGGCTTGCCGGCCCAATGGCCAATGGGGTAGATGTAACCGGGAACCCTCGGTAGGGTCACGCTCCTGCGTGACCAAAGCGGCTGAAGCTGACGGCTGATAGCTGACGGCTGATAGCTGATAGCTGAACGCTGATAGCTGAACGCTTACAAAGGAACCACGTATATGAGCAATGCCCGTCCCGCTCCCGGTCCCGATTTTGTCCGCGCGATTGTTGCCGAAGACCTCAAGACGAATAAATGGGGTGGAAGAGTCGTAACCCGATTCCCGCCGGAGCCCAACGGCTATCTGCACATTGGGCACGCCAAGAGCATCTGTCTCAATTTCGGCATCAGCCTTGAGAACGAAGGGGGGGGCTGCCACCTGCGGTTTGATGATACGAATCCGTGCACAGAGGAAGACGAATACGTGAACGCAATCGAGGAAGATGTCCGCTGGCTGGGGTTTGATGGGGGGGAGCATCTGTACTACGCGTCGGACTACTTTGACCAACTGTATGAATGGGCCGTGCAGTTGATCAAGGCCGGCAAGGCCTATGTGTGCGACTTGAATGCGGAGCAGTTCAAGGAGTACCGCGGCGCCGTGACCGAGCCCGGAAAGGACAGTCCCTATCGCAATCGCTCCATCGAGGAGAACCTGGACCTGTTCGAGCGCATGCGGGCAGGTGAGTTCGAGGAGGGCTCGAGTGTGCTTCGGGCCAAGATCGATATGGCATCACACAACATGCTGATGCGCGACCCCGTCATGTATCGTATTCTCAAAGCCAGGCACCATCGGACCGGCGACAAGTGGTGCATCTACCCCACGTACGACTTTACTCACGGCCAGTCGGACTCGATCGAAAAGATCACACATTCGATTTGCACACTCGAGTTCGAAGTCCACCGACCGCTGTACGACTGGTATTTGGACCAATTGGGCGTCTATCATCCACAACAGATCGAGTTCGCCCGCCTCAACCTCACCCACACCGTGTTGAGCAAGCGAAAGCTTATAGACTTGGTCGAGCAGGGCTATGTCACCGGATGGGACGACCCCCGAATGCCCACTATATCAGGGCTGAGAAGACGCGGCTACACACCGGAGTCGATCCGGGATTTCTGCCGACGAATCGGAGTGGCCAAAGCGGACAGCACCACCGAAGTCGAATTGCTCGAGCACTGCCTTCGGGAAGACCTCAACAAGCGCGCACCGCGTGTGATGGCCGTGCTCGAACCACTGCGGGTGGTCATCGAGAATTATCCCGAAGACCAGGTGGAAGAGTTGGACGCCGTGAATAATCCGGAGGACCCCGCCATGGGCACACGGAAGGTCCCTTTTTCACACGTGCTCTACATCGAAAAAGAGGATTTCCTTGAGGACCCGCCGAAAAAGTTCTACCGGCTGGCCCCCGGCCGGGAGGTGCGGCTGCGCTATGCGTACTTCATCAAGTGTGTGAACGTGATCAAAGATGAGCAGACCGGCGAGGTGGTCGAGCTGCGCTGCACATACGACCCCGAGACGCGCGGCGGTGATTCGCCTCCCGACGGGCGCAAGGTCAAGGCAACCTTGCACTGGGTCTCGGCCGCCCACGCGCTGGAAGCCGAAGTACGCTTGTACGATCATCTATTCACAAAAGAAAACCCGAACGATGTCGACGAAGGCGCTGATTGGAAAGATAGCTTCAACCCGAAATCATCAGAGACTCTGACATCGTGCCGCGTCGAACCCAGTCTGGCCGACGCAACGCCCGGAAGCCGATACCAATTCGAGAGAAAGGGCTACTTCTGCGTTGATCCCGACTCTTCTGATGGGAAGCTGGTATTCAACCGCACTGTAACGTTACGCGATACCTGGGCCAGGATTCAAAAAGCGCAAAGGAAGAAATAGCAAAAGGTTCGGGCCTGCCCCAAGAGCCTTTTGCCGGTTCTGCTGTCATACTGAGCGAAGCGAAGTATCTCGCTTTCCCCCAGCTTTTTCGCTCCGCTCAGGATGACGCGTAAAGCGGCTTGTGAGCCGTGAGAGAGGGATGAGTCATGATGCGAGGTGTTATTATCTGTTGGTGCGTGGTGATCTGTATGGCAGCGCACGGTGAGCACGGCGGAGACATCGAAATCACGCGGGTCTTTGGACCCGAGGTGCCGGGGCGATACAAGCACCCGGCGTCGATTACCGAGTTGGCCAACGGCGATTTGTACCTGGCATATTACGGTGGAGACGGGGAGTACGGCGAGAATACGATGGTCAGTGGTGCACAGCTCGCGAAGGGCAAGTCAGAGTGGACTGCGCCCAAGGTTATCGCGGACACACCGTTCCGGTCCGAGGGCAATCCGGTCGTGTGGCAGGCGCCCGACGGCCTCGTGTGGCTCTTCTATGTCGTGCGGCACGGCGACACGTGGTCGAACTCGCGGATCAAGGCCAAGATATCCAAAGACAACGCCGAGACATGGTCGGACTCATTCATGCTGGCCTACGAAGAGGGCATGATGGTCCGTAGTCAGCCCATCGTGTTGAACAACGGCGATTACCTGCTACCCATCTACCATGAGACCGGCCATGACCGTGAGTTCGTGGGTCCGGATACTACATCGCTGTTCCTGCGTTGTGACTCAAAAACCGCCGACTGGACCGAGACCAACCGCATCACGTCGCGATTGGGGAACTTGCAGCCCGCCGTGGTCCAACTATCCCCCGAGCACCTCGTGTGTTACTGTCGCCGGGGCGGCGGCTACGACCCCAAGACCAAGGGTTACATCGTGCGGTCGGAGTCCTGGGACGGCGGGCGCACGTGGTGCGAGGGCAAGGAGACGGAGTTTCCCAATCCAAATGCCGCGGTGGCCTTCACCAAGTTGCACAACGGCCACCTCATGCTGGTTTACAACGACAGCATGGTTCGGCGCACGCCGCTCACGGTCGCCATATCCACCGACAACGACAAGACCTATTCCTATCGCCGCAACATCATCGAGGGCAAGGGCCCATACGCCTATCCCTACGCCATCCAGACCAAAGACGGGAAAATCCACGTCATCTTCACCTCCCACGACCGCTCGGTTATCAACCACGCCGTATTCGAGGAAAGCGACATCCTCGAGTGGAAAGGCGAGTGACCGCCCGCCGAAACTTCACACGGTCCTGACAACGTAGCCTCGGCGTCCCGCACACAGATATCTCGTTTTCACAACGCCATTTCTTGACAGGACGCAAGCATTCAGCCGGCCCAATGGCCATCGGTAGGGTCACGCTCCTGCGTGACCGAAGCGGCTCGTGGGTTATCCGCTCGAGCAGAAACTCGACCCTACCGAGGGTAGCGTTTCTTGGCGCTCTCGGTAGGGTCACGCTTCTGCGTGACCGAAGCGGCTCGTGGGTTATCCGCTCGAGCAGAAACTCGACCCTACCGAGGGTAGCGTTTCTTGGCGCTCGCGGTAGGGTCACGCTTCTGCGTGACCGAAGCGGCTGTAGCTGACGGCTGAATGCTGATAGCTGAACGCTTGCCACGGGACGACAGCAGTATACGAGCTTCTATCCCATAATCGGCTTTGCGAACTCCTGGCCGCAGTAGAGACACTTGTGGTGCTTGGAGTTCGAGATGCGGCCACACGTGGGGCATTGCACCGCCCCGTCTGTTATCTCCCCATCCTGGACGCCATCGCGAAGGTCGACATCGCGCGCCATGCCCTCGAGATCCGCGTCAGTCAGCTTCAAGCGGTCCCGGATGAGTTCCCACAGTGCCTGGTTCATCAGCGACAGCCGCGCCACGTGGTGCTCGAGGTCGCGGACCTTTGTCCGCATTACCAAAGCGGCCTCTTTGCGCGCTTGGGGAACCTTCGCCGTTTCAAACCTCACGCCGCCTAACCATATACCGCTTCCCATACCATCACCTCCTTGCCATTTGCCGGAATTCTGGGGACACCATACTTAGAGGCTCTAACAGAACCCCGGTGGCACGGGCTTCCAGCCCGTGATTCCATGGGCAAGATGCCCATGCCACAAGAAGAATGTGTCTTTCTATTAAAGGCCCTTAATTCTTATGAAAGCTGGGCTCGGGCTTCGTTCTCGGCCCGGAATTAAGTATGGTGTCCCCAGAATTAAGAATTCAAGTACTACGCCCTTGCCGACGGCCTGCGCGCCATCTTCACACCTCACCCAGGACGGCCCGTAAGGTGCCCAAGGCCGCCCCAAGACACTCAGATGACCCTCTTTGCCCTTGAGCCGACATAGGGCCGATCTGGCGGAAAATTCCTGCGGGAAGTCCGGCTCCTTGATGCGGCTCAACACAACAGCATACAATAAGCTAGAATAGTTAAAGAATTGTAAAAACACCCTGATTCAATCGAGCGTAACACTCTGCAAACAAGGCGACAACCTCGGCTCACTAGCGTCATTGCGAGCGAAGCGAAGCAATCTTTGGCCGCTTCGCCAGGTTCTCGACGACAGGTGTAGAAGATTGTTTCGCTTCGCTCGCAATGACGCTGTGCTCCGCGCGGGATGGCTCCTTTGGGGGTCAGTGTAACCTGAAATCAACAGTTTCTGAACTAGGCCCAGCCCACAGCGACTGTTCAAGTGCTTAGCTTCCGACCGACGCACCAAGGGCACCGGACCGAAAAGCTGATGGCTGAAGGCTGATAGCTGAACGCTTACGGTTTTTTAGAGCGACAGGAGACAGGTATTGACAGCACCGAAAGCCATTCATGACTTGGTTGAGCGGTTTCATCGGAACATCGATACATACCAGTCCAGTTCCTACAATGAAACACAGGTCCGTCTCGAATTCATCAATCCCATGTTCAAGAAACTCGGTTGGGACGTTGATAACGAACAGGGCTACGCCGAGGCATACAAGGATGTAGTCCACGAAGACGCCATTAAGGTCGGTGGCGTTACCAAGGCCCCGGATTACTGTTTCCGCATCGGTGGCGTCCGCAAGTTTTTCCTCGAGGCCAAGAAACCCTTCGTTGACCTCAAGCAGGGCATCGCGCCAGCATATCAACTCCGCCGCTACGCATGGTCGGCCAAACTGCCGCTCAGCATACTCACCGACTTCGAGGAATTCGCCGTATACGACTGCCGAATTCGCCCCGCGCCGGCCGACAAGTCGTCAAAGGCCCGAACGTTCTACATCAAATATACCGACTACCCGGACAGGTGGCGCGAAATCGCCGCCATTTTCCATCGCGAAGAGATCCTCAAAGGCTCGTTCGACAAATATGTCGAATCAACGTCGCGCAAGCGGGGCACTGCCGAGGTCGACACGTCGTTCCTGGCCGAGATCGAAGCATGGCGCGACACGCTCGCACGCAACATCGCCCTGCGCAACGCCGATCTCACCCAACGCGAGCTCAACTTCGCCGTCCAGCGCACCATTGACCGCATCATCTTCCTGCGCATATGCGAAGACCGAGGCATCGAAGACTACGGACGCCTCATGGCGCTGCGAAGCGGCGCGGACGTGTACAGCCGCCTGCGACACCTTTACGACCTGGCGGACCAGCGTTACAACTCCGGGCTGTTTCACTTCCGCAAAGAAACAAACCGGCCCGGCGAACGCGATACCTTAACCCCAAGAATCAAAATCGACGACAAGCCGCTCAAAGAAATCATCAAACACCTGTACTATCCGGAAAGCCCATACGAATTCTCCGTGCTCGGCGCCGACATCCTGGGGCAGGTATATGAACAGTTCCTCGGAAAAGTCATTCGCCTCACCAAGGGCCACCAGGCCAGGGTCGAGGAAAAACCCGAAGTCCGCAAAGCCGGCGGCGTCTACTACACACCAACCTACATAGTCGATTACATAGTCAAAAACACAGTCGGGAAGTTGCTGGGGGAGGGCGAAGCTCCCGCTGAGCCGAAAAGGGATTCCCACAAAACCAAGGCCGGCTCGGTCAAAGCGTCACCCTCCCGTACAACCATGAGCCCAAGGAAGGCTGCCAAACTCCGAATCCTCGATCCGGCATGCGGCTCAGGATCGTTTCTGCTCGGCGCGTACCAATACCTCCTCGACTGGCATCTCCAATACTACATCACCCATGACCCCGAGAAATGGGCTCGCAGCAAGAATCCGCCCATTTTCCAGACCACAAGCGCATCCGTCCAATCGCGCCGAGGGGAGGGCGAGACTCCTGTCGAGCCGAAGTTACGAAAACAAACCGGCTCGACAGGAGTCTCGCCCTCCCTGTGCGCCTATAGCCTCACCACTGCCGAACGAAAACGAATACTCCTCGCCAACATCTACGGCGTAGACATCGACCCCCAAGCCGTCGAAGTCACAAAACTCTCACTACTCCTAAAAGTCCTCGAGAACGAAAACGCCGACACGCTCGAAAAGCAACTTGCGCTATTCCACGAACGCGCACTGCCAGACCTCGCAAACAACATCAAATGCGGCAACTCGCTCATCGGACCAGACTTCTACCAAAACCAGCAACTCGACCTACTCGACGAAGACGAAATCTACCGCATAAACGCCTTCGACTGGCGCACCGAATTCCCCCAAATCATGAAAAACGGCGGATTCGACGCAGTCATCGGAAACCCGCCGTATGTCCGCATTCAGACAATGAAAGAGTGGGCTCCTGCCGAAGTCGAGTACTACAAGGAGCGCTATACAGCCGCGAAAAAAGGCAATTATGATATCTATGTCGTTTTTGTGGAAGAAGGACTACGATTGCTTAACGATTCGGGAAAGTTAGGTTTCATTTGTCCCAGCAAGTTCCTTTCAACGGATTACGGTGGAGCCCTACGTGACATCTTATCTCGCTCAGGCACGGTTGAGAAACTGGTTGATTTTGGACATGAACAAGTGTTTGCCAATGCAACGACTTACACGTGTTTGCTTTTCTTGAGTCACACGAATACACGACAGATCACGTATATTCAGGCATCACCCAAACGACTCGAAGAAAAGCAACTTTCGCCGGTTATCATAGATTCCTCCCGCCTCTCAGATGCACCGTGGATACTTGGCGCAAGTGACGTCGTCCTGCTCTTCGACAAAGTCAACAGGGCGGGTGTCCAATTCCGAACGCTATGGCACAACATGTCTCGCGGCGTCAGCACAGGAAACGATGCTGTCTTTTCGTTCGGAGTACGGGACGGTGTTGTTGTCACCGGTGAGAATGAACCTGTAGAAGTCGAAGTAGGTATTCTGAGAAATCCCATTTCTGCGTCAGACTTCGGACGCTATTCATTTCATCCAAGGACAAACTCAAGATTGCTCTTTCCGTACCGCGTATCTCATCATGGATACGAGGCCCTGTCCGAAACCGAATTCAGGAGCGGGTGTCCGCTCGCTTATCGGTATTTATCGGCGAGGAAGAAAGATCTGATGAAGCGCAAGCAGTTCCGTGAATGGTACGGCTACAGCGCGCCGCGAAGTCTGCACGTCATACTCACAGGTCACATACTTGTACCTTTGCTAGCCGAAAGAGGTTCTTGTGCTCTGCTGCCAGAGGAACGGGGACAATACTGTTTGATGGCCAGTGCTGGATTCTGCATCAAGCTTCGCAACCAGGAACTAGCCCCACCGTATGTGCTCGGCCTCCTCAACTCCAAGTTGCTTTTTTGGAACCTGAAGAAGATAAGCAACAAGTTTCGCGGTGGCTGGATAACCTGCACAAAGCAGTTCTTCTCCCAACTCCCCATCCGCACGATCGACTTCTCTGACCGTGCAGACAAGGCCCGCCACGACAAGATGGTTGACTTGGTAGCGCGGATGTTGGCACTTCACAAGAAACTGGCCGAGGCAAAGACCGACCACGAGAAAACCATCCTCCAACGCCAAATCGAAATGACCGATCAGCAAATAGATCAGTTTGTCTATGAATTGTACGGCCTGACGGACGAAGAAATTGCCATTGTCGAGCAAGAGACAAAGAAATAGAGAGGAGGTAAGCGTGCAGGAGCCCATTGGAGCGGAGTGTAGCAGTGAAAGTTCGGCCAACAATAACATAGGGACTGTGTCACCGTGTTCTGACAAAAATAAAACAGCGTTCAATCATCGGCTGTTGGACCTTTGGGCTGAAAACCGTATGACGCTTGACAAATCTTTCCTGCAGTTATCGGCAGCGGGTATTGGTCTGTTGGTTGCGTTGCTCACAACAACTACAAGTTGGCTTTCTTTGGAATTCTGGCTGTGTTCTGTGGCGTTGTTCTGCTTTCTACTGAGCATTATCATATGCTTATGCATTTTTCGGCAGAATTCCCGCTATCTACTTGCGGTCAGCCGAGGAGAAGAATCTCCGCAAAAAAATCGACTCAAATGGCTCGACCGCCTTCTGTGGGGTTTCTTTCACCTCGCTATTGCATTTGCAGTATTAGCAGGCTATACTAGTTGTTACAACAAATTGTCGTAGAAAGGAACCGTCGTTATGAACGAGAAAAACAAAGACCAGGAACCAATCCAAGAAGAGTTACCGGAAATGATAAAAAAGACCGTGGACGGCATCGAAGCGTTTAGACCACGTCCGACGAGCGGCACGAGCGAAACGGTCCCCGAGAAGCCTGACTCAAGTTCGGAGAGTAATGGCAACAGCGGGCCGAAGGGCAAGAAATAGAGGAATGAAAGACAAGGTCGAACACTTGATTGTTTTCTTGAACCTCGAGTGGCCGTAACTAAGCGATGTTCTCCCAGCGTGAACAGTGTTCCTGGAGACGTCGAGCTCTTAGATGGCATTTTAGGTGGTGCGTCTTCCTCTTCGTGCTCATACGTGGGCCGGTCTTCGGCAATTCCCAGTAATAGGGGACAGTGACGTATTCTTATGGCTGGCAGCGACCGACCATGCCAACCCCCTACGCCATCGGCGCACCGAAATGACCGATCAGCAGATAGATCGGTTGGTCTATGAATTGTACGACCTGACGGCGGAGTGCGAAGTGTGAAGGGGGAACCGTATCGCGTGACGGATTCAGACAAGAGGCCGCCGTCCATTCGGCACTACTACGTTGACGAGTCCGGCGACGGCGTTCTGTTCAACCGGAAAGGTCAGGTCATCATTGGAACCGAAGGTTGCATGAACCACTTTATCCTCGGGCTGCTTGACGTTGTGGATCCGGTTAAGCTGCACAACGGTTTCCAGCGGCTCCGGGCAGGTTTTCTTGCCGATCCCTACTTCCGGAAGGTTCCATCCATGCAGCCGCAAGCAGGGAAAACCGCGCTCGCCTTCCACGCCAGGAACGATGTCCCTGAGGTCCGCCGTGAAGTCTTCCGCCTGCTGTTGAAGCACGAAGTGCGGTTCTTTGCCGTGGTCAAAACAATGCGGCAGGTCCTTGACTATGTCACGAGCCGGAACCATATGCACCCCACCTACCGCTACCACCCGAATGAGCTGTACGATCTGACGGTCCGGATGCTTTTCAAAGCGCGGCTTCACAAGCACGACCAGTACAGAATTCATTTCGCCCAGCGCGGAAAGTCTGACAGGACCCAGGCTTTGTACAAGGCGCTGCGTACGACGCGGGACCGTTTTCAGAGGAAATGGAACATAGATGCACAACCGGATATCGAGGTGATTCGCTGCCAGCTTCGGGAGCAGGCGGGGCTCCAGGCAGTGGATTACTTCCTCTGGTCACTTCAGAGGCTCTATGAACGGCGGGAGGATCGATATCTGGAGTACCTTTGGCCCCGCATTTCCCTTGTCCACGATGTCGATGACACGAGGCAAGCGCCATATGGGGTCTACTACACAAAGAAAAGGCCGCTATCGCTAGCAGCGCTTGAGGAGCCGGGGATATAGGACTTCTCGGCAAGTTCCGGGAAATCACACGACATGAAGTCGATTTTCATCCCCTGGCATATTAGTACTAACAGATCTTGTGGATAATGTCAACAGGAATTCCACAGGTCTTGTGGATAATGTCAACACGAATTCCACACAGAGCGATCAGCCTTCGGGAGTTTCAGCGGGAGTTTCAGGGGGGAGTTTCAGGGGGGAGTTTAGGGACATTCATGGGGAGTTTCAGGGACAGACTACGAAATAGGCCGCATTTTGCGCACTATCTAGGTCGCTCTGTCAACCAAACACCGGATGTTAACAAAGCAGCCATCCCGTCGCTCCACTCTGACCTCGACACGAGCCTTGCTGGGAAAGGTAGGTCAGAGATAACGTTTAACCGCAGGTATCCCCTCATAGTCATCTTGCCCCATTGGACAGTCAATCAATTCTTTGAACTCGCCCCCGCGAAGCTGACACTGCTTTGCCATAGCGCCGAGCAGCCCATCATCAATGTCTTTCGCTGAATGGCTTGTCCAGGTCTTTATCCTCGTCTTCTTCCATTCCTGGGAGTAGTAATAAAATGATGGTGTTTTTCCGCTCTCTTGAACCCCTTCGATGACAAAGCTGACTCAACAACCCTCCTAGCCCTCGGCACTCTCGACCTCCTCAAGAGCATCCAGCAACTGTCGCTTCAAGTCTAAAGCGCTTGCAGCAAGGTTTTCGTCCCGCTCACATGCGTATTCGTCCCAAAGCACCCAGATCTCCTCGTACAGTTCGTCGACAAGAGCAGCCCGGCTGTATGCAAACACCAAGATCCCCAGGAGTTCGTTCTCGACAGTATACAGCCCCTCTGACTCGTCGAACTTCGGCTGCAATGTGAGCGGCTCGCGGAAACGAAGAAGGCGATTGCCATATGGGACCTCTGATAAACACAGTGGCGTGCGTTCGCCCGGGGATTCCTGGATTATGACATTGGCCAGGAGAACTTCTGTTCCGTGGTCGGGTGACCGATTGAGAACCAGCGCACCGGTAGCAGAAGTCGAACCTGCGTCTGGCACACCCCACCTGCGAATCAGAACAGAGTCTGCTACCGCGCTCACATGGATAGGTCGACGCGATAAGCTAGCAGTTCCTACAGAGGCGGAACTCATAGTCACCTCCTTCAGCGCGCGATCCTCTTAGTTGCGCACTCTTAATGTAGTGAAACGTGATCTCCATAGCCTGCGCAGGTTGCTTCTTGGCAGCCTTCGTCTTCGTTTTTCTCTTCGTGGCCATCTCGTTTCCCTCGGAATTGATGTGATTGGAAAGGTTCTGCGTCTCCTGGTGCGTCGCGCGGTAGTCTACACCGTAACCCATAGGAAACACAAACACCCGGGGTGTCAAAATGACGATGGTCTACACCCACGTACTCAATCGATGGGAAAAGGAGTGCGGAAATCGAGGAGAATCCATGGACGATTCCAGCGACAGACTAAGCAATAGTTGATATTATGCGCACTATCCGGTCGTTTTGTCAACCAAACACCAATCGTTTCGCAAAGCAGCCCAGTTTCAAGCTACACAAAACTGCGAAATATGCGCACAGAG
>CAYRLQ010000014.1:0-27476 GCA_964425145.1 uncultured Nitrospiraceae bacterium
GGCGCGGGAGGCGGCGCGACGGTCCACGTGCCAGAACAACCTCAAGCAAATGGGGATCATTTTCAATATGTATGCCAACGAGTCCAAAGGCGAGAGGTTTCCCCCGATCAAGTACTGGACTTGCGACACCCCCCCACAGTATGCCCGTGATGCCACATTTAACGGGCCGTCGCTTTATCCGGAGTACCTTACCGACGTCGGCATCTGTGTATGCCCATCGGACTCCGACGCCCAGTCCGTGTACAATGGTTTTCACTACGACGACGACCCGGCGAATCCGGTCGAACTGTGTGCGCTGGCCCGCGGCAGCTACTACTACCTGGCTTGGGCGTTCCATGAACCCGCCATCGTCGACCCAGGCGTTACGGTGCCGCGGGAAATCGGCATCCCGATGGAGGAGGCCAACGAGGGCGCCATCATCGCGTTTGCCTACAGCCTGCTCGTCGACGAACTCGTCGACGAACTCGTGAACTGGTATATGGTGGGGTTGTCCCCCGAAGAGAAAGACGGCGATCTGGGTCCAGTTCCTCGTTTGCGTATGGGCATCGAACGGTTCTTCATCACCGACATCAACAATCCGGCGGCGAGTTCTGCGGCGGCCAGCGAAATACCCGTCATGTGGGATGAGATTGCGGTGTACGGCGGCGCCACGACCTTCAACCACGTCCCGGGCGGAGGCAACTGCCTGTTCATGGACGGCCACGTGGAATGGCTGGCATGGCCCAGCCAGTTCCCGGCCGACGTAGTCGGGATACTCCTAAGCGCTGTCTTTTAGCTAGTCGGAGACAAGCGGCTGCGTGGTGCGCTGGACGCGCACGACGCAGCCAAAACTTTGCACAAGGCCAGGGTGGCACCCTCAAGCGTCCGCTTGAGGGTGCCACGTGTCAAGTGAGTTTAGGGTATGCTTGAGGCTGGCGGCGCCTTTGTCTGATGTCAAAAGGGGTTGCGCGGGCTCAAAACGAATAGCGCAAGGCGGAGATGAAGGTGTTGGTAAACTCATCGTCGCCCTTGCCAGTGTCGCTGTCATACTCCGTTTTCAAGCTGAGGCGAAAGCTGAGTTGATCGGACAGGGGCGTATCGAAGGCGAACTCGGACGCCAGGCGGTACTCGCCCACATCGGTCAGCTTCGGTAACAACGTGAGCTTCTCGGAAAGGTTACTTTGCTTGAACAAGGTCTGTGTGTAGTTGCCCCCTAAGCGCAGGTAGACGTGGTCTGCCTCACGGGTCTCCTGTTCGACGCCGTCGAGAGCGGCGGCTGTGAGTCGCAATGCGGTGAGGAGGTCCTCGAAGGTCCAGAGGGCCGGTGGTTTGGTGGACTGCCCCGCGATGTAGGACCGAAGGCCGGTGCGGGCCGCATTGCGCGCGTCGCGTTTGGCGTCCTCAAGTTTCTTGATGGTGAATTCATTCCAGTGTTCCCTGGCATAGTCGAGACCGATCTCCAGCGCCAACGCGCGCCGCTGCGCCTTGATGAAGTCGTAGCCGAGGCCCCCGCCGGTCTCGAAACGCAGTTCCAATCTCCGGCCGGGGTCGTGCTCGAGGGCGCTGTGCCCGAAAACATAGAGACGCTCCCTGGGGTAGTACTGCCATTTGCCACTGCCTTTGACCCGGCGCGTATTCACTTCCGAATCCACTTCGCTGTAGCCGCCGGTCAACTCGAGCGTAAGCGTGTCTCGTGTCCGCTTACGTATGAAGGTCAACCCGAGATTCCCGTCCAGGGTGTCTGTATAGCCCGAGCGCAGCGAGATGCCGGCATCCAGCGCGCCGCTCCACTTTTTCTCGCCGGTTGCCTCAGCTTCTTCGGGCGCCAGTGGCATAGAGAGCGATTTCGCATCCGGGGCGATGGCGTCGACCTGACTTATGGAAAACGTGGACTGTCGCACGGAACTGTCCCCGTTTTCTGTCAGGAACACTTGAGCGCCGTTGTCGACCGCCAACCGGCCTTCCTGAATCTCACCGCCTTCGAGGCGGACGGCAATCGTGCCGTCGGTGACGAGGGCCTGAACACTGTCCAGGTCAATGCGAAGCTCGCCGGCATACTCTGTGGTAAAGGTGAGCGTACCATCGCAGGCGCCCTCGAGGACGCCCGAGAGCCGGTCGCCGTTGTGTAGATACAGCACGTCGCCCTGAGCGGCCCACGCCATCAGTACGACGAACAATCCGGCGCCCACGCTGCGCACATTTTGCTCGTGAAGACTACCGTGTCTCATCGTTTCTCCTCGGTGCTTAAGAAACAGACTCAATTCGCAAATACGGTAACGCATTTTGGAGAAGAAACGACAGGATAACAGGAAAAACCGGATTCTTTGAAGCAGATTATCTGGTCTATCCTGCTATCCTATCAAAAATCGGCCATCCTGCAAGAGGAACGCGCCGACCCGCGCCGAGACCACAGACCGGCCTGTGCTCGTACCAAAGACGGTCTTGCGTCCCACCAAGCCGCCCACATCTTCCGAAACTACCGGGACGCGCCAGCGCCACCTGCCCTGCTCACACGGCAGCTACACAAATGTACTCAGCCTCCGGTGGCCTTAGCCAGCACATCCTGAATCTTAGCCACAATGGTGGTCGATTTAAACGGCTTAATGATATAGTTGTCTGCGCCGGCCTTGAGGGCAGTGATCACGCGCCTTTTCTCCGCTTCGGTAGTAACCATGATGATGGGCATGGTCTTACCCGCGGCACGAATAGCCTTGACCGCGTCGATCCCTAGCATGTTCGGCATGTTCCAATCCATCAAAACAAGTCCATACGCTGTGGCGTTCACCATGTCCACAGATTCTTTGCCATCCGCGGCCTGATCCACGTTTGAGATACCTGCCCGAGAAAGTGCGCCGATCAACACCTTTCGCATGACTGCGGAATCATCAACCACCAACGCCTTCATGATTACTTTCCTTCTGAAATGTAACACGCAGGCTGAAGGGGCCCAAGTTGCTTGTGAAGGGTACTTCAAGCCACACCGAACCCGACGGATAGTCTATATCATAGCTGTTGCCCCGGACCACCGTGGGCAAACTCAGGTCGATCGGAGGCCCATCCGCGGATGCCAGCTTGGCCTTCGCGCCCCCGGCCACAATGTTCACCATCTCCGCAATCGCATCCGATACCGTATCGTCCACTACGCGGGTTTCGGTCCCCAGCAGATGATTCACCATCGCAAGCGCTGTCCCAACCGGAAACGAGAGGGCGACCATTCCGCGGGCGGGGCCGCTCAAACCAATCAAAGACATGATTTCACGTGGATTCGCCGAATCGCCGCGCGCCACACCCACGACGCCACGAACGGCCCTGGAATTGAGCATCGTGGAGAACAACTCGTAGACACTCTCGATAAACGGATTGATGTACTCTACCTTCACAATCATCCCACTTCCTGCCCCGGAGTATAACACTCCGTTTTGAACGCCTCAAACGGTGCCGTACCTCCCCTAACCACCAATTCACCAGTGCCACCGTTCATCTAGCCGATGGCCGCAACTCGACCCGCCCCTTGGACACCCAGGCAACCGCGGGACCGGGAAACTCATGCTGCACTTTCAGCGCCTCCTTGCCTATGACGATGGTGGTCTCGGGATAAACCCGATTGCGCACGTGAATTCGCTGATTGGCACGCTCCTCCGAAGTCGCCTTCATTTCCTCCGCCATTTCGTTGCGTAAACGGGCAATGCTATCCTCGATTTCCTGGGCCTTATGCAACAATTCCGTGACAACCTGACGCTTTTCGGCCGAAAGCGCCTTGGCCTGGGGGACCAGCGGCTCGACGGTCGTCTGTATCTTCTTTTGCGCTTTCTCGAGGGCCTCAATCTCCTTTTCCTTCGCCTCGAGATCGCGCTCGAGGCGGTAATCCTCGCCCGCGATAAGCACCGTCGACACACTATAGCTGCCGGCATCACCAACGGTAATGCCGGTGAGGGCCATGATCGTCCCGCCAATGACCCGTCCCCTGGGCATCGTGACTGAGCCACGTGTTTTCAAGCTCGAGTGCCTTATCTCACGTTCCACAGCGATTTCCTCGCCGGCCTCGATATCGGCATCCAGAATGAACTTTGCTTGAACGCTGCCCCCCACGATAATCCTGCGATCGCTGCTGCCGGTGATGCCGCCGCGAACCGTGAGGTTGCCGCTCGTCTTGATGTTCGCCGGTTCCACCAAGCCTTTGACTTCAATATCCCCCTCGGCCTCGATGGTGGCGCCTTCCTCGACATCCTTCTCGATCACCACCGCGCCTGGATGCGAGATGTTTCCGGTCTCGAGGTTTACGCTGCCGTGGATGGTATACACCTCATCCACGGAAAGCCGCCCACCTGCATCGTAGCGCCTTCGGTCCTTGGGCTCCCAATGGATACGCCCGCTCGCCGTGGCGTAATAGCTGTCCTCGGCCTCGTCCACACGAACGTTTCGGCCGACAAGAATACGCGGGCGTTTGGGCTTGCCGACGGGAATCCGCTTGCCTGAGACGTCTTTGCCGTCCTTCCCTTCCCGGGGTGGAATTATCCGGGCCAGCAACTGGTCCGCATAGACAGTCCGTTGCGCGGCATACTGGCGATAATCAATCGCGCCCGTGGCCTCGTCGGCAACAAAGCCCGTGCGGAAGAAATCACCGCCCCACTCAATCTTACCGTCAACTGACGGCACCGGTGGCGTTCCTTTACACAAAACAACGTTTACAAGCCGGGGGTTTTTCTTGGCCATCTCTCGAAGCCACTCGGCGAGGTTCTCGTATTCCCATTCTCCTTCCACGCCCAGCGAGGCCAGTTCCTGCTGAATTTCCCACTGTAGCTTTTCCAGATCGCCCTGTGGCACGGTGCACGTCAAGAGCACCGCGAGGCGGTCGGGCGTCACGCGGACACTAAACTCCTCCTTCATCTGCGAAGCGGAGCCCTTCTTTCCCGCCTTGGCCCCGGCCGCTTGGCTGTCGGTCCTGCTATGTTGCTTTTGGGGACCCATCCTTTTTCCACAACTTATTGGGGAGCACCTCTCAGAAATCTCCCCTGCTGCACTGTATGTCACTGCGCGGCCGAACCGAAAGTTCCGTCACTGGTAGTTTAACATAGTGGCCGAATTCTGTCAAAGGGCATTATAATTGCGCACACTACACGGCATTTCTTCGGCAAATGCGGGATTCGCGTTAATTTCCACAGTCACCACAACACCTGCCATGTCCTCTCGAGGGACTATAGTTTAGGGGTAAGCCGGACGGCCGCGTGGGCCGACATACCCGTGAGCACATCCCGCACCGTGATAGTGTACAGGCCCAAGGCCTCGTTCAGGGCCAGCGGCATAAATGCGTCGCCTTGGCCCTCGTGGCAAACCACGTTCTGGGCATAGTGCGCCATCGGCTTACCCGATACCGGCGCAATCTCGATCCGGACCAGATGCTCGCCAGGCAAACCGCCCTCGGTCTTCACCGAGATATAGACCGGCAACCGGCGCCCACACGGGACTGTCTCGGGCACGTCGACCCGGACTTCGTTAACCTCGTAGGGCAGCGAGGAATAGAGCTTGGCCTCACCCGGAACCAGTCTAACGCGGACCTTCTTGGCCCGGCGCACACGCTGCCCGTGGCGCATGTCATAAACGCACCTCTCAGGCCCGAAGCTCAACGTCACCTTTTGCCGCTTGCCGTCCACTTTCGGATCGCTCAGCAGGGCGAGAATATCGGCCTTGTCGTAGCGAAACCCGAAACACTCGATGCGAAACGCCTTGCCTTCCGGCGGCGCAAGCCGGACCAACGGTGTCGCGCCGGCCCGCTCGAGCAGCGCACCCATCAGAGCACGTAGATTCCGTTCATTGGAACCGGCGCCGTAACCCGTATAGGCAGGCAGCGCATGGTTTATAAGTACGGTCAATCCTGGACCGCTATCGCCCACGAGCCATACAGGGCTGCCCCCGGCCGCCCCCCCGACATCCGCGCCAGCCGGTTCCAGCGATGTGTCGGGTCGTACGCCCGACAAGCGCCCCCTGATGTCAGGGTGCCCTTCGCCCAAGGCCAATTCGATCTGTGCCTCAGCGGGCTCGCCGGCCTGAACCGGCTTGCCGTAGCGCACACCGAAAAGGCCGGCAAGAGGCGGTTGCGCGCGCGGAATGCCGTGCTCGTCGAACTGGCCTGAGGCGACATCGGCGATGAGATGGCCTCCAAGGGCATGGAACTCGCGAACTGCGGCGATCTCCGCGTCACCCAGAGCACGAGCCATGGGTAACACCAACACGCTGTAGCCCCCGAGTCGGCCGCGTTCCACTTGTTCCGACGAAACGAAATCGTACTGGTACCCAAGGTTCTCCAAAAGTCGCGCGAAGCGGGCCTCGGCGCACAGGCTGTCACACCCGAACGAGGGTTCCACGAGGTTCAGTAGAAAACTCGATTGGCTGGCGTAGATGGCGATGCCCGAATTCTTGCGCATGGCGCGCAGCAGGAGTGCATCGAGACCGGACGCCTTGAGGTCGGCGATCTCATGAGCCGCCGCAGCGAACAAGGGCGCGGGCCGGCCATCGGGCATCAGGGCCCCATAAGGCGTCGCCGACTCCGCGCTACCCGTGGGAGTGGTCCACCAAAACGCGGGGACCTGGTGCAACACCAGACGCCAAGGCAGCCACTGCGCACTTTCGATCGTTCGCAGAACGAAGCCGTCCCCAACACAAACCGCGGCGTAGCAGTGCGGGTCACAGTAGGAACGGATTTTCTCCATGGTCAGATCATCGGCGGCGACGCCGAGCACGTCGAGTTGCGAGGCCAGCCGCCACCAGTCGTAGCCCTGATACGGCGTCAAACCATGCGCGGCGCGAAACCCCACCCGCCCGTGCCGGTCCACCCCGCGAATGACCTCCCGCCCGTGGACGTGAATGCCGGCAAACACCGTGTCCATGTAACGGCGGAAGTCAATCCACGGCGCAAATTTGCCTGAAGTTGCCGCTTCCGCTTCAGTCGCAGGGCGCACCGCGGCCCAGGAGGCAAACCCCGTGCCACAGGCTGCATTCAACGCCCCGAGCGTCTCATAACGCGCGCGCAGTGTCTCCTGGAAACCTTCCAGGCACGACGGCGATTGGCAGACATTCTCCTCGCTTGCGATGAGTTGGTTGCCATCGCCCAGGGAGTACATGCCCGAGCCGCCGGCCCAAAACAAGACCGCACCTTCCTGCAACCGCACCGTCTCTTCCTCCCTGAATACCGGATCGGAAAGACACGGGGCACGCACCGTGCCCTCGACGGCCGTGTCGCATGTGTAGCGCGTCAGTTCAGGCAAGGGATACAAATTGACCTCATCCAGGGAGAACCGGGACGCCGCGGTGGCCGGCGCATGAACGGTGTCGACACCAAGTTCGGCAAATGTTTTCAGGAAGAGCCGCACGTTGTATTCCGTGTCAATCGGGCTGCTGACCAGGAAACTGAACGCGTTGGCCGGCGCGGTCCTCCGCACGGGCAAATAGGCCGAACCATGCGCCGCACGTTGCGTGTCCCGGTGCGTAAACGGGGGATGAGTACCATCTACGACGAATACATCAACCTTGACCATGCCGGCGATGAGGTCGGCAAAGTTCAGCCTCAAATGCACCTCGCCGCCGTCGGCCGGGACAATCTGATACGACTCGGCGACGAGACGCTTGAGCGCATCGGTCGCACGGACATAGGCCATACTTGCGCGGGGTTGGTGGAGGAGGGGGCGGACATCCAGCGACACATCCAACGTGTCGTTGGCCAGCAAAGCCGCCTTGGAAAACTTCAAGCCGGTGAACTCAGGCCAGCCTTCGACCGTAATCACCTCCGTGTGCCAATCTACAATGGCGTTGTGGTCGAAAAGCCATGTATCCACAAAGTAACGCCCAGGCCCCATGGCCACCTGAATCGGATAGGTGCTTTGCCCCGCCGACAGGATGGCATCGTAAGAATAGACCTCCCGCAATCCACGGCCGGGCTCGCGCACCTGCGCCTCGACGCGAAAGGCCCGGTCCGCAGGCTGGTTCAAGACGAGGCGGTAAGGCCGGTACGGCTGGGGAACCACCGCGTCGCGCATGGCCTGAATGTATTCCTCAGGAAAGTCAGGCGGAATCTCCTCTTCATCCGGGCCGGTGGGTCCCGTGAACTCGAGCCGCTCGATCCATACCAGTGGCTCGCGGCCCGCTGCCCACCGCGCCGCTTTCGCCAGCAAGGAAAAGTACGTATCCATGAACTCCGGCCGGGCAAGCAGCGGCTGGGTCAGCACCGGCAACAAGCAATGCGTTTTGGGAGGTTCCCCTGGGTAGGCCAATTCAACCACCCGGCCCAGCTCGAACGTCGACGCCGTAACGAAGTCCAGCCCCTTGAACCATTCCGGGGTCATGTCCTCGCCAATACCCCTAGTGATAGCACTCGTGTCCTCGACTGGAACCAGCGCATATTCTGGGGACAGTATACTTAATTCAGTCGCTCTTGGTCTTTGGTCCTGGTTTTCGCTTCCTACTGAATTAAGTATACTGTCCCCAGAATATGCTGCGCGACGGTGTGCCAAAAGCAACCCCGCACCCCGAGCCACTTTCTCCGCGACTGCTGAAAGAATGTCCTCGGGAAGGATCGAAAGATCGAGGTTCCCCAGGACGATTAGGTCATAGTCCTTTTTAAGTCGGCGCCGTAATCGCGCCACCGTCTCATCGGCAGAGGCGCCGGGAACATGCTGATCGGGGACGGCCGGGTCGTAGCCCAGGTGATGTGCGTCCCACACAGGCGCCGTGTCGAAATCCAGATCGAGCCGCTGGGCGAGCTCCACCGCGTCGCGCAACGTAAACCGCGGCGTGATAAACAAGGTCCGAATGGACCCGCCACGCAACGGCTTGCCCCAGGCCACATGCCGCGTCGCCTTCTCGGTCGTCACCTCGTTGAACCACGCATACCGGTCCCGTTCTCTGGCGCAGCCCGCGGTTATCAGCAAAATCCATAGTAAAAGAAAACGGACAACGTGTTTCATCAGAACCCTCTCGACCCAAACCGACCTGAAGCATAGCAGAACCGGTGAAAAACAGCACGGTGCAAGAAGTTCTCAGTTGGATGTCCTTCTGTAAGCCCGGCGCCGATGGGCTTTATTTCGTCCTTATATACTTCCTTTAGTATACTTACTCTGGTTGAAACGCGAATAACAAAGGAATGGATTGTCACGAAATCAGCGGTAATTCTGGTGGCTTTGGTAAGCGGTCATACCCATCACACTAAGGCTGACAGACTACCGGCGTTCAGCAAGTTCCAAAACCTAAGCCCCATAGGTAACTGCGCCAAGGGCGCTGGAGGGAGCCATGAAATTTCATCTCGAGGGTGTAATCCCGGCAATGCTAACCCCGTTCACTAAGAACGGCGAACAGGTCGACTACGACAAGGCCTGTGCACTCGCCGACCGCCTGGCCAACCAGGGCGTCCACGGCATCTTCCCTGGCGGCACGACGGGCGAAGGCATGTTGATGACCGTGGCCGAGCGAAAGAAGCTCATCGAGGAACTCGTGGCGGCCATGGGCAAACGCATTAAGGTCATCGCCCATACGGGCGCGTTCGACACGGCCACGACCATCGAGCTCACGCAGCATGCCCGGGAGGCCGGCGCCTTCGGCGCGGGCGTGGTTACACCGGGTTTCTATACGCTCGACGACGACGCGCTGTTCGCACATTTCGAGGCGGTCGCCAAGGCCGTGAAAGGATTCCCCATCTTGATGTACAACATTCCAGGCTGTGCTAAAAACACCCTGTCGCCGAAACTCATTCTCAAACTGGCCACGGAGGTCGAAAACATCGTCGGCCTCAAAGACAGCACCGGGGACATGGCCGCGCTCAACCAGGTCCTGGCCGGAGCGCCTGGGGGATTCCACGTGATCAACGGCGTGGATGAGTACACGTTTCAGGCGCTGATCGCCGGGGCGAAAGGGTTAGTGAGCAGCACGGCGAATGTCGTGCCGGAATTGTTCTTGGCCATCTTCAACAACGTCAAAAGGGGGAATCTCAAGAAGGCGTGGCAGACCCAAATCGAATTGGGGCGACTTTGCAGACTCTTCCAGGCCGGCCGGATGGCGGCTTATTATAAGGAAGGACTTCGATTACGCGGCTTTGATCCGGGGTATGTGCGGCCCCCTCTTCGCGAGCTCACCGCCCGCGAAAAGAAGACCCTAGCCAAAGGCCTCGAAGCGGAGAAGATCACCCCTCATCCTTTTTAATGTGGCGCCAGAGTTTGACGACGTCGCCGGGCGTCTTGGCGACCCGGTCGCCAAAGATATGGGCATGGCGGCGAACCATTTTCTCGTGGACGCGCTCGAGGGCCTCTTTCAGGGTGAATCGTCCTTCATCTTCGGCCACCACCGCGGTCATTAGAGCGCAGAAGAACGTATCGCCAAGCTCCTCTGCGATATGGCCGCTGTCGTCTTCCTCGAGGGCCTTGTTAAGCTCCTCAGCCTCCTGGCGCAAATACCGCGCAAAGCTCTTCACCGTCTGCTCGCGGTCCCAGGGGCAACCTTGCGGGCCGCGCAGATACCGCGCCAGATTCACCAGGGCAACCAGCCAATCCTCTGAAGTTTCAGGAACTTTCCCCATATGCGGAAGAGATTTCACTGCTTTTTGCCACCAAAAGCTAAAGTTTCATCCGAACGCGCCGATCATACTGGATGAGGCCAGACGGGTGCAAGGAGGCACTGAGTCATGACGGTTCAATGTTGTAAGTGCAAGAGATTCAAGGTTAAAAGAGCTTGGGTACTACTCCCAGACGCGCCCTCTGAGAAAGTCTCACACGGATTCTGCCCGGCCTGCATGAAGATAGCGCTCGCGGAAATCCAAGCCCAGTCACAGGTTATAGCATCTCAGCCGAAGAACCGGCCCGAGCGCCCGACCTGGGCCACAGAACGACCCGCGGGCGGCTTCATCTGGTAAACGAAACGCGCGCACCTACCATCTCAATCCCCGCCAACCACGATTACGTCGGATGGGGCGGGCATCCGGACCAACCAGCGCACAGAGCCCATCCGAAATCTGCGATCGATTGTAGGGTTGCAAAAAAACAAATCGATTGTGCTATACTGCCCTCAATTGATAAGAAGGCTCGACCTGCGGAGGGAATTCACCCATGGCTAATCAAGAATGTAGGACAAGGTTTGGCATCGAGCAAGGCACGCGGCGCCGCGTGGTGGCCGCCGTGGTGTTGTGCTTGGTCGTTTTGGGGCTTGCGTCCGGGTCGGGGTGCAAGAAGCGGGAACGTCCAGGGAGACCCGTGCCTTCGCCTGGCGCAAAGGCACCCGGGAAACCTGACGCAAAAGCGCCTGCTGAGAGGGAGCTCCCGAGCGAAGTGAAGAAGGCCCCTGAGCCTAAATCCACCAAGCCCAGCACGGTCACGGAATTCACGATCGAAATTGACCGGACCGACGAAGTGGTCAAAGTGGTCGGAAAGAAGGCAGCGCAAGCGCCTTTGGGCGCCATACTGGAACAGGCGTACCAAACAGACCAGAAAACCACGAGCAAGGTGGTCAAATCGTGGATGACGGACAAGGATATCCTGAGCACGGCGGATGTGCGCGACCTCCTCGAGGCCTCGTGGAACAAGGACTCGAAAGAGGCCACGAAGGTTCTGCGGTCGTGGTTCGTGGAACGCATGACGCTGGAGATTTCCGACATTCCCGCGTTGCTCACTAAGGCCTGGGGCCATGACCCGGGCAACACCCGCGACGTCTTGCGGACATGGGGCGACAGCTACGGGTTCGTCGACATTTCCGACGCCGACACACTAGCACGGCACAAGTTCGTAGTGGCGGACGACGTTGACCAAATTCGCAAAGCAGTGCGCGACTTCCACGGCAACAACTGGACCGCAGTCGCCGGTGTCCCCTTGGCCACGCGGGCACCCGAGGAGGTCCCCGTGCAGATATCGTGGGCCTCACGGCGCTGGATTGGGTCGAAAGAGTTGCGGTTCCGCGTAGGCGACGAACGTTTAGCCCAGAAGCAGAACATGCTCATCACACTCGCGCCAAAGAACCTGCCCGACGCCGGCATCCCGGTCGTGGTCGACTGCGGCGTAGACCTGCCCGAGAACTGGGTCCAGGTACAGGATGAGGACTTCGTGACCATTGTCGCCAAGTGGCGCGAAGTGGCGATGCCTGAACGCAATTCCAAGCAGTGGAAGAAGTTCCTCCGACTCGGCGTGGTGCCTGGTTCAGTCTACCTTTGATCGGAACATTCCAGGTGGAACACCCGTTGCCAGGTGCCGACTGCGAGCGCGCCATGGGGTGGCGGCACGGTGAGCGAAGGGCCCGTGAGCGTTGCGTGAAGATGCGAATGGCTGTTCCCGTCGTGCCAGGCTTGCTCGTGACCGGAACTGCGGTATAAGGATTTCGGCCCGACCTTGGCGGCGGAGAAACTAGCCCAGGACGAGTTTTGAAATTAGTCGATTTTGCCCTTGCGTGTTCGGCAAAAGGGTGCTATACTTTACCAATTGTTTGGGCCGAGGTTGGGCCCGGCACCCTAGAGAGGAGCCGGGGGCAGGCGGAGCCAATGGGTGTAAACTTCACTCTTGAGGCTCCGAAACAACCTTCGCAACGTCGTTAAGTTGTACTGATTTCACTGACACGAGAGGTGTGTCTGGACGATCATGGGGAGAGTGGTGTAGTGAGGGGTTCCCAGGGCGATGCCCTCGAGACGTCGTGGACAATTCAGGAGAAGGCGGCCCAAAGAGGGTTTGATTGGTCCGATATTTCGGGTGTTTTTGCAAAGGTACGGGAGGAGATCGGTGAAATCGAGCGCGCCCTGGCAAGTGGCGACTCCGACTCAGCAAAGCAGGAACTGGGCGATCTCCTGTTTGCCACGGTGAATTTGGCGCGTTTTCTCGACGCGGACCCTGAGGCAGAACTCCACCGCGCCAACGCGCGGTTTACCAATCGCTTCGACCTGTTGGACGAGGAACTGTACCGGGTGGGGCGCATCATGGAGACATGTACGCTGGAAGAGTTGGATGAAGTTTGGGAGCGGGTGAAGGAGCGTCTTCGAGGCGCCCGCGCCTCAGAGAGTTGATATGGCCCGGGGACCATGACGCCACGCACGGCGAAGACCGCTCATGCCCCCGATTTCTAGCGGTTGTCGTGCTTGTGGAAAAGCTGTGGATAACTCCGGCGCCACGGAAAGACCTCATGGTCACCCATCGCAGGGGCCATGAATCCGCAACGGGGCTAACGCGAGCTGCCACTTAGGGATCAGGACGATGCGGGGTGAGGCCTTCCTTGCGGGTAACCCGCGCTAACAGCCCTCGTTTCAGTGACTTACATAGTTCGGGCCAGTCACGGAAAGCAGAACTGGGGAACGAAACGGATATCAGGCCACTTCGCCGAGGGTCATCGTGCACCTTGGTCACGCAGGCGCGATGTGGGTGCGCCAAAGCGGAGCTACACGGTTGATAAGTTCTTGACAGGAGCCAAGATGCCGCCAAAAGAATTGAATCCGTGGGAGCTAGCACAAGAACGTCTTCGCCAAGTTCTGGATGAGCATAGTTACAAGAACTGGTTTTCACAAACGCGTTACGAATCATTCGAGGGCGGCCGCTTGGTCGTGGGGGTACCCAGCCAGTTTTTTGCCGATTGGCTTCGCGACCATTACCTCGATGTGATAAGCGAATCGGTGCGCGCGGTCGTCTCGGGTTTTCACGAAATCGCTTTCGCGCCCACGGCCGAGGCGTCGATGCCGGTGTCCGAGGAAACCGCCCCGCCGGGCACTCGCGCGCCCCGGCGAAAGATGTCAAGGCCGCCCCGGGAATTCAACGGGTTCAACCCGAGATACGTCTTTGAGCGGTTTGTGGTGGGCGCGGGGAACCGGTTTGCCCACGCCGCGGCCAAAGCCGTGGCCGAATCGCCGGCCCAGGCCTATAATCCACTTTTCCTATACGGCGACACGGGGCTGGGCAAGACGCATTTGATGCAGGCCATCGGACAAGATATTTTCGCGCGACAACCCAATCTCAACGTTATGTTCATTTCGTCCGAGCATTTCACGAACCAACTGATTGAAAGCATCGCCAAGAAATCCACCAACCGGTTCCGCGCGAGGTACCGCAAGGTCGATGTGCTATTGATCGACGACATTCACTTCATTGCCGGCAAGGAGGCCACACAAGAAGAACTGTTCCACACCTTCAACGTGCTGTTCGACAACCGCAAGCAGGTCGTCCTGTCCAGTGATCGCGGCCCGAAAGAAATCCAGGGCGTCGAAGAGCGCCTCGTATCACGGTTCGAGTGGGGCCTGGTCACCGATATCCAGGCGCCCGACCTCGAGACCCGGGTGGCCATCCTGCAGAACAAAGCGGCCGAGGAAAACCACCCGGTCCCGGCCGATGTGGTTCAGTTCATCGCCACACAGATTACCACCAACATTCGGGAGCTGGAAGGCGCGCTGATCACGGTCCTGGCGTTTAGCCGGCTCACGGGGAGAGAACTCACTGTTCCCATGGTGCAGGAAGTCTTGCGCGACCTGATCGGGCGCGAGGCCATCAAGCCTGTGACAATCGAGGCGGTTCAACGGGCGGTAGCGGAGCACTTCGACGTGCGCATCGCCGACCTGCGCGGGCGCAGCAGGCAGCGGCAGGTAGCCTATCCGAGGCAGATGGCCATGTATCTGTGCAAGAAACTGATCCAGAGTTTGTCCTTCAACGAGATCGGTGAAGCCTTTGGCGGTAAGGATCACAGCACTGTGCTTTACGCCTGCCGGAAGGTTTCCCAGGATGCCGAAAAAGACCTGGCTACCCGCGCGACCCTGACGCAGTTTGAGCGGAAAATCCGCTCGTAGCCGCCCGCCAACAGTCCCACACCGTACTCATGCCGCACGGCGCTTCGGTCCGAAATTCTCGTGGCATCCCTTTTCTTGCGGCAGGAGGACGGCTGTGTTAAGATAAATGTTGCACAGCGTAGGAGCGAAATTCATGGCTGTCAGGGATATTGTACTCTACCCAGACGATCCGCTCACGAAGGTTTCGGCGCCTTTGGATATAATCGAGCCCGATGTGCCCTCGTTAGTCACCGATATGTTTGATACCATGGATACCTACGATGGCATTGGACTGTCCGCGCCGCAGGTAGGCGTGGCCAAGCGCATCACTGTGATGAGGGACCCGGAGAACGGCAAGAGAATCTGCCTGATCAACCCCGAGATTTCTGATATGGAAGGAACCGAGTATGCCGAGGAAGGGTGCTTGAGCTTGCCACACCTCTTCGCGGATGTGCCTCGCGCCGTGCGCATCCACGTGCGCGCCCAGGATGTGGACGGCAAGGCGCTGGATTTCGTAGCGCACGATTGGTTGGCGCGAGTCATCCAGCATGAAACGGACCACCTCAACGGCATAGTCATGCTGGACCGGCTCGACATCCTGTCCCGGGAAGGCAAATTGCGCGAATGGCAAGAGGTTCGCGAGTCAATGCGCGCGACCGTAGAGGGGAGTCACCCCGGCACATGATTACCGACGCGCCGAGTGTCGAGCGGCTTATCGAAGCACTCCGCCGGTTGCCGGGCGTGGGGAAACGGTCCGCCGAACGCCTCGCCTTGCACTTGTTGAGCGCGCCCGAAGACGAAGCGCTGTCCCTCAGCGACGCCGTCCGGGCGGCGCGCGCGCGCGTCACGACCTGTTCTGTCTGCTGCAACCTGACCGAGACCGATCCCTGCCCCATCTGCGCCGACGCACGCCGCGACCACTCCACCATTTGCGTTGTCGAGCGCCCGACCGGTGCCATGGCCATAGAAAAAGGCGGCACCTACCGCGGGGTGTATCACGTGTTGCACGGCGTGCTGAACCCGCTCGAGGGTGTCGGACCTAGTGAACTGAGGCTCCACCGCCTCATGAAACGGATTGAATCGGGCGGCGTGACGGAGGTCATCGTGGCCACCAATGCCACCGCCGAAGGCGAGGCCACTGCCTTGTACATGGCGCGGCAGATCGGTGCGCCGGGCATCACGGTGACGCGGATCGCCCACGGCGTTCCCATGGGCGGCGGCCTCGAGTTCGCCGACGACGTCACGCTCCGCCACGCCCTCGAGGGCCGCACGAAACTGTCGGAGGGGTAAAGCGGCCGGCGTGTATTGAGCGATTTCACTTCGACGCCTAAACGAGTTTGTTCGTGAACACAGCCCTATCGCGGACATATCAAGAACGGCGTTGTGCTGCTGGACGAACACGTTTCCCTTCCGGACGAGACACAGGTTAACGTTGAGCCGGGGGAAGCGGTATCACGTGCGGCGCGTGACGCCAGGCGGAGCTTGGGAGGCCTGTGGGCGGACCTCGGTGTCGACCTGTCGAAAGAGGATGTTGCCGAGCCCAGCGCGAGAAGCGATTACCAGCGCGCCAGGACGGTGGCTGGGCCGATGTCTCCGGGCAAGCGCACCCACTCGCCGTCGAAATCGGTCCAGTCGTCACCGTTGACGGTTACCGACCCGATGGCGCGCTGGCCCGGCTCGCGGAACCGGAGGTTTATCCGCTTAGGCGGGTTGCGTGTAGGCCCCTCAAGACGCGCCGTGATTTGGCCTTTTTCAGCGATGTAGAGGAGGCTTAAGGGGCCAAAATGCGTGGCGGCGCGCTCGATTCCGCACTGTTGTCCCGGTCGCAGCCAGTCGCGCGGCACGGCCTGTCCCAGCAGCAATTCCTCGCCCTGCTCGCGTACGAAGAGGTAGCGCAGCCAGCCGGCTGCGTTGGACTCGTCGGAACTCTTGTAGTGATCGCCGCGCCAGTCGCCCATGTTGGGCAGGGCATGTTCGGTGATCATGCGCACGTCCGGGAAGTAGCCCACGGCGATCGCGTTGAAGATGGCGCGTAGCGCATGCTTCACGTCGTCGCGGTACAGATAGGGCTCGGCGCCGAGCAGTAGACAGGACTGCATCGACATGCCGCCCCGGGCAAACCAGTGCGCCCCAAAGTCGGCCAACGTATATCCATACTGATTCGACAGGTATAGATTGTCCTCGTAGTCCTTCAGAATCCACTCGGCTTCGCGCGAGGCTGGGTCGATGACGCGCGCAATCATCAAGTGGATGGCGCCCTCGAGCGTCTCGCATACCCAGCCGAAGCTGCGCCCCCTGCGATGTACGTGGGATGGAACGTGGGGGACCGCCGTGCCGTCGCGCAGGCGTACCACGGGCGCGCGCCGCGCCGCTGCCCGAAACGCCGAGACGAGCGCGGTATGGTAGGCATCGGCGTCGTTGCGGAGCCGCTCGGCTTCAGGGTGGTCCATCTGTTCCAAGGCCCACGCCGCTGCGTCGAGGCCGCGCCATGTGTAGCAGTTGGTGGACAGCCAGAACCACCAGTCGCCAATGTCTTCGAGGCGGCCCGCGGGCAGCAGGCCGCGGGCGAGGTCGGTGCGGCCGGTGGTCCGTTGGCGCTCGCGCATGATCCATTCCGCGCCCGCCAGGATGCCCGGGGCGGCCTTGTACAGCCAGTCGCTATCGCGCGTGAAGCGATAGTGCTCCACCAGGCACCACAGAATCCAGCCGTGGTGCTGGTTGTAGCCGCCTGATTCATAGCCTCCCGCTCCGTAAAGCACGCCTTCCTGGGAGGAGAAGTCGCCCGGAAGCCCTGCCGTGCCTTGATAGTGCAGCCAGGCCTCGAGGCACTGCCGCGCATCCTCGTGATAGCCGCGTCGGTCGAGGTCTACCACCATCATGCACGACTCGTTACCGTACGCACCGTACCCGAACGACCCGACGCGGGCGAATCGCCGGTCGCTGGCCGGCTCCCGCTCGCAGTTGATAAGCAGGTGCCCGGCATGGGCGCGGTAGAATTCATTGAGCATCGGCTCGGGTGTAATCAACTGTGTACCCGCGTCCAAACGGCGGTGCCAGTAACCGGCTATCGCCGCGTGCTCGCGGTCGAACTCCAGCCGCGCCAGGGCCTGATGTTCCTCGGGTTGGGTCAAGGGCACGTAGGGCAGCTTCACGATGGCCTCCCCCGTCTCCGCGGGCGCGAGATTCCATGTCCACAACAGCTTCGACCGATCATCTGTTGATTGCGCGTCCACCACGACCTGGGCCCGCAAGGCGTCACGGAGCCACACCATCCCTTGTGTGTCGGCACGGAGCGGCGGCCGTTCATCCCCGGCCTTGTACGCGACGCGAAACCTGGCGGCTTGTGAGGTCTCCGTCGAGTTGGTGAACGTAAAGCGTGCCATTAGGACGGCGAAGGCGTCACCCGCAGGCGGCGGAGCGTCTGGACGTGCCCCATCGAGCAGCGTCACAAAAGCAGTTTGGTGGACGCGCACGCCATCGATTTCCCAGGTAGTCTGGCCGATGGGCAGGCTTTTCTCGTCGATGGTGCGGGCGGCTGGTCTGTCCGGCAAGCGGAACCAGAAGTGCACGTGGCCCTTTTCCAGCGCAAGCCGGGGGCTCTCCTTTCCCGGCCGGCGCTCCAGAAAGTGGTCGTTGGTCCGGAATGTGACACTGCCGTCGGGTTCCAACTTGAATCGTTGCCGGCCGCCGTCCAGACCGAGCGGTAGGAAGATAGGCCGTCGTTTGGCCGGCATGCCCTCCCAGGCGGCCTGCCACGTCTGTTCCGGCATGGCCGCCACGCGATCGTACAGTGTCTTGGCATTGCTCGCCTGCTGCGCCCCGGCCACGGCGGCGTAATCGCGTTCGTCGGAGCCGTCCAGCACGGCCACGCCGAAGCTCGGCAAGAGGATGGGACCCTGCGCCAGGTCGTCTACAGCAAAGGTGAACGCCTCAGCGCCAGACCATACCGTCACCAGCGTACGGTCGTACGTGTTGGGGTCGCGGTTTTCCGTTATGTGTAGGCGCATACGGTGGACACTTGGCGACAGGTGTTCCATGGCCTCCACGGTGCCGTTGAAGGCTTCGAGCTTGACCTCGCCTGCGGGTGCTTCACGCCACGCCAGGCGAACTTGCCGCGCCGCCCACACGGAATCGGTGTAAGTCTCGATTTGCGCAATGGCAGGCAGGGGATCATCGGAGACCACGCGTACTTTCACGGTGTAGCGGAATGTAGCTGGATAATCGGCTATGTCAGGGAACTCGCGGATGTTGACGGGCTGGAATGTGAAAGTGATGCTCGAACCATCAGTCACGGCCTCGGCGTCGGCGGTGCGCCAGTCGCCATTATACCAGTTTCCCAGCTCCCACCAGCCGACCTCGCCGCCGCTTGGCTGCCGGTCTTTCGGCAGGTGTTGTTTAGGCCAGCGGCTGCCCCAGTACTCGAGCCGCACGCGGTCCGGCGGCGGGGCCGAACCCTCGAAGCGCACTACGACGCGGTGGACCTCCCGCGGGTCTTCCCAGTAGACCCCACTGCCTTCAGGCAAGGGCATGCCGAAAGGGGCAACGTCCACGGGCAGGCCCTCCAATTGTGCAAGAATCAGCGCAGCGATCGCAGCAAGCATTTCGACCCCTCCTTAAGCCGATCAGGAATGACCCTTAAAAGTGTGGCACAGGTGCAGCACAGTCTATTGGGGCTCAAACGAGTCCTGATTGCCGCAGCGTGCGTCCAGCAACTTCCATATTCTCGATGGTCGACCATCCATAACAGTACAGGAAGACACCTTCGGACTTCGCCCGGACGGCTGCACGGATTGCGTCGCTTACAACACTCGGGGGCGTCGGGGGCCACAACTGGATGCCGGCGTAAAGCGGTTTCTGTGCGGCTGTAAGCTTTCGGGTGAGTTCTATCTCCGTCTCGACCCACGACACCGGAAAGCCGGTCTTGCGGAACTCCTCGAATGCGTCGGGTAGTTCCATGCCCTTGGCGTTGAGCATCCGTTTCACCTGCTCGTAAAGCGCTTGCTCATCGCCGAGACCGCCTTGCGCCATCCGCTCGATCATCCGTATGGCTTGGCGGCCATCTCCGACATGGTATACCATGGGCTTGATCCAGTCGCAGTGCCGGCCGATAGCCGCCGGTTCCTGCCCGACCTGCCATGCGACGCTGGGGGAGAACATGTCCAACCCGACTTCCACCTGCGCGTTGATGGATTTGACACGCTCGTAGACGGACTGAACGTAGCTGGAAATGGTATCCATTTTGAACCGCACGAGGGCCGCCACTTCTGGAAGTTCGGCAATGTAAAACATGGGGTCAATGCTCAGCCCAAGCGTGGTCAAAGCGAGATAGTTGATCTGTGAGGCCTTGTCCGTAAGGGACAATGCAGCTTGGCGAAGGGCCTTGGGGTCCAGTCCCTGATCCTTCATCGCCCGGGCGCAGTGGTCGCAAAAACAGGTGGTCAAATCATCAGGAAACCTGAATCTATCCACGAAAACGCCGTCAATTTCGTAGTTTCTTACCAGGTCTTCATATACGGCTAATGAAAACTTCCTGGCTTCCGGGCTGTTGGGGCATAGCCAGCCGGTGTGTTTCCTGCCGTCCGCGGCCACTACCTGGTGGTCGGGATGTAAGGGTCCTTCCTGGGGGTAGTTGAAGGATGAAACCCAGGGGTAGAAGCGTACGCCCTGCCTCTTGCACGCTTGGGACACGGCGCGCATGGCATCGAATTCGTTCACATTCTCCTCAGGGGTTCGCACGGGTTGGATCGCGCAGCCCGCGTAAAGCTTCGGGTCAAAGTTGAAGTAGAACCCGCCTTGAGTCGGGTAGCGGGTGAACTTCGGGTTGTGCGGAAGGCGCATATTCTCCTTCACGTAGGTCGCACAGGTGAACACGGCATTGACCCCGGCTTTATCGCACGCCGTTTCGATGACTGTTTGGGTCCCTTCGTAGAGGAAATCATGTGCATGTGTCTGGATGCCGATGCGAAATGGTGTCGCGGCCGTACTTTTGTTGACAGCCCCGGCCGGATCGGCCAACACGCGGCGGCCGGCGGCCAGCGCTCCGATACCCAGGGGTATGCTCACGATAAAATCTCTGCGGCTTGTCAGTCTTCCAGAATCGCGGTGCTTATCAGACATATCCTATTGCTCCCTTCATTTGCGATCGTAACACAGTGGTTCACCAGCGCATCGCACCCCACGCGGTCATTCCCCGGCCAGACGTTGGCCGAGCAGGTGGGCGCGGCGCATTATGTCGAGATTGCGTGCCGCGGAATCCTTATCTGTGGTCCCGGAAAGGATGAGGGTCTCGAGCCACGCGGGTGATGTCAACTGGACGATTGCTGTGAGCCCCTCTATTGCGCTGTTGTAAACCTCGTCACCTTCGTCGCCGTAGGTCACGATCAGCGCGAATCGTTTACCCTTGGGAAGCCAACGCGCGAGGTCGCGGTCGAAAAATGCATAACAGCGGTCACTGAAAAGCTTTGTCTGGCCGCTAAAGTATGCAGCGTATATGGGGGAGCCGATGACGATGCCGTCTGCCTCGACGATCTCCTTGTAAATAGGTTTCATGTCGTCATCAATAGCGCAGGCCTGTTCGTCCTTGCACGCCTCGCATGCCTGGCAACCTCTGATGGAAAGGTCGTTCAGGTAGTAGATGCAGGTTTCAGCATGCTCCTCCGCAGCGCCTGCCAGCACAGCTTTTACCAGGGTGTCCGTGTTGCCGCCCTTGCGTGGGCTGCCAACGGACCCGATTACCCTTGCCATAGCCCCTCTCCCATAGCGACCTTCTTCTCTGAAAACTATTCCCCTCAAACAATCAGCACACGGGCGTGGGGGCGTGGCGCCCTCAAACTCGTTTGAGGGCGCACGGTTACTTCTTCCTTTCCTGCATCGAAGTACAGTGTCTTGCCTTGGCGGTAGGCTTCGACGGCCATGCCGATGGCAACCATGGCGCGATAGCCCGATTCCTCATCACAGGCGCATCGCTGCCGCGTGCGGATGCCCTCGAGCCAGTTGTCCATGTGACCGGGCCGACCCATTGTGGGGATTCGCGCCGTTCGGTCCCGGCCAAATCGGACTTTCACCGGCTTTACGCAATCCGCTTCGTCCGTGATTCGCACCGTCTCGCCGAGGAATTCGAGCGTCGCCTGTTCGCCGCGGATGATGGCCGGAAAGCGATTCCCGTGGGCCATCGCCGACGCCAGCACCACCGTGTTGCCGCTGGAGTATTGACAGGTCATCACGAAGCTATCGGGAACTTCACGGCCGTCACGCGCGTACACCCCGCCCGCGGCCGAGACGCGCTGGGGGAACGCCGGACCCAGCGCAAGCAGGAGTGCAGCCAGTTTGGGATAGAACAGGTCTGTGGCAAGCCCGCCGGAATAGTCCCAATACGCACGCCATCGGGCATATCGCTCTGGGCTGAACGAGCGCTTGGGTGCATCGCCCAAGAACGCGGGCCAATCGAGATTATCGGGGCGCACCTTGGCAGGGATAGGACTGGTCCAGGTGTCGCTGGCGTGGGTGCTGTAGCTGCCCTGGCTCCACACAGGCCTGCCGATCCGGCCCGCACGGAGGATATCCCGGGCCGTATGCCATTGGCCTTCAGAGGTCTGTTGCGCCCCTATCTGGACGACGCGCCTCGTCCGCGCCGCGCAATCCCGAAATGCCTTCGCTTCGTCCACGCGCCGCGCCATGGGCGTCTCGCAGTAGACGTCCTTGCCGCATTCCATCGCCGCCACCGCCATGGGCGCGTGCCAATGGTCCGGCGTGGCCACGATGATCGCGTCGATATCGTTACGGTCCACCAGCCCCTGCCAACGATGGTGCAGGTCGGCCTGGGTCAGCGCCCGCGCCCGCGCCTTGCGCGGCTCGTAGATATCGCACACTGCGGCCAGTTTCACCTTTGACCCGGCGCGCTGCCGTTTCAGGATCGCGCGTATGAGTGCAATGCCGCGCCGGCCACAGCCGATAACCCCGATGCGGACCGTTTCATTTGCCCCGACGACGCGCGCTGCGGACACAGCGGAGACCGGTTTCGGTGCACAGACTGCTCCGCAACCGATCGCCGAAACCGTTGTCAGGGCCAAGAAGCGTCTCCGTGAAATGCCCTCGCCAACACTCATTTAGATTCCTCCTGCTGGCAGGCCAGGCACACCCGCAGCCATGAAAAGGGTCAAGTCCATTCCGGCACGGTTATACTACGCGCGATGCGCGCGTGTTTCAAACAGAAACGAGGCGTCGGGGGAGGGCGAGACTCCTGTCGAGCCGGAGGCCCATCCTCGCCGTCATTGCGAGCGAAGCGAAGCAATCTCGCCTTGACAGTTCCGCTAAGGGGCTCTATAATCTGGGCTTACCTTACAAAGGCCGGGGTTGCGATTAGAGGCCGGCCCTAAGGCCCATCTGACGGCGAGGCGCTATGAAACAAGAGGAACGAATCACGCGAGGGCTATCCTTCGACGATGTGCTGTTGAAACCGGCACGTTCGGATGTGTTGCCGCGTGGTGTCGACTTACGTACCCGCTTTTCACGCAACATCCGCCTGAACATCCCGCTGGTCAGCGCGGCCATGGATACGGTTACGGAAGCGCGGCTGGCCATTGCCATCGCCCAGGAAGGCGGCCTGGGGGTCCTTCACAAGAATCTCACGATTGATCAACAAGCCTCCGAAGTGGATCAGGTCAAACGGTCCCAAGCGGGGGTCATCTCGGACCCGTTCACTCTTACGCCCGACCGGAAAGTCCAGGACGCCGAGGACCTGATGGCGCGCTACCACATCTCGGGCGTGCCGATCACCGATGAGCGAGGCAAGCTGGTCGGCATCCTGACCAACCGCGACTTGCGGTTCCTCGACGATTACACTGTGCCCATCGAGACGGTGATGACCAAGGAAAACCTGGTTACGGTGCCTCCGGGCACCACGCTCGAAGCGGCTAAGCGCCTGCTGCACGAACACCGCATCGAGAAGCTGCCGGTCGTTACGGAAGACGGCAAACTGACCGGCCTGATCACCATCAAGGACATCAACAAGGCACGGGATTTCCCGATGAGTTGCAGGGACGAGAAGGGCCGGTTGCGGGTGGCGGCGGCGCTGGGTGTCGGGGAAGCCGAACTCGACCGTGCCAGGGCCCTGGTGGACGCAGGCGTGGATGCGCTGGTGGTCGATTCGGCGCATGGGCACAGCAAGATGGTCGCCGATACCGTTAAGCTGGTCAAGAAAGCCTTACCGGATATTGATGTGGCCGCTGGGAACGTCGTTACGGCCGAGGGCGCCCGGGACCTCCTCGACGCCGGCGCCGACGCGATCAAGGTCGGCGTGGGCCCCGGTTCGATTTGCACCACCCGCGTCGTCGCCGGCGCCGGGATGCCCCAGTTTACGGCCATTCTGGACGTGGCCGAGGTGGCCTCGAAGGAAGGTGCGCCGGTCATCGCGGACGGTGGGATCAAGTACTCCGGTGACATCGTCAAGGCCATCGCCGCAGGCGCGGACTCGGTGATGATCGGCGGGCTATTCGCCGGCACCGAGGAAAGTCCCGGTGAAACTATCTTGTATGAAGGCCGCACGTACAAGGTGCATCGCGGCATGGGCTCACTCAAGGCCATGGAGCGCGGCAGCAGGGCCCGCTACATGCAGTTCGACGTGGAGCAGGCGGCCAAGCTCGTGCCGGAGGGTGTCGAGGCGCGCGTACCCTACCGCGGTCCGCTGGCCGACTACATCCATCAACTGGTCGGCGGAGTCCGCGCGGGGATGGGCTATTGCGGGTGCCGCGACATCGCCGCGCTGCAAACGGACACTGAGTTTGTGCAGGTTTCCCCGGCGGGGCTGCGCGAAAGTCACCCGCACGATGTGACCATTACCGAAGAACCGCCAAACTATCAATTGTTGAGTTAGGATATGCACAGAACCGAACGGCCTATCGTAGTCCTCGACTTCGGCGCGCAGTACAGCATGCTTATCGCGCGGCGCGTGCGCGAGGCGAAGGTGTTCAGCCTCATCATGCCATTCGACACGCTCGTGGCTGAGCTTCGGGCGCTCAACCCAGCCGGCATCATCTTCAGCGGCGGGCCCTCGAGCGTCCACGCCGAAGGTGCGCCGCTGCCCAACCCCGAAGTATTCAAGCTCGGCGTGCCCATTTTGGGTATCTGCTACGGCGCGCAGCTATTCGCCCATATGCTCGGCGGCAAAGTGGCGGCCTCCAGCCACCGCGAGTATGGCATCGCCCACCTCGAGCATGACGACACCACCGGCCTGTTCAAGCGCGTTCATAAGCGGACACAAGTGTGGATGAGCCACGGCGATGCCATCGCTGCTTTGCCTGAGGGGTTCGAGTCCATCGGCAGGACCGAAAACTGTCCCTACGCCGCCATCGCGAACCGGCACGCCAAGCTCTACGGCGTCCAGTTCCACCCGGAGGTTGTCCACACGCCCCAGGGCGCCCGAATTCTCAGCAATTTCGTCCGTACAATTTGCGGCTGTCCAGCCAGTTGGGACATGGGCTCGTTCGTCGAGCGCGTGATCGAGCAAATCCGTGAGCGCGTCGGGGACAAACGCGTGCTGTGCGCCCTCAGCGGCGGCGTCGACTCATCCGTGACGGCCGTGTTGATTCACCGCGCCATCGGCGACCGGCTCACCTGCGTGTTGGTTAACAACGGCCTGATGCGTAAGGGCGAAACCGAGGTTGTCCAGCGGGTCTTCCGCGACAGCTTCCATATCGACCTGTGCTATGTCAACGCGGAAGACCGCTTCCTCGCGGCACTGGAGGGCGTGACCGACCCTGAGGAGAAACGCAGGATCATCGGGAACTTGTTTATCGACGTGTTCGAGGAGGAGGCGCGGAAACTCGGCCACCGCGATTTCCTGGCCCAGGGCACACTGTATCCCGACGTGATCGAGAGCGCTTCCGCCACGGGCGGCCCCTCGGCCACCATCAAGAGCCATCACAACGTCGGCGGCCTGCCTAAGCAGATGGACCTCGAGCTACTCGAGCCGCTGCGCGAGCTGTTCAAAGACGAAGTCCGCGCCGTGGGCAAGGAACTGGACATGCCCGACGGGATTGTCTGGCGCCATCCCTTCCCCGGGCCGGGGTTAGGCGTCCGCTGCATTGGCGCGGTCACCAAGGAACGACTCGCTACGCTCCGCGAGGCCGACTTCATCTTCATCAACGAGATCAAACAAGCCGAGCTTTACCGCAGCATCTGGCAGGCCCTCGTCTGCCTGCTGCCTGTGCGCAGCGTGGGCGTTCAGGGCGACGAACGCAGCTACGAGGAAGTCTGCGTCTTGCGTGCCGTCACCAGCGAAGACGCCATGACCGCCGACTGGTTCCGCTTCCCGCCCGAGGTGCTCCAAGACACGGCCAACCGCATCTGCAACGAGGTCAAACACATCAACCGCGTGCTCTACGACATCACCTCGAAGCCGCCCGGCACCATCGAGTGGGAATGATTACGTGGCACAGCCGGCCTCGGCTGTGTTGCTCACGATTCCTTTGCCGGAATTCTTCAAATAACCTCGGTAAGAAGAGAAGAAAACGGAGGCGAACTCATGTCCGCCTCCGTGTGTTTTGCCCGTAATTGATGCGCTACATTCCTTGCAGGACCGCCATCAACGGCGATACCGGCCATGGACCCGGGTAGCGGATGAACTCGACGTGGCCGTCCATGTAGAGGACGTTGACGCCGCCGGGCTGATGGTTGAATTCCTGGCCGAGGTCAATGCTCACCCAGTCGCACATAAAGGCGATATCACTCTGGGCCTTCGCGCTTGCCGCCGGGTTGTTGATGTCTGTAATCGTGAAACGCTCGATCCCTTCACGCAGTCGTGGTACAGCGATGTCAACGCCGCCTATGCTGGCGCTTTTGTCGCTGTCATTATCGCCGTCTATCAGCTCCTCGTAGAACGAATAGAAAAACGCGACGAAATCCATACCCATCCCTCCGAGGGCAGCCTGGACACCAGCTTGATCCGGGGGATCGATCGGCCCTTCATAGTCCGTAACTCCTGGAATGTCCATTAACCAGCCTAGGTACAGGTAACTGCACGTGCTGTCATCTGGCTCGCAGGGATAGAACTCCTTGTTCGGCACACCAGCAGTCGGCACCATAGCCGACCCGCTCCAGACAGCAGCCATGTCATCGGCTTCGTCGTAGACGTCAGCGGGATCGTTACCGGTTGTGGCCGACGGACACAGCGAAACCGCCGGGTCGCTCAAGTACTCCGGATAGATCTGGATGTAATTGGGTATGAACTCACCGTTAATCACCCCATCGCATTCCCACTTCCTGTTGGCAGGGAACTTGCCACCCTTCGCCTCACCGGCGTACATCTTGTACACAAGCCCGTGCTGCTTGAGGTTATTCTGGCAACTGGCCCTGCGTGCTGCCTCACGAGCCCTGGCCAGCGCGGGGAGCAAAATGGCCGCCAGAATACCGATGATGGCAATTACGACCAGCAACTCGATCAATGTGAAACCATGCTTTCTCATCTGCTCTTCCTCCTTCGTGCGAAATCCATTCGTCGCACATCTCTTGTCCTTTTACCTTATCACTATCACTTCTCGCTACGTGCTGATTCTATATACCCTTGTGCCTCGCATCCCTCCTCTCCGTCCTCGCGTTGTGGCAATTGCGACACCATCGAGATAATGACTACTTGCACCCCTAACCTTTTTCAACAAGGATAAACAAGATGGACAGGATGTCTTCGTATTATCCTGAATATCCTGGCTGTCCTTGTTCCCTCTCTTCTCCATTTTCTATTATA
>CAYRLQ010000015.1:0-27473 GCA_964425145.1 uncultured Nitrospiraceae bacterium
TTTTCACGCCCATGCGCTGCGCAATATCTTTGACCCTTGCCACCCGCTTTTCCGCTACCAAGTGTAAAATGGTCTCGATATAATCCTCTAAGCTGCTGCTGAGTGTATCAGTTGCCACCATAATCAGACCCTTTCGAGTTAGGAGCGGCAAACATTATACACCAGCTCTAACTTTTTGCCAAGCTCTACGCCGGCCTCAACACCACCGCTCGGAGGCAAAACCGCCCGCATCGCCTGCGACTGAATCAGTCAGGAACTACTGACGCGGAAGTCAGCGGTCCATAGCGTCAAATGCAGTTTGCACAGACTGCTTTGAGAAAAGCAGGCCCTCCCCTCTCTGTTGCTGATAAATTGCAACAGATTTCGCGTTTAACTAGCCAGTGCCGTGTTATCCGTTAAGTCTTGGCGGTCTTCTTTGCCGCGGCCTCCCATACTGCTTTGGCCGCCCGATAGCCCACATAACCCACAGCGACTACAGCCGCCGTATAGAATAGTGAACCAAGTAGAGAGCCTAAGACCGCGGTTTTGGCCACAGCCGCTCCAGCCGCTATATGAGGTGCGGTCGCGGAGCCCGAACCGGCTGCCAAGATGCCTGCCGTACGTGCCCCTGTAGCCAGACCCGGCCCGCTTGCCAAGGCAGCCGCAGGCGGTCCTGACGCTAAGGTTGGACCACTTGTTGCAGCCGCGCCGGCCCCGGCCGGTCCCGGCATGCTGTGGGCAAGATGATCCTTGATTGGCGAGCCCAATACGAGCACAGAACTGTTAGCCATTGTTTAGCCCTCCTACGTTGTGTACATCAGCCTTTCAGTTGCTCCCAGAACGAGCTTGGCATTTCGCGCGCGATTTTCAAAGCCCCGTTTGCCCCGGCAAAAACGGGCTCATCAACAATCGTCACGATACCTCCGCCCAATTCATCGAGCGCCTGCTCAATCAGCATTCTAAGCCCGATCATCTGACTGCCGCCGCCGCAAACGACGACGTTATCCCTGAGTCGCTTCTGAAATTCCGGGTCGAATGAACCAATAAGTTGATACATTGCCTTTGTAAGGTCGGGAACTATCTTCAAACATGCTTTCTTGAGCTCCGGCGCGATGTCAAACATCCGTGGTCTGCCATCGACGGTGAATTCAACCTTGAGCGTTTCTTCTTTGGCGGAAACGTATCCATATTTCTCTTTGATAACCTTGATCATGTTGATTGTGAATTGCGCCTCGGGATATTTCTCTCTTATCAACTTAAAAAGTGCTCTGTCCATGAAATCTCCTGCCTTGCTAATAGTAACCTGGTCTTCTTCCGAGGGCAGGGTGCCGTGCATTCGGCACAGGTCCATGGTTCCGGCGCCGATGTCGAGGATGAGAGCGTCTGTAAGGATGTCAAGTCCATACGCGACGGCGAAGGGTTCGGACACGATCATCACCGCGTTGAATATGTCCCGAACCGAATCGACGAGGACCTTTTTGTCTTTTACGCTTGCCCGTGCAGGTGCGCCGACGACACCGTAGATAACGTCGTCCTTCTTCGGGTTCACCAGTGACACAACATGTTTCAACAGCGCCTGCACGGCCTCAATGTTGCCGTCCCTTTGGCCTGGCCAGGATTTTACCACCCCCCTTTCAAGCGGTCGGAATAGCTTAACCGACATCCGGTTGGTTAGGGCTTCATCTCCGAATAAGAGCTGTTTCCCGAACAATTTTTCAGAGACCGTATCTTTGGGTTTTCCAACATACGTGCTTACCACCTGCCGGTGTCCGTTGCTCGAACATATGGCAGTGCGAGACGTGCCAAGGTCTATTCCAATCAGAAGCGTGGGGGCCTTGTGCATCAATGACACCTCGGTGGTTTTGGAGGTCTTTGTTGTTTTCGCAGTTGTTTCAGGGCCGTCACTCATTTTCTTAACCTCGCCTCCCTATTTTGCCTGTCGTAATAGAATGTTTTCCTCAAGAATCCCCTCCAACATCTCCCTTTTCTTTTCAGAGAAGTCGCTACCCCCTCTTATCAGAGGTGCCAGAAAACCGCTCAAGACCCCTCCGGCTCCCAGCGTATCAGATACTGAAGGGATAGCGTCTATACTGATTTCACCGTTGAAGACCTTCTCCAGTAATTCGATAACTCTTTCCACAAGTCCTTTAATTTCTTCGCCTGCCAGTTGAATGCCGGTCCTCTTGACCTCCGCTAGAATGGCATTTCTGAGGATATCTTCAAGAACTTCTGGCGCTTTCTCTCCTTTCCCGCCAAATCGGACAAGTCGCAAAAACCTGACTGCATAGCCTGTGCCGCGACCCGCCAGCGCTGCGGCGCCCGCAACCGGATTCATTGATAGCTCCAGTAATAAAGTCATCTCTCTCGCTTGTCCTATGCTTCCCGTTGCAAACTTTTATGCATAACTTGCCTTCATGTGACCCGCCTGAAAACCGTTCTCAAGAAACCATCGACCTCTTCAATTCCGAGCAGTTTCCGTATTCGCAATAACAGCTCGTCAAAGGAATAAGGTCGAAGAATTAGTTCTTCGCCACGGACGTCACCATTAGTCCGCACACTTTCCGCTCCGTCGTGATCGCATAAGGCGAGCACTTTGGTATCCCTGCGTTTTATCAGAAAGGCCGTGGCGACTTTCTTCCATGGATAGTCCTTAAGCCCAACATCCAGTATCAGTACATCGGGACGTTCTTCGGCCATTTCGAGAGCGGTCTCTCCCGAAGCGGCGACCAGTGTGTGATAGCGATCATCCAGGAGCCGATACAATGCGTGACGCTCCTGTGCATTTGGACATACGGCAAGCACACGGGCCTTTACGTGCGTCTTGCATGTCTTCGCAATGGCTTCCGCTTTATCAACGACACTATCGAGCCGGAAGGGCTTCCGGATGAACGCACGCACACCAAGAGGTCGTACTCGCGCTAACATATCCTTGTCCTTGCGGTCGTACATAACCATAATAGGAAGTTCTTCTGTGAGCCGTCGTACATGGCGAATCATGTCCGCACCATCTACATAGGGTAGATCAAGATCCGTTAAGATCAAGTCAGGTCTCTCGACCATGAACTCCAGGGCCGCATACCCATCTGCAACGCTGAGCACATGAAACTTGCGTCGCAGTGCGGCTCCCAGGGCGGCACGCAAAACCGCCGAATTCTCAACGACAAGGAGCTTGAAATCCAAGCGGTCCTTGACATCGAAATCAATGTGTGATCGCGCTGGAGCCACGGTAAGTTTCTCTTCGAGTTCCTCGATCTTGCGGTCGCGCAATCTCAGCAACAGGCTGAAGTGTTCCTTGATCTCTTCCAGCGTATTCGCATAGGACTGGTCGGCTTCTTCAGCCGTGCGTCTGGCGGCTTCGGCACGCGATTCCACTCTCAGCTTTCCATCGCTCATGTGATCACGTCAAAATAGACCTTTAGGAGCTACCAAGTTCCTCCATTCAAAGAATTCATTGCATAGCAATAACAAAATGACATCGACAGCCGGCATTCAGATGATAGTCATATCCGTCATAAGAGAGATATTCATTATTAAACCGAAGCTGCCACTCGCACTTCGGCAGGGACCTCCTTCAGCTTGCTGATGGCGCGCCGTGAAACATCCAGGTTGACCTCGAGCGCCTCACGTAATTCGCGTTCCGACGCCAGTTGGACGTTCAGACCGTTTACAGCATCCTGCGCTTCATCCAGGTCACCAGCCAGCCGCTCTTTTTCCTCAGTAAGGTTGGCAAGCTGTTCCTCGAAGGCCCTGATACGCTCATTATCTTGGGCGAGCTTATCAGCACGCGCCTGCGTGTTACCCAACTCATTCTCCAAGGCTTTCCGCGCCTCGCCGGCCTTGTTTAATTGTCCTTCGAGATCACGACACTGCTCCTCCGACGCCCTCAACTGCTCTTTGAGGGAGTCAAGGTCGCCGGAAAGGCTTTGTACAGAGGCCTGGGTGTCACCAAGCTCTTTCTTAAATCTCTCTTTGGCAGCAGATGCTTCGGCGAGGGCTCGATTTGCATCCGCAAGTTCCTTCCCGAGACTTTCGACGCGATTCTCAAGGCGTTCCCGAGCATCCTCAAGGATGCGCACATTGTCGCGCACTTCCGACATGACCTTATGGGTCACGCGCAGCATGCGACCGAGGTCTTCCTGTGTTTTAGGGGTGAAATGGCGAGGTTCGGGCATCAGGACTGCTCCTTATCCTTTTCATTTGCCTTATCTGTCCCTTCGACCGCCTTATAGTACCGCCTATAGATGCGTTTAGTAGTGCGACTGGCCGCGCTGTGTATATCGTGTAACGCTTTCTTTGTCACCTCGAGTTCGCTGCTGACGGCTTCGTTTTTCGCGATCAACGTCTTCACCTCACGTTCGAGGCGTTCGTTGGCCTCCACGAGGTCTTGGTTTTCGACCTGCTGCTCTTCAATCCGATCGCCTAGATCGGTCAGAGCGGCCTCGGCGGTAGTGAGCTTGTGTTGCAGACCCTTGACCTCTTCTCGCAGATCTGAGCTCACTTTCTGGCTAGTGGTCAAGTCCAGTTCAAGCGCGATCTTCGATGCTTCGCTGGCGGCGAGCCGACCCGTGAGGTCTTGCACCTGCTGGATCAAGTCCTCACGTTCGGCAGCCACCTGCTCGAGTTGCTTGCGGACTGCCTCCAAATCCTGGACTTCATCTTTGAGATTGAGCACTTGCGCTTCTAAATCAACCTTTTCCAGTTCGAGGTTCTTGATGCTCGTCTCCGCGGCAATCACCTGTTCAGCAAGCGCATCCCGTTCATTGGTGACATGCCCCAGTTGGGCCTGGCTCTCCTTCAGCTTCCGGGCAATCTCGTTCCGCTCTTCTTCAACAAACGACAGTTCCTCTCGCAACTGTTCCGCAAGTGCCACCTGGGCCTCGAGTAGCTGGACGCGCGCCTCGAGTTCACAGATGGCCCGCGACTCTTCGGAGAGCCTGGCCTGCGTTGCGGCGAGGTCGGCTTCCAGTGCCTTTTTCAGCGCGAACGCGTTGTCCAGTTGCCCCTCGAGGTCTCTAACAATATTCATGACGCTCTGACTCTTCTCAGCGACAGCCCCGTAGCCTTCCGCCGATACCGCACCTGCTTCCCTGTCGCTTTGAGCGTGCTCCAGTTGGAGTTCCTTGATCTGCACGAGAAGCTCCTTGTTCGTGCGCTCCAATTCACGAATTCTCGTGGTTTCCGACCGTGGCGTGTCGGCGGAACCTTTCGCCTCTGGCAATGTTAGAGTGGGTCTGCCACTGTCGTCCGCGACCGGCCCTAGGGCATCCGTGGGTCTCGCCTCAGCCGCGACGGTCTTTTGGTTAGAGACCTTCTCGAGTCCTGCCTCGGGGGAACCGTCCTTCAAGGTGGGCTTAGAGGGCGAGTTGTCAATTACTCTCTTCCCTTGCTCATTCGGCATTGGGCAATCTCCTCAGTGAGTTCTCGATACGCAATTGCGCCTCTGCGTTTGGAAGCATACTCCCACAGTGGCAGATGCGCGTCGTGGGCCTCCTCAACCCGAACGTTTTCGGGGAGCGTCGGCCCGTTTGGTTGGATGCGAGAACCGTCCTTACGCCGCCTTTACCCATCTGAGTCTTTCTCCTTATCTCCAAGCCGGGCCTTAATGTTGAGATTCTTCCTTCCACCAGTGACGCCAACGTGCCATCAGGCGCTGTCGCCCTTCCTCGTCTTCCGGATAACCCTCGCTCATTTTCTTACCCGTAATCCCTTCAAGCACGTCGAGGACTTTCTTCCGAACCGATTCGTCAGAATCGTTGAGACATTCGATCAAAGTGAAAACGACTCGGGGGGACCGAAGGTTGCCCACCGCTTTGACCGCGGCCTGGCGTACAGAGACAGACTTGTCCGTCAAAAGAGGAATCAACTCGGCCGCCAGGTGTTCTTTATCCAACCAGCCTATACACGTCGTAACCATGCGCCGCACTTCTACATTTTCATCGGCAAGCATGCGGACAAGCGCCGAAGCGCTCTCGACGCCGGCCAAACGGTATACACCCCTTACAGCAGCAAGGCGCACGGAGACGCTACTGTCGTTCAAAGCGTCTTCCACTACGGGAAGCCCTTCTTTCATCCCGATCGTTCCCAGGGCATTAATACACTCTTTCCGCACCTGTACCGCGTCTTCGCGGAAGAAGTGAGCGGCAAGCGCCCATATAGACAACTCATGCCGGATACCTCCGATTGCTTCGGCAGCATGTGCGCGCGTGATAACGTCTTCATGCGCAAGGTCAGACAACGCCTTTGTTAAAAGTACCTTCTGTGCCGCGCCGATAAACTTGGCCGCCTCGACTTCCTCGGATGTCACATCGCGATAAGTCGTCTTTGGGGCATAGGAAACTTGTGGCTGAAGCCCCTTCGCTTCAATCGCTTCGGCGTCTGCTTTCCCCTGGACTGCGGTGGGAGCCTCAGGGGCGGGCTCAGCATGCTCGGTCTTCATCTCGATTGGCGCAATCACATCAGGCGCCTGGGGCTGTGATGGCTCCTCGGCTTCAATTGCAATGGGCACAGCCACAGCCGTTTGAACAGGCGCTGTGCACGGGGCGCGTTCAGCGGGCCCACCTACAATTCTCCTCTTTGTCTGGACCGCTCGGCCGCAAATCCCCCCAACGGCCTCGATACTTGCTTCACAAAGGTTTAGGGCTTTTTCACCACATCCAACACCAAACCCGGTAATTTCCTTTCCTGTAACCACCGCGCTGCCAACAAACGCACCGGCAAATCTGAAAACCACCACAATCTTGCCAGAGCGAAGTTGTTCTTCGACTGCCATTGTCTCATCCCCACATGTAGTCCACACCAAAACCTCCAGCCGGATAGCTCCAGTCGATGTTGTCAAACTCGCACACAATCTTGCATGAGCCGCACTCAAGACAATTCTCATAGGCCACGGACAACCCGCCATCCTCGCAGTAGCTATACACACCCGCCGGGCAGACATTTACACAGGGTCTCAGAACACAGCTACGGCATATCTCCTGATCGCGCACCCTCAGGTGACTGTCCACATGTCTTATAAACATCGTCGTAGACAGCTTTTCTTGAACCAAGCGGCTTGACGTCTGACCATTAACCAAAGCATCGATCATCGTATTAGTTTCCATAATCTAAACGCCTCTTTGGCAAGCGTTCCCCACCCGCATGTGTTTTTGAAGCTCTTCCAAGCCTGAGATATCTGCTCTCTCTTCGGCTTGTCTGCAAGGCCCACCAGATCAGTAGCAAACAGGACGGTAGTCTTGAGCAATTTGTCGAAGTACTCGGGGTTTTCTTCCATTAATTCGTGAAAGCCCATCGCCATTTTCATATCTTTCATCACAAAGCTTTGCTGGAGCATCTTACGATAGACACTCAAAACACTGTTCGAGTAACTGCCGTTCTTTTTGGCCCCCGCTACCGTCAGTCCAGCCATAAGCCCAGAGGCCATGGCAAGGTTTATTCCCTCATGAAAAATGACATTCAAAAGACCCGCCGCGTCCCCAGTCAGCAAAACACCGTCGGCGGTCAACTCGGGAAGATAGTCATATCCCATTTCGGGTAAGATATGTGCCGAGTATTCTCGGCTTTCTCCCCCTTCCAGCAGTTTCCTAATGCGCGGGTGGCTCTTGAAGGACTCGAGGAGGTCATAGGGCTTTGCGCCTTTATCGGAAAGATCGGACAAGCGGACCACAACACCTACCGAGAGACTGTCCTCATTGGTAAGAATGAAAGCACCCCCAGGCGAATATTGTACCGGCTCACCAAGGTACTTGAACGAAGCGCCTTCGTTGTCCCCCAAATTGAATCTATCCGCGATTTTCCCCTTTGGCAGGGCGATTGTTTCCTTGACTCCCAGGCCGATTTTGCTAGGAACAAAAGGCTTTCTAAGCCCATTCTGTTTCGCCAAAATAGAGTTTGCCCCATCAGCAAGAATCACCACATCAGCGAAGAACCGGCCCTCTGAGGCTTCTACCCCTATCACCTTGCCCTGGTCGTCCCGGAGTAACTTGTCGACCCGTATTCCGGTTTGATAGTCGGCGCCAGCCTCGATGGCCTGGCCTGCAAACCATTCGTCAAACTTCCTGCGGTTCACGGCAAACATATTATCTAAGGGGTGTTCCTTGAACTTGCCATTATAAAGGTCAAGAACCACCATCTCGGCGTCAGCGGTCAGCAGGGCATACCTCTGTCTGACCACAGTGCGCTCGAGGGGGGCCTTGGCCCTGAATCCTGGAACCAGATTGTCCAAGGTATTGGCATAAAGAATGGCGCCGGATACGTTTTTGGCGCCGGGGCTGTTCCCCCGTTCAACAACGCGCACATCGACGCCGGACTTGGCAAGCGTCAATGCGGCCGCACTACCCGCCGGTCCTCCGCCCACAACGATACACTCTGCATGATCTTCCGCCATCAACAACCCCCAAAGCTATCCATCCCGGATAATTACCGCGGCTTCTCTACGCCACACTGTTGGCTGCGCGAAGACACAAAACCAACCTTCCACAACCACACCTCACCCAACAGCTTGGCATCCTTTTCACCTTCCGCGTTAAGTCCCGAATCTACCTATGCCTGGGCGGGTTCCTGGACCTTTCTAGCGCTTTGATATCCTTCCTTGAATCCTTCTTTTACCCCAGAGGCAATATTGCCCATCTTCGAGTAAACTTTGTCCAAGCTATCAGGATATTTTTTGTTAACGATCTCCATTGCCACCGCACCGGCAAGCATCCCACCCAACACTAGTCCCAAAGCTCTAAGCATCTCGACCTCCTTTCGTAACACCAAACCGCGTATTGCTTCTAATGTCACCCATTACCGTCGCCAAGATCACCGATTGGATAACAAACACAACCCAATAGAACTACCACTTGATCAAACACACCTTCCTTAGGAAGAGGACTTTGTCTTCGCCTTTGTCTTTGCCTTTGTCTTTGCCTTGGCAACCACCGGCTCGGTCTTTTCCTCTTCGGCCTTAGCCTCATCCTCAGCCCCCTCGGTTGGCTCAGGAGCAGCTTGTTCGAGGGAAGGTTCGGAGACCTGGTCCGCAATTTCCCCAGGTCTTTTTGCGCGTCCGCCGAACAGCCCTCTTGCGGCCTTCATGCTCTTTTCGCAGGCGCCGGCAATTCCCGCGCCAGTACCCACTGCTATGCCGGCAAAGGCGCCTACATACCTAGACACATACCTGGCCATTCCTGAACGTAGCTGTTCTTCGTTTGCCATTGTCTTCTCCTCACATAATGCCCATACCAAACCCCCTGAGCCCGGTATGCTGAGCGTAGCGAAGCATCTCTTCCTGAAGAAGGCTTTGGACCCTGGAACCAGATCCTTCGCTTCGCTCAGGATGACCCATTGCTACTGTTTCTCCTTGAATAATCCCGATCGATGTCATCGAACTCACACAACAACGTCAGGCTGCTCTGGCGGGTTCTCCCTTCAACGCATTGTAATATCCCTCCATGAACGCTTTTTTCGCCTTGGCGGTTACCCCGTTTATCGTCGCATAAAGCTTATCCAGGCCCTCGGGATACTTCTTGCGAATCATTTCCATCCCGAATGCGCCGATAAATATTCCACCTGCCACAATTCCCAAGCTCTTAAGCATGCCACTCTCCTCTCGTCAAAACGAACCGTGACTCACTCCTGTTTCGGCCCTTCCTCACTCGATTTTGATGCGCCGAAAGACTCCACGAAACCCTTTGCGAAATCCTCCACTCTTTTCACTAAGTCAGGCCTGGTTGCGCGAAGAATCTCAGACCCTGCAGCACCCAACAATACGCCCAGGAATACCAGTCCAAACAGGCTCATCCTAACTCACCTCCGTTCCATCAGCGGTCGCAAATTCCTTACCACAAAATCGACAAACTTTGGCCTCAGCCTTGATAATCTCAGCACATCCTGGGCACTTCTTCGTGATCCCGGCCTTGGGTACAGGGGGGAGAAACAGAACAATCAGCCCGATTATGTGCAAAAGGAAGCCTACAAGAAACCAACGGAGTTCGCTTCGCCCCTTCTGGCGTGCAATTACGGCGGCGACTACGCCAAAGAATGTTCCTACCACTATCAGTGTAAGCGTCATGATCATCCTCCTCGTCCGTTAATGGTCAGCCTGCGGGGAAACAGAACGCCTCGAACGAACTCAAGTTCGGTAATAACGTCACCGCAATGTTCACCGAGCGACTTGGCCGTAGCCCTCAATGTCCGGTTCAGAATACCACCGTCAAACCCTTGTAGAACCTTTCTGCCTTTGTACGGCTCGGCCTTTTTTTCAACAAAAAAGAACCCCACGTCGCTAACGTCTATCTTGTAATTACCCTTATCGCTTATGCGCGCAACCACGTGGTTATCATCCAACTTGCCCACATAGGCAGGAAGCTCCTCCCCGCCGACTTGAAGTACAAAAGGAGGCTCAAACGGCTGTTGCTTGATCTCTAAAATTAGCCCTTCACTCATGACAACATCACCTCAAATCTGTGGGCTGTTCAATGCCGTTAAAAATTGCAAATCACAGCCCTTCATGGCTGATAAGTACCTCTTCCATGGTGTCCACATCCCCTTGTGGACACGGCTCCTCAAGCTCATAATCCCAATTCGGATGATGCGCCTTGGCCCATTCCTCTGTTACCCAACCGGAGAAAATGCCCTGCCAGGAACCCGGATTGGCCACGGTGCCTAAATAGGTATGGACCAACACTGCCAGGATCAACATCAGCGCAACTCCGTCGTGGATCATGTAGGCCGCCTGCTGAGTCACACGTGTAAAGACCGGGAAAAGCCTCATTACTCCCGTCGCGACCATAACAATGCCCAGGACACCGACGAGCCAGAAGAAAGCCTTTTGACCAGGGTTGAACCGGCCGACCGGCAATTCTCCCTTGTGCCCCAAATACCCCCCGGCATGCCGTATCCATTCCGCGTCATCCTTATTGAAAAAGCAGTCTCGAAACCAAAGCACACCAATCGTCACAAGACCCGCGCCAAAGGCTGCTGCGGCCACATAGTGTAGGATTAGGAAGAAATCCCCACCCAACGAACCGCTTATATTGGCGCCGGGCCCGATAATCCCTGTCATCCCTGTTACTGCCAATATTAGGAAACTGAACATCACAACAAAATGGGCTGCAGTCTCGGCCGTGCTGAACCGTTTGACAATTGCGATGTCGTTGCCCACGAGGCGCCTCGGCCCCCAGATCAGGTAGTGCGCGACTATGGCCAGGATTACGGCAATCAAGCTGCCAATCACGACAGGCCTGAAAACCAGTTCCCGCCATGCGAAAACTGATCGGGGCCGGACCATAGGGCTCCCGCAGACCGGGCATAACACATTCGTGCAGTGGACCTGCCCCACCTGCGTCACCGTAGTCCCGCAGGATGGGCAAACACACACTGAGTAAGCCCCGGCCCCGGCCACCTCGCTCATGGCCGAGATCCCCGCAACGGGCCTGACATCCGCTGTGTCGAGCAAAGTCAACCTTACCTCATCTCTCGGCGTCACGCATGCGCATAACGCCCACACCACTATGGCCGCAACCAACACGCACACACAGCCCAAAAGAAACGGCCCAACATATTGTCCATTCGGAACACTCACCACGACGGTCGTTACGCCTTTTCCGGTTTATCGATGTTGCCGACCGCTTTGACAGCCTTGTAGCCCAGGTAGCCGACGCCGGCCACTGCTGCGGCAACCAGCGCAAACCCCACGAGCGACCCGGCGCCTACGGCACTACCGATGGTCGCAAGTTTCGCCGTGGACGCAGACTTGGCCGCCATGCCTACACCCAGACTCTTCCCAACCCCGGCGCTAGCAGTCGTTCCGGCCGCAGTAACCGCGCCGCTGGTCGGGCCGCCGACCACCACCCCGCTGGCAGGGCCGCCGACCACCACCCCGCTGGCAGGGCCGCCGGTCGCCACTCCACTGGCCGGAGCGCCGACCACCACCCCGCTGGCAGGGCCGCCGACCACCACCCCACTGGCAGGGCCGCCGGTGGCCAGTCCGCTGGCAGCGCCGCCGGTGGCCAGTCCGCTGGTCGGGCCGCCGACCGCAAGCCCACTGGTCGGGGCGCTGGCCGCCAGTCCGCCGGTCGGGGCGCCGCTCACATGCAATAGAAGCGGCCCTGTACCGTCAGCCACTCCGTAGCCACCTGCCACCTTCTGAGCTACACTTGCAATCGCCATATCATCTTCTCCTTTTTCGCTTAACGCTTCTGAAACAACCGGTCATTTTCCGCAAGACAATCCGAAAATCATAGGGCATTTGCAACGCGCCTCCTACACGGCGGAGTACTTTGCCATCATAAGCAACTTCTTGGCCTTGTTGATCGGTACGGCGAAACTCATTCCTACGTAAACTCCTGTCGGGGTCAAGATAGCTGTGTTTATGCCAATAACCACGCCGTTTGAATCAACCAGCGGACCGCCGCTATTCCCCCGGTTAATAGCCGCATCGGTCTGTATCATGTCAGGCAACTCCCGGCCATCGACCGTAATCGTACGCCGCTCATCACTGACAATACCGCGGGTTACTGAATACTCGAGACCGAAGGGGCTGCCTATCGCCATAACGACATCGCCGACCTCAATCAAGTCGGAATTCCCCAACTGTCCCGTAGGCAAGGGGTAGGGAGGCTCAATCTTCAAGAGCGCCAGGTTGAAGGACGGGTCTGTTGCGACCGTTTTGGCTATGTAGCTCTCGTTCTCGAGCCCGTAGATTTGAACCTCAATTCTCGCGGCATCATCAACAATGTGGAGGTTGGTCAGGATATATCCTGAGGCATCAATAATCAGCCCACAGCCGACGCGGTTATCCGTCTGCCCACTCCATGGTATGTCAAAACTCATGTTGCTCTGAGCCGCGCCGGGGGTTCCGCCCCGTGGGCCCTTACTGAAGGCGGTCAACGTGACCACGGACGCCCTCACGCCCTCGATAATAGTGGAATAGGGGGTGCACGCCACCAATTGGGCGGCGTTGTCGAAAAGGATTGCGCTCCCGGCGGCGGTTGGCTCAGAAAACAACAGCACGCCCATCATGGCGGCCCACACGATAAATACGCCAACTATCAGGAGGAACAGCGCTTTCTTTTTCGTCATGTTAAACATAGTAAAGCTCAGGACTTATAGAGAAGCTTCTCCCTTGGATTTGCTGCTTGCCCGCTCCTTGGTCAGGCCGTATTTCCTGCCTTCCTCTTCCTCTGGCGTCTTCGTACTAACGGATGGGGGGCTGCTATCAAACGTAGGGCCTCTCAACATATTGAAGTAAGAGTTAATCACCTCTTGCACAGAACCAAACAGGCTGCTCAGGGCTCCCGTCCTTAGCCGGGTGAGCGCACTTAGGGCGCCATCGCTAAAAGAATTGGCAATCACAGTATCGGCCCCTCTATCAACCACGAATTGTGCCGATTGGGCCCCAACGTTCGCTACATCACCCACGTTCGGGTTTGGAATGATCTGTGCCGTCCCATTGGAAAGGTCCACGAAAACGTAGTTTGGCGCAGTGTCAAACGCTGCCACATTCGAGTCTAAAGAGCTTCCCGCAACTGCAATAGCCACTGTGGGCACGGCACCGGGGGCGCCGGCAACCGGGGTATTCAAGGCCCTGACCATCATGCTTCCGCAGATGGGACACTGGAGTTGCGTACACGGAATACTAGCCTCATGCTCGGCCGTCGCACCACAGTTGGGACAAATGCAGTACCCGCCCGGCCCGGCCAGGTTTGAGCCGCCACCTTGTCCAAGGCCGCTGCCGGCAATAGTGAGCGTCTGCCTTCCTTGTTGCTGCATCGGCGTCACGTCAGACAGGCTCGGGGCCACCCCAAATCCCTGTCCGAGGTTCAATCGCGGATAAACGATTGTATTGTTTGTGTTAGAAGGCACTGGGAGTATAGGGAAGTTCCGCGCCTGGTTAGCTGCGCCCTGGCCGGCGGTTCCCGGCAGAGTCGACGACGGGCTGGTGCTGGGCTGGCTCAGCGTATTCTGCCCCGGACTGGCGTTAACAAGTCTGCTACCGCAAACCGGACAGGTCAACGAAGAACAAGGTACGCCAAGGGGATGGTACACTGTAGTCCCGCACAGGGGACACAAGCACTCACCTGTTAATACAGTAGCGGTTGACTGGACTGTTCCAGCGGCAGGTCCCCCGGCACTCGTCTGCCCCATGGGCGGGATAGTGTCGGGTTGGCCGCCCGTGGTTCCGCCCATCGGCGGGATGGTGTCGGGCTGACCGCCAGTGGGCCGTCCGATAGGCGGCGGCCGCGAATCAGGCCGCTCAACATTTGGCTGGCCCATAGGCGGGATGGCGTCTGTCTGGCCGCCCGTGGGCTGGCCCATGGGTGGGATGGTGCCAGGCTGGCCGCCTGTGCGCTGGCCCATGGGCGGGATGGTGCCAGGCTGGCCGCCTGTGCGCTGGCCCATGGGCGGGATGGTGTCAGGCTGGCCGCCTGTGCGCTGGCCCATGGGTGGGATGGTGCCAGGCTGGCCGCCTGTGCGCTGGCCCATGGGCGGGATGGCAGCCGGGCCGGTAGTAAGAGCGCCTGCATTTGCCGAGGTCATCCGCTGCCCGCACACAGGGCAAGCGAGGTCGGCACAGGACACACCCGCGGGATGAAGAACCCGGGTTCCGCAGGACAAGCAGATGCACTCGAGCGACCGGTTGCTCGAGTTTTGAGGCAGAATTCCAGCAGTCGCACTACCCATCGGAGGGATGACCGGCGGTTTGCCTTGGTAGCCTTCCGAACTGTCGGTCGTGCCTGCAATCCGTGCCAAGGGAAGTACTGCGCCTGCGGCATCCACTGAAACAAACCGTTCCTCCCCGTTTCGGTAAATATCCAGCACAACGGCGTCGTCTTTTGCCAGTCTTTCATAAAGGGTTTCCATGTCTTCTACTTTGTGGCTGTTCACCCCTATAACTACGTCGCCCGGCTGAATTCCGGCCCCTGCGGAGAGTCCCCCGGGATAGACCTCAACTACAATGACCCCGCCCTTGACATCCGGGAGGTTCAACGCGCTGAGTTGTTCGGAGGTAAGCGCCGAGACCACCATCGCCCAGGACGGGCCGGGAGTGACGGCGGCCGTGTCGGAACCTGCAACGAGGCTCACAGCACCCGGACGGGCCCCGATAGTGATGTAAACCGACCTCCGGGAGCCGTCCCGAATGATGTTCACTTTTACCGTATCCCCAACAGACAGGCTGGCCAGAGTCTCCTGCATACTCGCAAGATCGGCAGTCTTTTGTCTGTCAAATCGCACGATAACATCACCGGGTTGGATGCCGGCCTTATCGGCAGGAGAGCCCTCAAAGACCCTACTCACCAGTACTCCGTCCCCTGGGCGGATGTTAAGCGCCTCGGCAGTCGTAGCGTCCACGTTTTGGATATCTATCCCTATCCATGCTATCGGCTCACCGGCGATCCGGGTCATTGTGGCGTCCGTAGCGGCGCCCGCATGAGACTGGCAGAACGCTACGGTTGCGACAATACCTACCGCCATCCCCAGTAGGACCGCAAAAAACGCTATCCATTGCCGTCTATCTGTCATCGTGCTAACCGTCCTCTACAATCCGACTTGCATTTCGAGAATCCATGGTAATAGTCACCCTATTCTTCTACGCCCTGAAATCCGACCCCGATAGGTCCGGCGCCTCCCGTAATGCGGCGCACAGCGTCTCGTATGCTTTGGGCGACCTCACTGCTCCACTCCACGGTGTTGGTGGACTCAACCTTCACCCGTAGCCCCACCTCGAAGCGTTGCCCGACCCGACGTGTCTTAATACCGTCAATCCCAACAACGCCGTCTATGCTTTCCACGGCAGTCCGTATTTCTTCCCTGACTCCAGGCTCGAGCCCGAAATCACCCAGGCCCCTTGCCGCTTCTCTCAAAATTCTCAACGCCGAATAGAATATGAGGACGCCGATAAACACTGCGGCCAAAGGGTCAAAGAAAACCCAACCCATCTGCGCGCCCACGATTCCTATCAGTACGGCAAGCGATGACTGCGCATCCGCCAAGTTCTCACGAGCATTGGCGATTATTATGGAACTATTCACCTGCTGCCCGGCGCACAGGGAGTGTTTGTACAATAGGTAATTGCCTGCGATCGAAATAACGGCTACGAGGATCGCGATACGTTCGGGCGCCTCAAGGTCGCCTTCGATAATGTGCTCGATCGAATACCATACAATCAGTATGGCGACCATGAACATGCTGAACCCGATGATGCCTGCTCCGATGAACTCGATCTTTCCGTGACCAAAGGGGTGGTCTTCATCGGGCTTTTTCCCGGAGATATAGAGAGACAGCACCATCACAACCGATATTACGACATCGCCCAGAGAATGGAACGCATCCGCCACCAGCGCAATGCTGCCGCACATCAGTCCAAAAGCAAGCTTGAAAACCGCCAGGCCGACGTTGGCCCAGAAATTGACCGGGCCGACCATCTGTACGCATCTTTCACATTCGGGATATTTCATTGCGCGCTCGTACCCGGATTCTGTGCAAATCCATTACTTCCGATTTGCCATTCCGATTCGCCGGCAATCTCGTAGTAGGGCTCCCTGTCAAAACCGAGCAAGAAGGCCAGTGTATTCTTAGGGAACGTGCGAATGGCCGTTGTGTATATATTCACTACATCGTTGTAGGCCACGCGCTTATCGTAGATTTCTTGCTCGACATCGGACATCTTCGACATCATCGTCTGAAAGCTGTCGCTCGTCTTCAGGTCCGGATAGTTTTCCGCCCATGCCATTATCTTGGCCAAAGCGCCCTGCCAATCCGATCGCGCGCTCTTAACCAACTGCTCGATTTCTTGTCTCGTGGGCGGTGTAGGTCTTAGGGTCTCCGCCCGCTTGTCGCTCGTGTAGTCGAATATGTGATCCTCGTGACTTACGAACGTTGCTACCGCTTCCACCAGAAGCGGAAAGAGGTTCTCCCTGTACTGCACCGAGCTGTCAATCTGGTACTTGGCCGTTATTACGTCCTGGCGCAACCCCACAAGTGAATTGTAAAGGCCAATCGCCCATACCATGACCACAAGCAAAAGGATGGAAGAGGCGATTATGAGGTAAACACCAGGTCTCCAGTGCTTTCTCCGTGAAAGTACCCTCACCATCGATTGATTTACTGTACTCTCTGCCATCCGGATGGCGCCTTATAATGCCGAGTCTTCGAGTTCCGCCGCCTTTTTGAAGTGTTTCAACGCTCGACCGTGATCGCCTTTTCCCTCGTAAACAAATCCCAACCTCTGATTAACCTTGGGTGACTGCGGCCGTAGCTCAAGAGCCCGATGCAACGACTCTATGGCCCTGTCGTGTTCGCCCATCTTGTCATAGACAACGCCCAACCTATAATGTCCCTTGGGCTCGGCGGGCGCTAGTGCCGCCACTTTCGAGAACTCCGCCTCGGCCTCGTCGAGTTGCTCGTCATGAGACAGTAAGAGACCAAGCTGAAAATGGACCTCCGGATCACCAGGATTCTGCTCTGCCGCCGTTCTCAACCACCTGATCGCCTCAGGAACATCTCCCGCCTTGCCCAGGGAACGGCCGAGCATGTAAGACGCCCAGGGATTTGTGGGTTGAAGCTCTACCAGTGCGGCGAAGTCTTCCGCTGCGTCCACAAAACGTCCCTTTTGGAACTTTGCCATGCCCCTTGTTCGATAACGTTCAATCACGTCCTCACGGCTGATCTCCGTGAGGTGAATGTACCAATTCACTACATTGCTAAAGGTTTTTCCGATGTTAACTAGGAGGGTCTTGACCTTAAAATCCAGAGGCGCTTCCACTCTCATCACACCGGGGTTCGTGGCTTTCTCTGGAACATCCGCTGGCTGATCGATGGCCTCCTTCTTGTCAGCGCCCGCAGAGACCTTGGACTTTAGCCTTTTATCAGACTTCGACTTCACATTCGACACCATCTTGACTCCTCTCGGCGATCGACGATCACTTCACATGCTCACCCAGTCTGCTGTTGAAAATAAGGAAATGGCGTTCCTACTCATCTACTTCTTCGGAAGTTTTCCGGGCAAACTTCTTCAAGCCGGCCATGAGGGCGATAACCCCGTAGGCAGCTATGAGTATTGGAAACACCGTTCTCAACAGGTCTATCGTGGCCCACCAACTTGCAAACATCAGCCACAGCCCCAACAAGATCGCTATTGCGCCCAAAACAATGTTAATCATTCGTTACTCCTCCCGTCTTCGATCACAGAACTTGAACCTTATGCGTCGTAGTTGCAGTCAACATATTCTCGCCCAGCACCCACACAAAAACCCGTCAAACGCTATAGCGAAACCACAATCGTGTTACCAGTGACGACCTCGTAAGGCCACGCCGAAATACCACCCACCATGTTTCTTACATCACTAAAGCCACTTGCCAGCAGCATGTTGCATGCACCGACACTCGTGACCCCAATCTGACAATAGGCGACCACTTCCTTGTTTCTGGCAAGACTGTTCATTGCCCACGGCAAGGTCACCAGAGGCATCGAAATGGCGGTGGGGAGGTGTCCTGTCTGGTATTGCAGAGGCGATCGCACGTCAATAATCGTGAAATCCTCCCTCGCATCGAGCTGCTCCTTCACCTCATCAGGAAGGATGTTTACGTAGCCTGTCCTGACTTCCGCGACCCGAATTATTCCCGGAACGCCCAAAACGGCAACGGGGACGTCCGAAGCCCTGCTATCGCTGCAACCGGCAACAATGGGACAGGCCAACATCAAACCCACGAGGATATATGCACTATCCACCATCATGCTTGCCAATAGATCATCACTTGTCCGGCTTTACGTACTTTTCTCCGTAAAACACGCTCGATATCCAGTTCAATCGCGTTCGCTTCCGCAATAGTCCAGGAACGAGGAAACGCTGCCCTGACTTCAATGTGCGTTACGTTGCCCACATTCCTGGTCTTCACGTCAACTATGTGGGCTTCCCCGGCCGCCCGTTGAACAAACCCAGTGATATTCCTTACCGATCCGCTGGACACGCTCCTGTCCGTAATTACAAGAAAGGTTTGATGAAACCCCTTCACGAAGAGGCATAAGGTGATAATAATGATTGACACCGCCGCCCACAGCGCCAGTGTCCCGGCACCAAAGAACCATCGCCAGATCACCGCGGCCAGGGCTATGCCCGAAACAATAATGGCGCCTTTCAAAACCATGTCCAGGTCTTCGAGGTCTTGGCTGTCAACCTCTTGACAGACACATAGAAACTTCTTATAAACCAAAACAGATGCCCCTAGCGCCACAGCCAGTGTGAGAAACGTACCCAAATCGATTCCGCCCAAGACCGCCCCCCGATTTGTCAGAATGCGGAAAAGGAGATAAATGTTTGCGGCCCCTAGTACACAGAAGGAGACGAGCTGGAACACTGCGGCCCTATTCCCATAACCGTAGGGATAGCGCCGATCGGCAGGCCTGATACTTTCCTGATGGGCCAGGAGCAAACCTGCTACATAAATCGAACTCGCCGCCAAATAGGAGCCATTTGTGAAGACAATCAGATTTCGGCCCAGTACCCCGGAAACTATCTGAAAAAGGGCAAGAAGCAGAAAAGCCTCGAGAGCGAACCACAGTAAGTTTTCGACAGTCCCTCGAACATTGCCTGCGGTGTCAGGCTCCCTACTTAGACTGCCGTGAAGCACATCATCCATTCGTTCAAAGGTCCTTGTCCAACCCAGAATTCCTTGCACTTCCTGACGAGGTCCTGCGTCTATCTTGTCTCCAATGTCTCCACAGACCCGCCAGGAACACCGAAGCCGCGCCTGCAAAAAAACCGATGCCCAACAACGTCAACGAGCTGATCTGGACCTCTCTAAACAACCGCATCTGGGCCTGATGGCCCAGGTTGAGCAAGAGAAACCCGGCGATCGCCGTTACCACCAACAGCGCGATAACGAATTTCACCAACCTCTTCAAAGGGAGTTACCTTACACTCCACCGGCGGCTTTCGGCTCGAGAACGAGACTTTCCGCCAGCAGCGCCTTTGCTCTGTCTACAGGAATCGCGAAACCAACACCCGTGAACACCCCGGTTGGCGCGTAAATGGCCGTGTTGATACCTATAACCTCGCCTTGGATATTGACGAGTGCGCCACCGCTGTTCCCCGTATTAATAGCCGCATCCGTTTGGAGCATCGCGGCGTACAGACGGCCATCGATTACCACCGAGCGCCGTTCGTCGCTGATGATTCCCAAAGTGGCCGTGTGCTCCATGCCAAAAGGGCTGCCTATCGCAATAACTACATCACCCACTTCGACTTTACTGGAATCACCGAGTGTGGCCTCTGGCAAGTTGTAGCCCGCGTCGGTCTTGATAAGTGCCAGGTCTTCCCGCTCACTACATCGGACGATTGATGCATTGAACGTTCGGCTGTCGGAACTAAACGTGGTGACCTCAATCTCCACCGCGTCCGCCACCACATGATAGTTCGTCAAGATATAGCCGGTACTATCTATAACCACACCGGATCCGTACCTGCGCCCCGAATCGTTCTTGGCAGCGTCAAACGCGAGACCTCCCGCCACGCCTGCCGCAGACGTCGTGACCGTCGGATCGTATTGCACTTCGATATAAACAACTGACGGCCTAACCACAGAAATCGCGCCACTGTACGATTCCTGCTCACACACCAACATAAAACTTGCCGCAGCGGCGGCAGGCTGTGCCGGATTGAAACTCCCCAGGACGCGCTCGAGGGTCTTGCTCGCATCCTGCGATTTATCCGCTCTTAATCTTTCCGACATAAACATTGCAGAATAAATCAAAATCGCGATCTCGAGGAGCAAGAGGATTACGGCCCAAATATACGCCTTGTCTCCCAATACGTCCTCAGCTTTCATTTGAAGCGGTCCATCTAAATTGCGCCTCTCGCAGTCACATCGACGCCTTAACCATGCGAGTTCCGCAGACCGGACAACTCAACTGAGAACACGGCGTTCCGAGGGGATGTGCAACCGCCGTGTTGCACACCGGACATAAGCAGACCTCGACCTGACCCGTTGTCGAGGCCGTAAGCGCCCCGGCCACATACATCGCCGCCGCAGGGCTTCCGGCCGCCGTCATGCCCGCGACACTCCTCATCCCTGTATTCGCGGGGATAGGCGGCGCGGGCATTTTCGGCGTGCCTACCGAGATATAGGCAAGCTGTCCGGCCCGATATACGTCAAGAAGCACCCCCCCGTCGGCATCCGACAGGACCTTGAAAAACGATTCCATATCCTCGGTCTTACGATGACTAATAGATCGGATCAAATCACCAGGGCGAACACCCGCCACGTCGGCCGGCCCGTTGGGAGTCACCTCGATCACCACCACACCGGTAACCTTGTCCGGTATCGACAGACGCGCCTGAAGCGCTGGTGTAAGCGGTGAGACCGTCATGCCCCAGGTAACATTCGAACTGTCCTCCCCCGCCAGCAGCGATGTCGCCCTTGCCGGGCGCTCTATCGGCGCGACATAGACACTTATCCTGGCTTCATCCCGATATAGACAAACCCGGACATGGTCCCCCGGATCGACCCCTGCGAGAATCGCTTTGAGGTCTGCAAGCGTCTTGACCTTTTGCCGATTGAACGAAACAATCACATCTCCTCGCGCGACCTCCACCTCCTCAGCCGGTGAACCCACATATACTTTGGTCACCAGGACGCCTTTCGCCTCACCGAGGCCTAATTGGGCGGCTACAACGGCGTCCACATCCATTGCGTCGATGCCGATCCACGGTGTAACACTAACTTTGCCCGCAACACCCTGTCCCAAAACGTTAGTTCCTCCGAAACTGTCTCCGGCCCTGGCTTGATTCATAACCCGATCAAAAAAGCCCACGGCCACAACCATGCAGACCAATCCAAAAATGAACGCAATCCAGACTTGGTAGTTTTTTGGACACCCAGCCTCAGCCGCTGGGCTCGCCCCTAAGACTTTACTTTCCACACTATTCATATCGTTCCGCAGCCAATAGCCAAAGCCAACAACTTATAGAATCAGAGCACAAACCCGCTCCCGCGCGACCGTGGCTGAAAGTCCGCCCGGCTCGTAACGCATGGCGCCCGGAGCATCCGCAGCCCGCTCTATTCGGGATTCATTTATATCGAGGCTTTCTCCAGCCCCTTTCGGAAACGCGATCACACCTTCGCAAGGTTTCGGGAAAAAACTTCCCATCCCAATTGTCGCAAATCACTACCTTTACATTGCTCAAATTGCGTCTCGTTGCCTACATTTTTACAAAAACGGCAAACGGCGCAAATAGAAAGTTAGGATAACAGAGTTCTTTATTGAAGGACACGAACCGAAGTTCGTATCAAGGCACCAGGGCTGTTGCGTATTATCCTGAATTTGAGAAAGTGTGTGCCCAAAAGGGCAAAATCGCGGGAACTTGGCGTTGTGCGGGGGCTTTTGTCCTTTATACGAGCTTTTGCGGTTTGCGAAGGGAGTCCTAACGTCCAGAGTAAGCGACCCCCAAACCCCCGCCAGAATCTCGACTTGAGCGACCCCATACCCCACCCTTGAGTTGGTGACATATGCCCCGCCTACCCCACTTCCGCTGGCGCATAAGTCCGCTCCATAAACCGGGGCAGGCCTGAGGCGGCTCCTCAGAGCAGCGCCAGCCCCCAGTCGTGGAGTCAGCGTCGGTCATTTCGGGACTCTTTCGCCCAAACAGTGTGATCGCTAGCAATAATACTTGTGTGGCTACCGTCTATGTATGTATAGTTGTGTATGCGGTTTAGTTTTTCACAAGCTCTGACTCGGTGGAGCATGGCCAAATCGAGGGTCATCACCCATCCCTGAGACTGCGCCATCTCCTCCGCGCGTACGAATTCCGGTCTACGCCAACAGTAAGGACATCGACAACTACAGTGCATTCAACCGATCCACACCACCTCGGGCACTCTGACACTCCTGCTGGCCCTGAAGATCGAAGTACGGCAGGAATCGAAACGTCTGAGCTGTTTCTCCGCAAACTTGGTAAACGTATTCGCGAATTACGCCAAGGGAAGGGACTCAGGCAGGAAGATTTCGACGATGATACCGCCCTGGGTATTACTACCCGTGGAGTTCAGGGAATCGAATACGGTCAGAACAACCCAAAGATATACACTCTATATAAGATCGCCAGGAGATTGGGCCTGGACCTAAGGGATATTGTAGACTTGGAATAAGAATTCGCCGGGTGTCTAAGCGTGCAGACTCATCGCTCTTTTCCTTCCTCTAGCCAGCAGTTGGCTGCCATCACTGCTGCGCGGTCCTCCTGGTCAGGTGGGTGGCACATCTCGCGCCTTGTTGACCACCGCCGGGCCTCCTTGGCGGAGGTCAAGAGAAAGGGCATTCGGTTCCGGCCGAGTTGCGCCGCGCACAGACCCTGCGGGCCAAGCCGCAATGGCGACAGGAGGAACGAACAATGTATTCATACGGGCATTCGCTAGGGGAGGAAGGGGGTTTCCTAGAAGGTGTTGTCGGTTGGGTCATAGGCTTTCTAAACGGCGTGCTCGTTGTCACATCGGGCAGACCCAGAATACACCCAGCCCGACGCCTTGGGGCTTGTTCTTGCCCTGGTCTGACAACTGAGACTTGAAGGCTTCCACGTCGGACGGGTTTACGTCACCCATGAAGACAGCGGTCGTGAAGTCTTGAAATTGGCTAAACCAGTTCCGATATTCATCAACAGTGCTTGGTGCACGATGATCGTGCGCCCAAGGGAGAAACTCCTCCCAGAACTCTGCCAGTGTGGGATTCTTGGATTCATCTTTCGATCGGTCACTCACAACCAATTCCACCGCGCCTTTCTCATCCAGCATGAATTCTATTTCGCGCTTCAGCCGGCGGGCATTGCGCGTGTTCGTCGTCCCGAGGGAACGGTGCCTCTGCTTGCCGTCTTGCCGGTACGTGATGTACCAGGTACCGCCTTTCGCTTTTCGATGGATGCTTGCCATGACTCGTTCCTCCTGTTCACATAGACGCCATCACTGGCCAGGAATGTGCGGAACGCGTCACCGGACGTTACACTATCCGTTACACTCTGCCTGTTTTTCCACAAAAAACGGCCAGTGATTCACTTTCGTAAGCCACTGGCCTGAAATACTTTATATGGTCGGGGCGGCCGGATTTGAACCGGCGACCCCCTGCTCCCAAAGCAGGGCGGTCGAGTAAGGTCCTGATAGATCCTCGCCGGTCCTCGTTGACCCTGAACGACTTGCGGAATCAGCCACTTTGATCTCGGCTGGTCTAAGTTGGTCTGGATCGCATGTCGCTGTCCCCAAATGGTCCCCATGGGATCGGGGATGGCACTGTATGCTCTGTCGCTCTTGAGTTCCTTGACCAGATTGCAGCGTCCTTGCAGTCCGTTCCTACTTCGTATCGCGGAGCTGAGTTCGACGTTGTTTGGCCTCAAGAGTATTTTGAATCACAGTCGCACATACGGTGCGATCTAGCGCCAGATTTTGCCTTGTTGTCAGTTTCTGTAAAGAGCTTGAAGCGCCCTACTCACTTATATTCATTGACTTTCAGCCATTCTTGATGTATTCTCCAAACAAGCAAGAATCTCGGCAAATGCACTTCATTTGGACTTAGATATGGCGATGTCAGTGGGAGGGGTTTGAGATGCATGCGAAGATTGCGAATGGGCTGATCAAGTCGCTTGAGCCACGGGACAAACCCTACGAGGTGACCGATTCGGAGTTGCCGGGCTTCTTGTTGAGAGTCCAGCCCACGGGGAGCATGACGTATTACGTGGCCTTTCGGCTGAAGGGCGGGCGGCGGAATCGCGTCCGCCTTGGTCCACGACGGTATTGTCACCCGCGCAAGCGCGGGACAAGGCCAAGATGGTATTGGCGGATGTGGCGAACGGCAAGGATCCGGTCGAGGAGCGTCGCATTGCGTGTCGGCACACGCTTGCCAGCTTTTTGGATGAGTTGTATGCGCCATGGGTCACGACACACAGGAAGAGGGGTGAGCAGACTGTTGCCCGGCTGAAGGCGTGTTTCCCGGATTTGCTGAATGAGAGGCTGAACGAGATCGGGCCGTGGCAAATTGAGAAGTGGCGAGTCAATCGCCTCGAGGCCGGCTGCTCCCCGTCGACATGCAACCGTGATATTGCTGCGCTGAAGGCGGCTTTGTCAAAGGGGGTGGAGTGGGGCTTCTTGAAGGAACACCCATTGCGCAAAGTACAACTGCAGAAAGTGGACAGCGGCAACAGAGTCCGATATCTCAGTCAGGATGAAGAGGCCCGTCTCCTCTCGGCCCTCGACGCACGCGAGGGCCGTGACTACATGGCGATAGCGAAGTCTTGCCAACGGCGTCTGACTTGGTCCGAGTTGCGAAGAATGCACAAGTATGGAACATAGAACGGCGGGTCTTTGACTTTGTCCTTCGCACGACCCTCTGGTAAGCTATGCCTTTCCCGTGAATGGCCACTATGAGAAACCGTGTGAGGAAAACCCTATGAGTCGTGCAGTTTGAAGAGAATGCTTCACCCCCGTTGGAGCGGGCGAGGCGTCGTGTCAGGATTTGTCTTTACTTTGGGGGCCATGCTGCTGAGCCTCGCCTCGGCGGCACTGGACATCGAACCACTGTGGGTGGCGAACCCGGACATGGTCATGGAAGGCGCGCCGATGGTGGTAGATCTGGATGGTGACGGGGACGCCGAAATCCTGACGGCGGCTTATGAGAATATCATCGTCGTGGACGGCACGGGGGAGGAACTCTGGCGTTTCGATACGCGGGGGCGCTATTCAACCTGCCCGGCCATTCTTGAGCGTGAGGGGCAGTCGCCGCTCATCTATGCCGGGGACAACAAGGGGATGTTCACGTGTCTCGATGGCGAAGGCCATGTCGTGTGGCAGAAAGACATGGGAAACATGTTCTGCTCCTCCCCCGCCTTGGCCGATCTGAACGAGGACGGCGTCGTCGAGGTCATCCAAGGCGACCAGTCAGGCCTTTTGAGTGCCCTTGATGCGCTTACGGGCGAAGTCGCGTGGGAGAGCCGGCTCGAAGGTGAATGCTCGAGTCCGGCGGTCGGCGATCTTGACGGGGACGGTGACCTCGAAATCGTCATCGCCACGGGGCCGGGAAAGGTGCTTGCGCTTGACGCCTCGGGCAACGTCATCTGGGAGTTCACGCTGGGCGGAACCGCCCCTTTTTGGGCTATCGCCTCGCCAGTCCTTTTCGCTAGTTCGAAAGGGCAAGTGTGTGTGGCCGCGGCGTCACACAAGGGACGCTTCTTCTGCCTGGACGGCCTGGGCAAGGTGCTCTGGGAGCGTCCTACGCGCGGCGCGGTAGCTTCGACCATTTCGGCGGGAGACTTCGACGGCGACGGCCGGGCCGACTTGTTTGCGGTGACTGAGCTGGGCGTAGTGTACCGGTTCGACGAGGACGGCCGCGTGCTGTGGGATATTGACACGCAGGGGCGCAGCCTGGCGTCGGGCGCCATCATCGACCTGGAAGGCGACGGTGCGCTCGAGTACATGCTTTGCACACAGCAGGGCAATTTGCTGGTGTTCAGCAACGCGGGTGAAGTCGTTTTCAATTACCAGTTCGACAACCGCACGATCAACATGACGGCGGCTTTTGGCGATATCGTTAAGAGGAGGCCCGGTCTCGAGTTTGCGGTTACTGGCGGCGAATCAGGCCAATTATTCTGTTTCGGAACTGGGGCGCCTGTTGATAGCCTGGCTCAGTGGCGGACCTACCGCGGCGACAACCGCTTAACCGGCGCATGGTTCGGGTTGGTCAGCTCAGACAGAATTCGAATGACACCCGAGAACCTGAACTGGGACCATCTCTTCACCGGCGATGACATCACGTTCCGCATTGTGAACCCAAACCCCGGCGATGCAGCGCTGAAGGCCGAGGCGACCTGTGTGCGGCCGGATGGGTCGCGGCAAGTGGCCGTGGGGAAGGTCGTGGGCCGCCGAGGCCTGCTCAAGATCCCGGTGTCGATATCGGCGCCGGGTGTGTACCGATTTGAGTGGGCGCTGAAGAACGCGGCGGACGCCACGCTCGTGACCGGCTCGCGCGAACTGACCCTCCAGCCCTACCATAACGACCAGGCGCTGGCCAAGCGTGCTGTGCTCACACTCCAGGAGGCCATGGGGGAAGCCAACGTGGCGGAAACAGACAAGAGTCTCAGGGCGGGGATGTATCAGGAGTCGCTGGGCATCGAGGAAGAGGCCGGCGCTCTTGCATCTCTGCAGGCCGCCGCGCCCGGCTCGGCGCCTGCTTTCGGTGAACAACTGAACGCCCGGACGACGGCGCTCAACGCCCGGGCGAAGCGGGCGCTGGCCCTGGCGCATGCGTCGGCATCGCTCCTCGCGAACGCGCCGGACAGCCCGGTGGTGGCCTTTGAGGGCACTACGTGGGAGAACCGGGACGTGGACAAGCAATTGCCTTCGGAAGCGGCCATACCGCTTCGTATCACGCGCCGTTGTGTCCCCGGCGAGCATGAACCGGTGTCCATCAAGCTGCTGAATGTGACGCTCGATGCGGTCATGATTGGCGCACGAGTGGAGACGGGACCGGGCGGTCCTTCCGTGAC
>CAYRLQ010000016.1:0-26980 GCA_964425145.1 uncultured Nitrospiraceae bacterium
TCTCAAAGGCTTGTTTTTGTGTACACAGTGCGAAATACCCCCGTGAACGGTTACCTTCGTTTTTGGTTGCGGCTGTGCCGTCTTAGGGAGATATCCCCATACCTCTCTATATCTCCATATCCCCCACCTGAGCGTACCTGCCTGTAACCATGGCTAATCATGTTTGTCGATCGAACACGAGTCAGAGTCACCGGCGGTGCGGGCGGCAACGGTTGTTGTAGCTTTCGCAGAGAGAAATACGTCCCCTGCGGTGGACCCAACGGCGGGGACGGCGGCCACGGCGGCGACGTATATTTCGTCGCTGCGTCTCGTATCACGTCCCTCGAACCCATCCGCTATCACGCCCACTGGAAGGCGAAGCAGGGCGCCCATGGCAAAGGCAGCGACTGCCACGGACGAAACGGCGCCGACATGCTCATCCCGGTTCCGTGCGGCACGCTCATCCGCGACCGTGAGGGCGAGGCCATCCTCGCAGACCTTACCGAAGAAGGCCAGCGGTGCCTGGCAGCCCACGGCGGCCGAGGCGGCAAGGGCAACGCGCGCTTTGCCAGCGCCACGAACCGCGTGCCCAGGTTTGCCGAACGCGGCGAGCCTGGCGAAGAGACCGAATACGTCCTCGAGCTGAAGCTCATCGCCGAGGTCGGCATTGTGGGCCTGCCCAACGCGGGCAAGTCCACACTCCTTGCACGCATCAGTGCCGCCAGACCCAAGATCGACGACTATCCATTCACCACGCTCTCGCCCAATCTCGGCGTGGCGATGTTGGACGATTACCGCACGCTCACCGTGGCCGACATTCCAGGCATCATCGAAGGGGCCGCGCAGGGCAAGGGACTGGGGCACGATTTCCTGCGGCATATTGAGCGAACCAAAGTGCTGCTGTTCCTGATAGACCTCGGCGACGAAGAGCCTTTAGAAACATCGGCCGTGCTCGAAAGCGAGCTGGCACAGCATAGCCCGGCCTTCGCCGGCCGGCCCAAGGTGCTCGCGCTGAACAAGGCGGACATCCCGGCCAATCGCGCGCGGTTCGACACGCTCGCCCCGAAACTGGACCACCCCTTCCTCATCTCAGCGGTGACCGGCGAAGGAATCTCACCGCTGCTCGAACACCTCTGGCTGCTTGTCGACCGCGCCCGCAAGGAGGAGGCGGACATGCACATGGCCGAAGCCGAGCGCGAGTACGTGTACGAGGCCCCATACGCCATCGAGAAAACGGCCGACGGCTTTCGCGTCGAGGGCAAGGCCGTGCTGCGGGCCGTGCAGATGACGGACTTCGACAACGAGTACGCCGTGCAGCACTTGCACGACAAGCTCCGGCGCATGGGTCTGTTCCGGGCCCTCCGGCGCATGGGCGCCCAGCTCTGCCACACGATCACCATAGGGGACGTGAAACTTGAGTACCACCCCGATGACTGACATCCAAACGCTGGTCGTAAAAATCGGCACGACGCTGCTGAGCGGCGAGCGCCCGTTCGACGGGCAGGTCCTCGAGGCCGTCGTGAAAGACCTCGCACGGCTGAAGAATGAGCGCAACATGAACATTCTGATCGTGTCCTCGGGCGCGATCGGCTGCGGGATGAACGTCCTGGGCATGACAGAACGGCCCAAGCTCCTACCACTTAAACAGGCCACCGCCGCCGTCGGGCAAGCCACGCTCATGCACTACTACGAGACACTTTTCCGCACGCATGGCCAGGGCTTGAAGGCAGCGCAGGTACTCCTGTCAGCCATCGACCTCGACAACCGCCAGACATATCTGAACGTCCGGAACACCATCACGACACTGTTCGAGCTCGGCTGCGTCGTCCCGATCGTCAACGAGAACGATTCGACGGCAACGGCAGAGCTCAAGTTCGGCGATAACGATACGCTTGCCGCGAAAATTGCCGCAAGAATCGACGCCGACCTCCTCATTATCCTCAGCAATGTGGACGGCCTCTACGATAAGAATCCCGAGGGCGCGCCCTCGGCGAAGCTGATCGAATACGTAGAGGCTGTGACCGAGGAAATCGAAGCGCTTGCCGACGATACCGACGCGGCGATGTCTACCGGCGGCATGAAGACCAAACTCGAAGCGGCAAAGATCGCATGCGCGGCGGGACTATCCATGATAATTGCAAACGGGCGCCGGCCCAACGTGGTTCGGGACGTCCTCGATGGGAAATGCCCTGCGACCAGCTTCGGGAAAGCCAGCGCCGCCCTCCCCCACCGCAAGCGCTGGATCGCGTTTGGCCGCCAGACGCAAGGCTACCTCGAGGTCGACGATGGCGCACGCGCTGCGCTCCTTACCGGGGGCAAGAGCCTCCTCGCAACCGGGATCACCAGCGTCCACGGCGCCTTTGGCGTCGGCGCCTCGGTCAAGGTCATCGACACCAACAGGCGCGAGATCGCCTGTGGGCTGGTCAATTACTCGAGCGAGGACATCGAGCGCATCAAGGGATGCAAGAGCAACGACATCCAGGCTATCCTCGGGCGGAAGGATTTCGACGAAATCATTCACCGAGACAACCTGGTTATCCTATAATCCGGTAGGGTCGAGTTCCTGCTCGACCGGATAACCCACGGGCCTTTTCGGTCACGCAGGAGCGTGACCATACCATCCGGGAGAGAATCGGCTAAACGATACGCGGACCGACGGAGAGGAACTGTGAAAAATGATTCTCCGTGTCTCCGTGCTCTCCGTGGTTGAAAAAAGAGAGGTGAAAATGCATGTCACTCCATGAAGAATTATTGCAAATCGGTCAAAAAGCGCGTGCGGCTGCTGATGCGCTCCGATCGCTTTCGGTCGGCGTGAAAAACACCGCACTGGCGAACATCGCCCAGCGGTTGCGCGACTCGCGCGGCGCTCTCAAGGATGCCAACGCGAAGGACCTTAAAGACGGCCGTGAGAAGGGCCTCTCGGGCGCGATGCTCGACCGCCTGGAACTGAGCGACAAACGCATCGACGCCATGGCGGCAGGCCTCGAAACGGTCGCAGCCCTGCCCGATCCCGTCGGAGACATCGTACAGCAGACGGTCCATCCGAACGGGTTACGTATCGCGCAAATCCGCCAGCCCATCGGCGTGGTCGGAATCATCTACGAGAGCCGCCCGAACGTCACCGCGGACGCCGCGGGGCTTTGTCTGAAGTCGGGCAACGCCTGCATACTGCGCGGCGGGTCTGAGGCGATTCGTTCAAACATAGCCATTGCGGAGACATTCATCGAAGGGGCGCGGTCCGCGGGCGTTCCCGAACACGCGGTGCAAATCGTTACCACCACGGACCGCGCGGCCGTGGGCGAGCTGTTGAAGCTGGACGGCTACGTGGACGTGATCGTGCCTCGGGGCGGGAAAGGCCTGATCGCGCGGATTCTGGATGAGTCGCGCATCCCCGTCGTGGCGCATCTCGAGGGCATCTGCCACACGTACGTGCACGAGGACGCGGACCTTGCCATGGCCAGGGCGGTCTGCATCAACGCGAAGCTGCAGCGGCCCGGTGTCTGCAACGCCATGGAAACCCTCCTGGTGCATGAGGGTGTTGCGGCCGTCTTCCTGCCCGGCCTCGCCCAAGGCTTGGCCCAGGGCGACTGCGAGATTCGCGGGTGCCCGAAAACCCGGGCCATAATCGAATGCAACGAGGCCACCGATGAGGACTGGACCACCGAGTACCTAGACCGTATTCTGGCCGTCCGTGTGGTCGGCTCGCTCGAGGAGGCCATCGGTCACATCAACCGCTATGGCTCGCACCACTCAGACGCGATCGTGACGGAAGGATACGCGGCGGCGGAGCGCTTCCTGGACGCGGTGGATAGTGCGGCGGTATATGTCAACGCCTCGACGCGGTTCACCGATGGGTTCGAGTTTGGCCTGGGCGCGGAGATCGGCATCAGCACCAACAAGCTGCACTGCCGCGGGCCGATGGCGCTCAAGGAATTGACAACGCTGAAGTATGTGATTCGGGGATCGGGCCAAATTCGTGAGTAGACTGCAGCGCATCGGGGTACTCGGCGGGACTTTTGACCCACCGCACAATGCCCATTGCGACATTGCCCGGGCCGCGCTTGATGAATGGCGGCTGGACCGGGTGCTATTCGTCGTCGCCGCGCGGCCGCCGCACAAGTCCGAAGGCCCCTATGCCACACCCGAAGAGCGCCTCGCCATGGTGCAGGCCGCCCTGGCCGGTGAACCGCGGATGGAGGTGTGCGAGATCGAGCTCGAGCGAGACGGCCCATCCTACACGCGCGATACATTGCGCGAGCTCGAGCGGCTCTACCCCGGCGCAGACCTGTTCCTGATCGTCGGCTTCGACTCGCTACTCGACTTGCCTCACTGGAAAGACCCACAGGGCATCCTGGCCAGGGCACGATTGCTCGTCGTGCCACGGCCCGGTCTGCCCGACGCCGTGCCATCAAACCTCGACCAGGGCTGCGACATGCTCCCATTCGAAAAAACCACACTGTCCTCCACGGAAGTGCGCAAACGGATCGCCGCCGGCGAGCCATTCAGCAACCTCGTACCGCACGCTGTTGCGAAACTCATCCGCCGCAAAGGCATCTATGAGGTCTCGATGGCCGTCCGCCAAAGTCCGCGAGCCGAGGAGTTCATTGCTTTGCTCTCCGAGCGTCTGAGCAATGAAACCCGGCGCCATAGCCTGTCTACGGCCGAACTGATGACGTCATTTGCGGCTCAAGCAGGCATCACACACGAACAGGCCGTAACCACCGGGCTGCTCCACGATCTGGGTAAGGGCATGGACGAGGCCGAACTGCTGGAAGCGGCGGAACGATATGGGATTGTCCCGAGCGAGTTGCAGCGCCATGTGCCCAAGCTACTCCACGGACCTGTAGCCGCGGAAGAATGTCGGCGCCGGCTGGGAATCGACGACGACGCCGTCTACGAGGCTATTTACTGGCATAGCACGGGCCGGCCGGGACTGGGCAACGTAGGCCTGGCCCTCTATGTGTCAGATTTCGCGGAGCCTGCGCGGACCTTTCACGAGGCGGCCGTGGCGCGGGCCATCTTGTGCGAACAGGGCTTCGCAAAGGCCGTCCGTTATGCGACCGAGCAAAAGCTCCGGCGGCTGGGCGCCAAATCCTCGTTCGTCGACCCGATAACCGAGGCGTTCTATGCGTGGCTTAAGGGATATGGAGATATAGACAGATAGGGGGATATCCCCCTATCTTCCAAATATCCCCTCATCTCCCACATATGGGGTAGCTGACAATGGTAAGGCGTATCGAGAAACCCACGATCACCAACCAGGACTCGTTCTGCGACATCGCGCGCCATTATGACCTCATCATGGACCACGTGGACTATGGCCGCTGGTTCATGGTGGTGACGCAAATCGCCGCGCTACTGCCCAACGGCTTCCGGCACCTCGACGCGGCCTGCGGCACGGGAACGCTCCTTAAGATGATCCGTCGTCTTGGTTGGAACAGCTTCGGCACGGACCTGTCCTTCGCTATGCTCCGCACGGGCAAGAAAGGCGCCCACGCGGCCCCTGCCGCCGTGGCAGACCTGCGCGCAATGCCGTCAAGAGAAAGCCTCGATTACATCACTTGTCTCTTCGACAGCATGAATTTCCTGCTCGAGCCGGCCGATTTCCGGCGCGCACTCGACGAGTTCTACGGTGCGCTCACACCCAACGGCATTCTCTATTTTGACGTGGTCACCGAGCGGATGGTGTTCGACCACTACGAAGACCAGACATGGGTTGAAGACAACGGCCGGTTCTCGACCACCTGGGACAACCACTATGACCGGCGCACCGGTGTCATCATCACCGAAATCCGGGTCAACACGGGGGCCTCGTGCCGCCTTTACGAACGCATCTACCCGCAGGCGGAAATCGAACGTGCCCTTGCGAAGGCCGGATTCAATTTATTAGGCGTCTACGACGCCCACTCATGGAGCTCCACTAACCACAAAACCGTCCGTATCGATTTCATCGCTGCCAAGGGCAACTCAAAACCATTTCGCAAACCCCTCCGCGCCATCCGCGCAAAGCTACGGCAACGACTCAGGTAATACATAGTGCACTGTGCACCGTAGCTAATACTTGAACCCTTTGAACTTGACGCGGAACAGGAGCGCGTAGAGCGCCGGCACGATGCCCAGCGTCAGGAGTGTCGCAAACAACAATCCGAAGATGATCGAGACGGCCATTGGGGGCCACATGGGCGTGCTATTGACCCACAGGGGCAACAGGCCGAAGATGGTCGTTACCGAGGTCAGCAGGATGGGGCGCATGCGCCGCTGGGCTGCCTCAACAATCGCCCGCGGCGGCTCGAGGCCGTTGTGGCGAATTTCAACGTCGATGCGCTCGATAAGCACGATGGCGTTTTTGGTCACGATGCCGGCAAGTGAGACGATCCCGAGTATGGTCATGAAACCTATATACAAATTCGCCGCCAGTAGCCCCACGGCAACGCCGATCATGCCCAACGGAATCGTCAGGAGTGTGATGAATGTCCGGCGAATGGAATTAAACTCGATGATCAGGAGCAGGAGAATGATGAGCATGGCCCTGGGCAGTTGGTGTATGATGGCCTCGTTCGCTTCGGCGGAATCCTCGGCCTCGCCGCCAAGCTCCCACCGATACCCCAGCACCCAGTTGCGCTCTTCATGCTCGAGCCATGGGACAATCTGGCTGATGACTTCGTGTGCCGTGACTCCGGGGGCCATACTGGAAGAGACGGTGATGGTGCGCAGCCGGTTCCGCCGCATGATCTTGGCCGGTTCCCACTCCACCTCGATGTCCGCTACTTGCTTGAGCGGTACGGACTGACCGGTCAATTGGGAGAAGACGTTGAGGGCCTCGAGCTTGCTCATGTCCTGGCGGTCGGCCGCGACAGAGCGCAAGGTAATCGGGATAAGCTTGTCTTCCTCGCGGAACTGGGCGATCTCAAATCCGCTCAGGGCAGTCATCAGCGAGAGGGCAATCTCCTGACTCGATACACCAGCGCGGCGCGCCCGGGGCTGATCGACGTTGACCACGAGCTTCTTGGTCCAGATGCCCCAGTCGTCGTCGATATTGCGCGCGCCGGGTATGGAGGCGAGCTTGGCCTTGACCTCGTCGACGAGATCGAATAGGACCTCGGGGTCCTTGCCTGAAATGCGCACCTCGATCGGGCTTTCTGAGGGCGGGCTCAGTGAGATCGGCTTAATTGTGAGCTTCGCATCGGGGAAGTTTTCGCGGCAGAAATGCTCGATGGGCGCCATGAGTTTATCCACAACCTCGTAATCCGTCACATTGACCAGCACAACTGCATATTCGGGCCGTGAGAACGCCAGTGCATACGTCAGCACGAAGCGCGGCCCACTCTCGCCTATAAAGGAGGCCCAGTTTACGATGTACGGCGCGACCTCCGGGTCAGCGGCAAGAAACCCTTCGAACTGGGTCACGACCTCTTCAACGCGTTCGATGGCGGTGCCATTAGGCATTTCAATTTCAACGGTAAAGGTGGGACGGTCCGAGGATGGGAAGAATATCACGGGAAGGTGTTGGAAGCCCGTCATGGCGACGGCAAAGGCGATCGCCGCCAGGGCGACCGTGACGAAAGGCCGGCGTAGCAGTAACAGCAAGAAAGCGCGATAGAACTTATAGAACCAGGTGTTATACAGGCCGCCTTCCGGGCGCCTCCTTACCTTGAGAAACCGCACACAGAGCAGCGGCGTCAGCGTCAGCGCCAGGAGCCACGAGCTGAGCAGGCAAATGCTGACGACCCAGAACAGCGGCCTGCAATACTCGCCCGTCTCCGACTTGGCCAGGGCAATGGGCAGAAACGCGACGCACGTGATCAGCGAGGCCGTCAACAGAGGCAGCGCCAACTCACGCGCTGCGTGTACGGCGGCGTCGAACGGCTTCTTACCTTCGGCGACCTGGACCATAATCAGCTCTGAGGTGCAAATTGCGTTATCCACCAACATCCCCAGGGCGATGATGATCGCCGCAATCGCGATTTGGTCCATGCCGAGGTTGAAAATCGCCATGAACATAAAAGTCATGATGATGCTCATTGGAATGGTGCTGACGACTACCAAGCCACCGCGAAGCCCCAGTGCTGCAAGCATCACGAGCACAATGATGACCAGCGCCTGGAACAGGTTCCTGTTCAGGGTAGTGACTATGAAATCTACGCGGTCGGGCTGGAAGGCGGCAAAATCGAACTCGAGCCCGATGGGATAGATGCGCTCGAGCCGCTTCTGAACCTCCCGCACAGCGGCGCCCAGACGCATGATGTTTCCACCCTCACGCATCGAGACCGCCAGGCCCAGGCATGGCTGCCCCATAAACCGCATCATCGTCCGCGGCGGATCGATGTAGCCACGGGAAACGGTGGCGATGTCCTCGAGGTATACCACCTCGCTGCGGCCCGGGATATGGAGGACCGTGCGGGCGAGGTCCTCGATGGACTCGAGGTTGCCCGATGGCTCGAGGAGAATCCGCTCGTCGCCAACGCGGATATCGCCGCCTGGAATGAGGATATTGGTGGAATCGAGCAATTGCTTGAGAAGCAACGGGGGAATGTTCAGGGCGGCCAGCCGCTCGTTGTCGAACTCGACAAACACGCGTTCTTCCTGGGAGCCGTATATCTCGACCTTGGCGACGTCCTCGATCATCAACAACTCGTCGCGCACGTCGTCGGCGACCTCTTTCAGCTCGGCGTAGGAAAAGCCCTCGCCCGTGATGGTCATGACAATGCCGAATACGTCACCAAACTCGTCATTGACATAGGGGCCGAAGACGCCCTGAGGCAGTTGGCGCTTGGCCTCGTCCACCCTGCGCCGCAACTTGTCCCAAATCGGCCGGAGCTCATCCTCACCATAAATCGGCTTCACCTCAACGTGTACAATGGACACGCCTGTGCGCGATTCCGTGCGAATACTCTCGAGTTCGGGCATCTCCTGGATGGCTTTCTCGACTTTGTCCGTTACCAGCTTTTCCACCCGTTGGGGACTGGCGCCCGGGAAATAGGTCACGACCAAAGCCCAGCGTATCGGAAATCCGGGGTCTTCTGCGCGGGGCATCTCGAGGTAAGCCATCACGCCCGCAGCCAGAATCACAATCAGAACGACCCAGGCAATGCGGTCCTTCTGGAGGGCAAGCCGGGTGATGTTCATTCGGCGTTCTCCCGCACCTCCGGCACCCTGACGATTTGGCCGTCTTCGATCCGGCTGACGCCCGCAGTTACGACGAGGTCGCCGTCCGCAACCCCCTCGAGAATCTCGAGCCCGGAGTTGGTCATCTCGCCGACGATAACCGGGCGCCGCACGGCCTTAGCCAGACCGTGTCCGGTCCGCTCGAGTATAAACACATACCGGCCCTGGCGGTCTTCGCCCACGGCCGCCGGCAACAGGAAAATGCGTTTTCCCCCATCCCTCGTCCCGAACTCGAACATAACCTCCGCAGCCATCCCCGGGCGAATCGCCGGATCGGTCTCTTCAAGCCGCACCGTTACGGGATAGGTGCTCATGGCGCCGGTAACCGCCACACCCACTTCGGTAACGACGGCGGAAAAACGCTTGCCGGGAAGGGCGGAAAAGCTCACTTCCGCGCGCATGCCTTCCTGGATCGAGGCGATGACGTTTTCAGGAACGGCCAGTTTGACCTCCGTTTCGAGGCCGGCGCTCAGCAAGACGACCGGCATCCCTGCCCCGACGTTTTCACCCACTTCCGTCAGGACGATAACGATTGCCCCGTCCGACGGCGCCTTCAACCGGGTGTACGCCAACTGGCGCCTGGCCAACTCGAGCTGCTTTCCCATGGCCTTCACCTGTTCCGTAGCCGCTTCCGAGGCCGAGCGCGCCGCATCCAAAGCGCTCTTTGATGCGTTGTCGTTCTCGTAGAGTTGTTGCACACGGGTGTATTCCGCGTTTGCGTGGCGCTCCTGAGCCTCTGCGGCCTTTAGCGCCGCATCCGCCTGGGCGACTTGAAGCTGGTAATCCTCCGACTCGAGTTCGGCGATCAACTGTCCCTCTGTAACCGTATCGCCTACGTCCACAGGCAAGCGCAGCACCGTGCCAGCCACTTTGAAGCTCAGCTTGGACTGCACTGTGGCCTGGGCGCTGCCCGAAAAGCTTCGCGTTCGAACCCGTTCTATGGAAACCACTTTCTGATAGCGAACGGGCCGAACGAGTGCCTTGTCCGAAGTGGATTCTCTGTTACAAGAAAAAAGCCCCACAGCCGTGCACAGGGCCAGCCACCAACAGCCAACACGTCGATAGTACATGCACGTCTTCCAAAAGCCTACATACTGCTCACGCTGAGTTCGTAACTTCCTCACGATCATTCCACCACCTTGGCGTCGTAGACGCCTGATAAGTCGAAACACGCCTCCAGGCGCCCTATCCAGGCATTGATTTCCGCCCCGTCCATGAAAAACTCGAATGTGTTGGACGCACGCTGGACCTCCATCACATCTAGAATGAAATCGAATACCGCGTTCGCGGCCAACTGCTCGCCCACAAGCGAAGCCGTCTGGGCGTCCAGCAGCTCTATGATCGAGACCAACCCATGACCGTACGCATCAGACACGAGCTCGAGATTCTTGTGCGCGGCGTCCGCGGCGAGCCGGGATTGCTCGATTGCGGCATTCGACGCTCTTGCGGCCAGCGAAGCTGAACGAATCCATTGCTCGAGCTTCGCAGCCGCAGCCGCGCGCTCGAGCCTAAGTTGCGCCAACTGTTCCTCGGCGCGAATCAGTGCCGCCTTGCGTGCGCCGCCCACGTGCAGCGGCAGCGATGCCTGGATACCGACATGCCAGTCCGTGTCGTCGCGCGTGGGCAAGAGCAGAGGCAACGGGAACTCGCCACCGGCCCCGGCGCCGCCCTGCGAAATGCGTTCCGTCAGTTCGCCCTCAAGCCCCACGGCTGGCACATAAAACGCGCGCCGCTTGGACAGCACGCCACGCTCGAGAGCAGCCATCGCTTCGTCGAACTGCTGAAGTTCCGGCGCCGCAGCCAGCCCCTCCCGGACCAGAAAATCGCGAAATACTTCAAAGGTCGCCGGCGTGTCGAGGTAGCTTATGATGGGATTGTCATCGGCAACGAGCCTCGTGTCCTCCGGCGTAATGTCTGCCGTGGCGAATACCTCCTCCTGCGGGCGGCACAACAGGCGGTTCAATGCGATCTCGGCCATGCGCCGTTTCGCTTCGACCTCAATGACGGCTTTGCGGCTGGTGGCGATCTCGCTCTCCCAACGGTAGACCTCGGCCGGGCTTGCAATGCCGATGGTCCGGCGCACCTGAGCCGTTTCCAAATGCGCCCGCGTCCGCTCGAGATTATCCTTTTGAATGCGCTCGTAGGTCTTCGCCCGGAGCACGTTAAGGTAAGCCTTGGCGGCCTCGAGCGCGATGTCCAGCCGAAGCCGTTCCCGGTCCAGTTCACGCGCTCGTTGCAGATGCCGCTGGGCCTCGAGGTTGGCCCAGGCGGGTTCAGCGTAGATCACCTGCCTCAGCGTGAGCAAGCCGGTCCAGGTGCGCTCGGCCTGCAGGCCCATGCTGGCCATTGCGCGGTCCCGGTCGATGATCAGGCCTGCGGTCGATACTTCGATTCGCGGCAACAGGTTCGCGCGGGCTTCGCGGATATCCTCCGCGCCAGCCGCGACGCCGCGGTCCGCAGCAAGCAGGTCCAGGTTTACGCGAACGGCCTCAGACACGACGGTCTTGAGTGTTAAGCGGCGCTCAGCAACGGCCCGTTCCTGATGCAACAACTCCGCCTCGGTAAGCGCGCTCCACGTCGGAGAGAAACCGATAGACCGCGCCGTGGCCATGTTAATGATGAGGTGTGAATGGCGCGAAAACTCCACCGGCAAGGTCTTGAAGTCTTCGCCCAGCAGCATGCGGTGCACATAGAGCGCCGTGCGCCGGGCAAGCCGCTGCATGTCGCCGGCGGGCGAGACCGTCGCAAGGACCCCACGCTCCACGTCCTCCCGGCCCCACATCGAGAAACTGGGCAAGCGCTTCTCGATAAGCCCGGCAACGAGCCGGCCGAACTCGGCCTGGCTGAGATGGAGCATTGGCGCCATATAGACCGCCTCGGTGTTCGCGGGAATCGCGCCAAGCGCCACCTCGGCCGCATCGCCCACGGGGACGACTTCCAACCTAAACCCCATTTCACCGACGACTTTCATGCAGTTGTCGCGCAACTCCGGTACGGCTTCCATGAGCGGCCTGGGCCCCAGTATGGCCAGGTCGGTGAAAGGCACGAGTTCGTTGAACGCCTTCAAGTCCTGCTTGAACGGCGCGGGCGATGTGAGATACACGAGGTTCCGCACGCCGCTCATACCGTCTTGCTGCGGTAGCCCCTGCACGGCGCTGTCGATCACCAACGGCGCGACCACGGGCTTGGGCAAAGGACCACGCCGGCACACCTCCGTAGACGAGAGAATGCCGAGAGCCAACAGGATGTCCACATCCCCATCGGCAAGCAACCGGTCGGCCGCTTCCTTAATGCCTTGCATGGTCCAGTCACCTTCCAGTTGCTTGTCGGAGGGGAAGACCACGTCGAACTCGCCTTGGGTCAAGGCCAGGACCTCGTGCTCAAAGACGTTGCGTATCGCCTCGTTATGCGTCCCGGGCCCGTCGGTCACCGTTCCCACATGTATCTCAGCAGAGGTCGTCAGGGGCGCGATTATGATCGTGCCAATGGCAAGCCATCTTCCGCTCTCAGTGCTGAGTGCGCCGTGCATAGTTCTTAGTTCCCGAAGTTCTCAGTGCACCGTGTGATTTTGGGTTGTTCTTAAAGCTTCGATCTCGGGACGCGTACCGGTTGGCCGCTGGCGGCGGATTTCCAGGCGGCCTCCGTAACCTCGATGGTGCGCAGGCCGCACTCCGGTGGGGCTTGCGGCGTGTCCTTGCCGAGGATGCAGTCGATGAAGTTGGAGTCGGGGTTCTTCGTGTATTTGGGCAGCCTGACCTTGACAGGATGGCCCTTGGCGTCCATTTGAATCAGGCCGAGGCCCTGCCGCAGGTAAAACGCGCCCTTGCTGCCGACTATCGTGTGATCTTCATACCAGCTAGGCGCATTGCCGATCACCGACATGCTGCCCAGCGCGCCGTTCTCGAATTTCATCGCGAGCGTCGAGTTGACATCGACTTCCAGGTTGAAGTTCTCGCTCTTGGCGAACACATCCCGGACCTTCAATCCGCTGACCCACATCACGATGTCTATCAAATGGCTGCCCGAATCGTTGAGCTGGCCGCCGCCCGACAGGGCCATCGACTGGCGCCATGTGCCCTTCACGATCCGCAGCCACTCCTGCGCCTGGATCGCCTGCACGTATTGGATTCTTCCCAGAATCCCCTTCGCGATCTGGTCGCGCATGTACCGAAACTGCGGCTCATAGTGCCGCTGATAGGAGAGCGACAGGACACGTTTGGCCTCGCGGGCCGTTTTGATAAGAGACTTGGCGCGTCGAATGGTGCAAACCATGGGCTTCTCGGTCAGCACGTGCAACCCATTGCGCAATGCGGCGCCGGCTTGTTCGAAATGCACCGTGTGCGGGCTGAGAATCACCACCCCGTCCAGGTCTTCGTTCCTGAGCATAGCTTTGTAGTCTTTGTACACGGGCAGGTCCTTCGACCCCTCGCAACGCTCGTGGAACCACCTCAGCATTTTGGGACTCGGCTCGTTCAACGCGACGACGTGCGCTTTCTTCGTCGCGTGCAACCTGTGATAGTGAAGGTGGGAAATGCCACCAGCTCCAATGAACCCGATTCGGACTTTCCTCGCCATAACTGTGACTCCTCCTGTTGCCTGCCGCCTTTGAAGCCGACCCACGCCGGCTGGGATGCGGTGCATGGTAGCATATGAAGTATGGAAGATAAACTACCGGCTGCGCAGCAGGCGGGTCATGCCCAGCAGTACCAGCAGTGCCGACCCACCGATGGAAACCGCCAGGCCGATCGTGAAAGGAAGAGGCCGGTAGTCGAAGATAATATCGTGCGCGCCGGCCGGCGTGGCGATGCCGCGGAAAACGGCGTTGACTTGCAGGATGGGCCAGGGAATCCCATCGAGTGTGGCGCCCCAGCCCGGCGCGAAGGTGTCGGCGAGAACCGTAACACCCGGCGCCGGCGCTTCGACATGGATGATGATGCGCTCCGCGGAAACTTCTTCGACCGTGCAGGTGGCCGCTTCTGGTTGGTGGAGCGGCTCGCCCGTTTCCGGCGAAAGCGTTTCAGGCGCCAGCGCCGCCAGCGCCTCGAACCCGGAACTGTCGGCCAAAACTACGCAAGCCCGCCTGGCATCGAAATCCGGGGCCGACAGGATGTCAAGCGCGGCCTCCACCGATTCGGCCTCGCGCCATGTGGGCACGCAGTAGGCGCGGGGCAACGCGTGTTCATTGATTACTAAATGCGCATCGTCCTGGGTCCGGACCTCCCGGAAGCGCGCTGTGTCTTGCGCCCAGGCGCCGTCGTACAGCGGGCCGTCGGGCGCGGCCAGAATCGCACGGACCGCCATGAAGTCCAGCAGCCTCGAGCCGACGGTCTCGGGACCCAAGCCGTCGCCCGTCGTGGCCGGGGGCGCATCAGTCGCGGACGACAGCCGCGCCCACCATTGCGCCTGGTCCTTCGTCAGTGGAATTTGGGCACCGCCGGCCACGGCCACGGGGAACAACATGCCCAGGTTGGCGGGCAGCGCGGGGTTCAGCGGATGTGCCGAAACCAGCACACGCCCCCCAAGGGCCTGCTCCTGGGCCACGCCAATGGCCTCCGCGTAGTGGCGATAGCACTCTGGCGCGTCTTCGAAGGGATGCCGGTAGCGGTTCACACTGGCCAAGGTGAGATCAACGAAAAGCAATAGCGCAAACGAAAGGCCGCAGACAATGCCAACCCATCGCGTGCGAAATAAGAGGAACGGAAGCAGTATGATGAAAAAGGCGACAATCCGGCCGCGGACCTCGGCGGAACTCACGTAGAGCAGCGCCCCGGCCGCGATAAGCACGAACAGCGCCGGCGCCCATACATTGGGCGCTTGTGGTTCCCGTGCGGGCGCCAGTAGCCGATCCAGGCCCAAAGCCGTCAGGACCGCCACGCAGAACGCGCCGGGAATTGCGAAAGCCGGGGCCGGAAAGGAGAATGGCAGGTATTTCCCACACGCGCCTGCCACGAACAAGAACGCCGGCCCCGCGACCAAGAAGAAGAGCGCATCACGCCGGGCCGTCTTGTGGAAAAGCACGGCGGGGATCGCCAGCAGCGAACTGATGCCTACATAGCCGATGTGAGGCAGCGTGTCCGACTTGGCCATCAGCAATTGGCGCAGCATCTCACGCCAACCCTGCGCCGCTAGACCCACCAAATCCAGGCGCCACAGCGCACTCACAGGCCGCTCGAGCGACGCCGCCCAAGCCAGCGTCGGCGCCCACTGGACTGCCGAAACCACCAAGGCCACGAGCCCCATCACGACCGGCCCCGTAAGCCGTCGCGGCAACCCCGGCGCCACGGCGGAGCCGGGTGACAGCACCAAGTAAATCCCGTAGGGAACCCAAAGGCACAACACGGCTACGATCAGTGCCGGCGATCCCGACAACAGCAGCATCGCTCCGCCCAGCCCGGCCAGCACGGCGCTGGCAGGGCGCCAACGCCGCCCGTACTCGCGCAGCCCCCAGAACATGAAGGGGGTCCACGCCAAGGCGTTGGCCAGGGCCGGGTGCGACATGGCCGCGGCCGCGGCGCCACAAAACGCATAGGCCACGCCGCCCACCAGTGCGGGAATATAACCCACACCCAGCGCCCGCCCGAACAAGACGAAAAACAGACCCATCAGTGACAGACACACGTATGCGTGCGCAGCCATGGCGCGTTCTGTGGGTAAGTAAAGGAATAGCGCGTTGATCGGCTGGAACAGGCCCGTGGCAGGGTCAGCGAGAAAGGGCGTACCGCAGGCCTCGTTCGGATTCCACAGGGGCACGTCGCCGGTGCGCAACCGCGTGAACCCATATTGAAATGCAGGATAGACCTGCTGATACAGCGCGACGTTTTCATAGGCCCGGGCGATGCCGCCCTGGCGGATTTCCACTTGACGCCAGAACACCGGCGCAGCCACGATAAACACTACCGCAACCAGAAACAACCGGTCCGGCGCGTACCTGGCCGGCCTTCCGTAGTCCTCCAGTGCCGCTGGGCTCACTTCTTTTTCTTTCGCCGTGCGCCCTCTTGCCCGAGGACCTTGCCAATGGTCACGCGCCGCTTTTCTTTGACGGCGCGCACCACGGCATAGGTTGTGGCCAGGCTATTGAGGTTGCGCCGGCCACTGGTTTCCGGCTCGATCCCCGAATCGAGCGCGTGGGAAAACGCCTCGAGTAAATAGGCTTGATGGGTTATCGGCCATTTGATAAGCGGAACCTTGCGCCGCCCCTTGGGCTTGTCCGAAAAGCGCAGCACATCGTCTTCCCACAGCAACACGCCCTTGCTGCCCTCAAAACGCCAATCCGCGTTCCAGGTGGTTTCCGCGCCAGTCGCCACCCAACTTGCGAAGTAGTTCACCTGCACCCCATTGGACAGTTCAAACTGCGCCATCACCGTCGAGTCGCCCTTGTTCCAATTCCAGGGGGCGTTGGTGCTGGTAGCCTGCACGGCGCGGATATCGCAGTCGAAAATGCACCGCATCATGTCAAAATGGTGGATCGACATATCCAACACGAGCGGGTAAGCCATCTGTTTGCGATACCCACTGAACTTCGGCCCTTTGTGAAACTCGACCCCCACATAGCCCGCGTCGCCCAGCCGGCCCTTTGCGATGAACCGTTTCACCGTCTGCACCACAGGCTGATAGCGGTAATTCTGCGCCACCATGTAGGTTCGGCCATGTTTCGCCGCGCTGGCGAGGATCGTCTTGGCGTTGCGGAGATTGTCCGCCAAGGGTTTCTCCGAGAGCACGTCCAGGCCGTGTTTGAACGCGGCGCAACACACCATCTTGCGGAACTGCTGCGGGGTCACGTCCAGCAGGGCGTCCGCTTCGACGCATCTCAGCGCCTCCTCGAACCCTGTGAAGCAGCGCGACTTCGGCATACCGTGGCGCTCCGCCGCGGCCATCAGGTTTTTCCTATTCGTGTCGACATAGGCGGCGGCTTCCCACTGGTCCGACTCGGCCACGCGGTCCGTCCAACCCAACCCCATGCCCCCTACGCCCACCTGAATGACCCTTCTCATGGCACTCCTCCTGCTTTGGCGCGCTCAACCCGTAGAAGCCCACTTGCCCCAACCAACACCCCCAATCGTAACACTCTCCTCCAACCTGTGTCCAACCATTGCGGATTCCGGCGGAACGTATGAATCAGACCGATGACCGAGACGCACACGGCACAGCGGGCTGGAAGACTTGACCTAAATCGCCGGGTAAGGCTGAGCGAAAAACGGGGACTGACACAAGCGACCGAAGGGAGACGTGTCTGTCCCCGTTTTTCATGTGTTGCGGACGAAACGCCCCGCCGGCATAGCCGAAACAGGGCTTTCTCCGACTTACCCGGCGATTAGGGACTTGACACAAAGGTTGATGCTTCTTTAAGCTTCTCTTTCGTGGACCAGGGGTTGGCGACATGCTGGACATGAAACGATCGTCCTGGACAGGTCATAAACCAAAATGGCAATTACACTGAGCAAGGTAATTACGATTAGAAGTGCTGTCCTGGTGCTGCTGATTCCGATCTGTTCGTTCGCCGGAAAAGCCGCTCATCCTACCAATGGCGATGTCAACGGCGGTTCCTCTGTCACACCGGCGGTTGAACGTGACGAGTCGATGACGTCGGTCACGGCCGGCTCCAGGAGTGAACAACAACGGACAGAATTCAATCCAATTATGATTAACGACGGTGACGGCGTGCGGAACGGTGGCTTCGAGCAGTGGCTCGCAGGCAAGCCCTTATTCTGGAACTGGTTGGAAAGGTATGACGCCTTTGTTGCGAAATCCGAGGAAGCGAGTGAAGGGCGTTTCGCGGTCACACTAAACCCGGGCTACGACTACCTCTTCGTATTCTCCCGGGTAGAGCTTTTCGGGCCTGTTGCGGGGAAAACCCTAGTTCTTTCTGTTTGGGCAAAGAGTTCGGACCCCAAGACGGCTTACATCGCTATTGGCTCGGAGGGGGAAGAGAAGGCAGTGTTTTCCGGACAGCATCCCGGCGATGGCCAATGGCATCGAATGGAAGTGACTTATAAACTCGCCAAGGACGATGTGAGCAGATCCTTTAGATTAGAGTTGAAATATGGACACACACCCAAACGGCCCTGTTATTATGACAACGTAAGAGTTGAAGTGCGTGAGTAGCGAGGCTCAGTCGCCGATGTACTTCATAGAGGCGATTCTGTGGGGCGAAGGCCGGTGACGTGCATATAGATGCTCAGCGTGATACCTTCTTCTCCGCCATCAGGTCATCGCGAATGAGGGCCTTTTCGAACCAGACCTTGAGCAGTGTGCAAAGATACCGCCGCCCCATCTCTCTAAGGCGCAGGTTCGATGAGCCCCAGGTTCGGCCAGACCAATCGATGGGAAGCGCGGCGATGGAATAGCCGCGAATGAGCGCCGAAAGCGACATCTCGATGGTAATGTTGAAGTGCGCCGCGAGCAATGGGCTGATACTTTCAATGACGTGGCGCCGGTATACCTTGAACGCGTTTGTCAGGTCGTTGTGGTGCGTCAGGAACATGACCTGGATCATCTTGTTGCCGATTCGATTTGCCACGCGCTTTACCGTCGGGTATGCGGTCACCTTGCTGCCCTTCATGAAACGCGAACCAAAGGCGCAATCGTAGCCCTCTTCGAGCTTGCGGTAGCACGCTACAACATCCTTCGGGCTGTCGGATAGGTCGGCCATCACGATGGCTACCGCGTCACCCTTAATATGGCACAGACCACACCGGACCGCCCTGCCCATGCCCCCCGGAGGCGTGTTGTGCACCAGGTTGATCTCAGGGAACTCATGCTTCGACTCTTCCACGATCCGGGCGGTGTTGTCCGTGCTATTGTCGTTTACAACCACAAACTCGAAGGGGATGCCTGCGGAGCGCAATTCCTGCGCGAGGCTTCGGATAGTGGGAATGATGTTCTTTTCCTCGTTATAGGCGGGGATCAGCACCGAGTAAAGGAGCGTGTTCCTGGGAACAGGCGCCAGGCTAGATTCTGCCTTCGAAGCCAACGTATATCTCCACGAGGGTCCCCTTGACGTCATAGGTGAATCGCCACTCTGGGTAATGAGATTGGATTCGGCATATGGGTGCGATGAGTCCAGTTCCCAGCGGGTGTCAAGTTCCACGAGGGGCGAGGAGCTTGGCTGGTCCCCGTAGGCTTTGTTTGTGGAGGCAAAAATGAATGAGACGTCCCGTCTACCGCACCCGGTTCCCCGGATACAGGTTTGCGGTGGCTTGCTTTGCCTTTTTTGAGGAACGGGGGCTCTATCAATCCGATAAGCCTTTGAAAATCGGGCCCGGTTTACCGCCTTGATGCATTCCCAACGCCTTAGGGCGGAAACACGGGGTTCTCAATCCCTGGGAAGTCCGACATGATCGCATTGGCAAATTCTTCTCCCAACTCGCGCTTGGATTCGTGGACCATGATATGGTAGTAATAATAGGTTTTCTCCTTTTTGGGATAGTTTCGGCTGCCCTTCCAAACTCGAAAGGCGTCGAAGTGGCCGCTCACATCGACAGCCATGACTCTGCTGTACTCCTGAAACTGCTCGTGCTTGGCAATCTCGTAGGAAAGTGACCTGTTGCCGTAATGACCGGGAATAAATTCGGTTGCACTGCTGGATGCTAGTATAAGAACATCGGGATGTTCTTCAAAAAGCAGATCGGTGTTAAGGCCCCAATATGTCCCTTCAACTCTGTTTTGGAATAGCTTTTTAGAGTTGAGAAAGTAGAAATCGACGTTCCTTAATTCGCTATAGAATGGGATGATGCCAGCATCCCCAACGGCGATTGTCGATGATTTGGGGAAGGCATTCTTAAGAGACGTCCCAATAGCCTTCCGAATCTTGAATCGCTCTGCACTGCTCGAGCAGTACAAGTAATAGTTTGGCATTATTATCACGTTTGCGCCGCCAATGATTATAGTAGCAGCCGCGAGCACGTAGCGCCGACTGTGAATACGGCCAGAGTGAGGGATGAGCGAGAAGAAACCTACCGTTGCAAGGGGCAGTAAAGGACTGAAGTAGCGGTCGTATTGATTTTGCCAGAAATTGGTGTGCAAGAAGGCATAAGTATAGGCAAAACAGGACAGGGCTACCAATAACCATTGCCAATTCTTTTTGACCGTAAACAAAAGATAAGCGAAAAGAAGAATAATAACGGGGTTATACATTGCAAAATGTACTTGCCAGAATATCAGGTTGCGATAACTGGTGGGGGCAATGGCTTTTTTGACGTAGAAGGTGTTTGGTAGGAGATCGCCATAAGTCATGTATTTCCAGCCCAGATATAGCATACCAAGAAGGACAAGGCCGCTGATAATACGCCAGTTAGCCCTTTTTATTTCCAGAATGAAGTTGTCATTGCGGGTAAGCAATGCATAAACAATAAACGGTATTGCGAAGACGGCAAAATCAGGCCGGCAAAGCATTCCGACAAAGAATAATATCAGGACTTTATGCAGCCATGTTGAAAGTGGATGCGCGTGATTATGCGCTATTATAGCCACCGTTGATAATAATATGATAATGAAGAAAGATGTCTCCATGGCTGTTTCGCAGTGATAGACGAAAACCGGAGAAGTTGCCAGAACTAACTGGCACACGAATTTTTGGAGAGAACTGCCAGATAGCCTGTCGACAATGTGTCCTGCAAGTACAAGTACGGCGATCCCTGCTAAATAGAAAGCGATTTTCAGGGCTATATCGAAAAAGGGGCCGCTAACAAGGAGGAGTATTGCTCCAAAGATGACATGGAGAAAGCTCGAATATCCTTCTACTTCAACTCCGTTATAGAGAGGTTGTCCGGTTTTAAGCAAATTCTTTGAATAGACAAATGATATATAGGCGTCATCCATGAGATAGCCAATGCCCAGCAAGTAAACTGTGGTGAATAAGGCGATAACGACAAGAAATCTGAGAGGGGGTTTTTGAAAAAGGTCTTTCATCTGTTACATCACCTCATAGGACCGGCGCGGGACTGAAATTGCCCCTATGCGGAGAGCTGTGATGGGTTTGACAGGGCTCAATGCATAATTGACGGTACGATGCAATAAATTGATTCTGCTTCGTCTTGGGCGCCCTCTCTAACCATGGTCGGAAATATGCCTTATCAGTCTTCTATTTGTCAACAGTTGCTCGGGGTTGTGTGCGCCGTTCTTGACAAGCACGGTGACATGTTCTTAAACTGCTGATCAGGTGTAGGAAATCTCTTGGTGGTAGGTTCAACAGTGCCGGTTAATCCTTTGTTCAGGAATTCGCACAGAAAAGGGTTTTCGGCATTTTTCACTCAATCGCCTATATGCCTTGGCAGGCAGGGATAGCGTTGTTAGGATCTCGTCCATGAAGGCTCTTCGTCAGTTTGTTGGAGACTTAATACGCAGCCTAAGTTGCCATAAAGTCTTTGGGCTTCTAGCACTTCTCTTCGCTTTCCACGTCGTGGCTAACGTCTGGTGGCTCAAGGAAGACAACCATCCGCTTGGCATGGATGAAACGGCCCACTTGCGACACACGAATACGTACTACCAAGCTATTTGCTCGATAGCCTTCGGAGCCTCTGGCGAGTACGGCGCGGAAAGCTCAGAACCGTGGGCCAAGAAGGGCCTCCTGGATGTGGTCATTAAGTTAAGCCAGGTTGATAGTACGTTTTATCCGCCCCTGCTGTACTATCTAGGCAGTGGGGCGGCGTTGCTCGCTGGTTTTAACCAAGATGTTGTCGCATTTACCGGTACGATTGCTTTCGTGCTGCTTCTTATCGGGATCTACAAGTTCAGTCGCATTTTCCTAGGCCAGGTGGAAGCTCTCTTTGTCACATTCGTCACTAGTTTTCTGCCCGCTCTTTATTGCTCGTCGCGCCTAATCCTTCAGGATTTACCGACGGCAACATTGGTTGTATGGACTTGCTGGGCTCTTTACAAGACCGACAACTTCAAGAGAAACGGGTGGGTGTTCCTCTTTGCGATTCTGGTCGGCCTGGGCTTTCTCATGCGCTGGCTCACAATTTTATATTGTGTCGCGCCCACCGCATATGTGGTCCTTTCCGGCATTAGTAAAACCATTTCTTGGAAAGACAAGCGGATATCGGACCCCAATGCGCTACGAACAATATGCCTGAACATCGCAATGGCAGTTGTTGTAGCCGGGGGGATTTTTGCTCCCTGGTATCTCCTTAATCTGAAAAGGCTGACCTGGGAATGGAAGTATCATTATACACGTGCAACCTACGTTGCCCCGCCTCCAGGCCTCTTTTCGTGGTTTCGGTGGAGCAAGCTTTCCGTATTTCTCATCAACAAAGGCGTGTTTTTGCCGACCTTCGTGATCGCCGTTTTGGGTATGGCCGTTGCGCTGAGGCGATGTCGTCGAGAAAGGATATTGCTGTTTACACTGGTATGGTTTCTAGGTTCCTACCTCACCCTGGTTGCCTTTTACGGTTGGAAGTCCCTGTCACCGGGCTATGTCATTCAGATGATCCCACCCCTGGCCGTGTTTGTCTATTTGGCCCTTTCCGCTATCCCGAGAGCACGGTGGCGCAGATTGGCCATGGCTTTGTTCTCGTCGCTCTTGCTGTTCCAATACGGCAACCTGACGTTTGTTTCATTTGGGCCTTTTGCCAGGTTAGAACTGCCCCTGTACTCCTACAGTTCCCACGTGCCGACCGTTCCCAATGAAGGGGCGGTGGTGTATTCGGACTCCATCATTTGGGGGCACCGCGGCGACAGTAGTCCTCCGTATCGGGGTGAAAACTGGGTCGATCGCATTTTTCGCGTAATGGCCAAGACCGAACTGGAAACGGCTCACTTTGGAACAATTGCAACTATTCGCAACGTCCGCCCGCATAGAAGGTTGGTCGAGCGCGCGGTGGAGCGGTATTGGCCATTGGCTCATCCACTGGCCAATGATGACGTTCGCGTCGAGGAGCCCGTCGGCCCATTTCAGTCCATCGGCACCAGGAGGCCCCGGCCGTCTGTTAAGACCCTACTCAACCTCGGCGACCAGCACAGTGAGCTTATCCCTTCTCCGTTGTTTCGAAAGGCGGATGAAGCGCCGGTGGTGATTCCCGTGCCAAGTGAGTTGGAGATGGTCTTCGATTCTGTACAATCACTGAATGCCATCTCTATGGTGTTCGCCGATGAGCTTTCAAGCCCGGATGAATACGTCCTGCAGTACTTTGACAAAGATGCGGGGGGATATGAAGACTTCTCACCCCCGATACACTGTCGAGACGCCCACCTCACCTACCATTTCCGCCAATTCAATGCCATCCAAACCGATAGACTGAGGCTACGAATGCTCCGAGCCGACCCGCGTGTGAGCGATGTAGCCCTTAACAGCATCGACCTCTTCCAATACGAAAGGCAGGTGCGTCCGTATATGTGCGCACGGACCATCCTGTACACGGCAACGGGGATCGAGTTCACCATTGACCCGGCCACAGTTCCGAACACGGAATACTTCGTTGTGGACGGTGGGCTTACCGCGCAAGAAGAACGAATTTTGAACGGAGATTTTGAGTTGCTGGACCAATTTACCGCCAATTTGCGCACCCATTGGCAACCCGCCACGCTTTCCATATACGGGCGTAAGGCGCCCCCCATTATTTCCTTCGGAACGGAGCCCGCCTTTCAAGTGTCGGTCACCGGGGACATGACGCCTGAAGGGCGGTGGGACGCTCCGTGGTGGTATCCCGGTCTGCCGGGGCCTGAAACCCATGAGTTTTGGGCTACATGTGTCCCCGCCATGGCGGACGTCTCGTTGGGGGATTTCTATAACATTTCACACATCTACTTCATACCATACTCGAAAGGGTACGGGCTCAGTTCGGTTCTGCTCCAGTACTGGGACTCTGTGGCAGGGTTCTGGAAAACGGTGGAAAGAGAGATGTACTCGATCCACGCCGTGAAAGAGAGGCTTGACCAGGATACGGCTCATTTCATCTGTACGAACCGTCTTCGCTTTAGCTTTTTGGAGGGTGGCCCACGCCGGGAAGACATCGAAAAGACATACATTAAGCATATCATTATTTATGGCGAGAGGGCGGAAAACCCTCGGGGAGGAATCGAATGCAGAGACCGCATCGATGGGATTTTTGCCCAACAGGCCATCGATGCCGTAGCGGCGGTCTACGACCCGTCTGCGGAAACGACGCCTGCGGCAGAACCTCAACGCGCGCCACGTGATCGGGTATATGAAGTTGGGTTGCAAGACACCATTTACGACATTGTGGCGACACACGATATCACCGTGCAGCAACTGATGGCTTGGAACAGTCTGGAACGGAAGCCCAGCATCGGCGCGGGCGACCTCCTGTACGTCTCTCGACCATCTGTCCCTTATTACCCGGCGGTTGGCGAGCTGCACCAGGTTCGACGGGGGGAAACGCTGCTCGACATTGCTGCACTGTATGACGTCACGGCCTACGATCTCATTGATTGGAACAAATTAGGAGACCGTCCCGAAATCCACGAGGGTGATTTCTTGTTCGTCTCTGAGCCCGTTGTCAACGTCGTGCCGCCACCCGGGGCGGTGCATGAAGTGCAACCCCGGGAAACATTAGCCGATATTGCGAAGCAGTGTTCTGTGAGCATGCAAGAACTGGTCGCTTGGAATGGGCTCTCAAGCCTGGAGGACATTGAGGAAGGTGACATTCTTTATTTGTCCCGGCCTGCTAATCTCGCCGGCCTTCCCGGAGGAATGTACGAGGTGAAAGAGGGGGAAACCTTGCGCGACGTGGCACAGCGTTTTCGCGTTACGGTTCCTCAGCTGCTCGCCTGGAACAGCCTGGGCGTACGTCCTCAGATTGGAAAAGACACTGCCCTATTCGTATCCAAGCCCCACCAGTATGTGGGCGATCTGCAAGAGCGGCTCTGCGAAGTGAGGGAAGGAGATACGTTGCGAGACATCGCGAAACGGACGTCCACCACAGTTCAGCAACTAATCGCGTGGAACGGGTTGCTGGAGGATCGGCGCATTCGTCCCGGTGAGGTCTTGTATGTTAGCAGGCCCACTTTTCCCTTTATCCTCCCCGACACACTTTACGAAGTGCGAGAGGATGACACATTGCCGGGCATCGCAGCGGCGCACGATATCACGTTACAACAGTTGGCCGCTTGGAATGGCCTCTCAAAGCGTCTCTCCTGTCGCAAAGGTGACGTGCTGTTCGTGGTTAAACCCGCGACTACCGTTGCGAAGCGGCGTGTCTGGCTCCACGAGGTAGCGCCCGGCGAGGCCTTGATCGATATCGCAATCAGGTATCACGTCTCGATCCAGCAACTGATTGGGTGGAACGATCTCGGCATGAATCCAGTCATCAAGGAGGGAGACATCCTCTATATTTCGATGCCGCCGGAATTAGACAAGACGCCGGCCCCAGATACCTATGAGGTGCAAACTGGCGATACCGCCGCCCAAATTGCGGCTTCGCACAACATAACCCTTGAACAGCTTGCAGAGTGGAATTCTCTCTCCAATAAGTTAACTCTTCGTGTTGGCGACAGACTCGTCGTGTCGAAACCCTATACGCTTTACGACCCTCAGTCGAGCGGCCTCCACGAAGTTGGGGACGGGGAGACATTGAGCGACATCGCCCGGGACAACGATATTTTATTATCTCAACTCATCGAATGGAATGGCCTAGTGGGGACGCCGGGCATCTTTCCCGGCGACATGCTATTCGTGTCACCACCGCCAGCGGCTCTGGGTCAGCTAGCAGGGCCGTCTAACGCGCCTCAAGGCGCCGCCAGGACTGGGAAAGTCTATTTATACCAGGTGAAGTGGGGGGACGACCTGCAAAGTATAGCAGTAAAGTTCGGACTTACGGTACAGCAACTGCTCGGATACAACAATCTTTCGTTGAACACAATACTGCAAGTGGGCGGTACGTTAGCTGTTTCTCGCCCTATGGACCTCACGCTTCCGCCGGGCATGTACGAGGTTCGGGCAAACGAAACATTGCATGACGTCGCCGCACGCCACCGTGTTATGGTTCAGCAGCTCCTCGCCTGGAACTCCTTACCGAAACGGCCGAATGTTTTAGACGGAACGGTGTTGTTCGTGGCCAGGCCACCTCGCCCCCTGGCGCCCTTACAAAACTGGCTGTACGAGGCACAAACTGGCGAGACCTTAGAGGAGATTGCCATTCGCAACAGGGTCACTGTGGAACAGTTGAAGGTCTGGAATGCGCTTGATGACACGGCCCATTTGCATGCTGGGGACTATCTGTATACGGAATGCCCCGGTATGTGGGTTCGCCCCCCTGCGGAGATATACAAAGTCGAGCAAGGCGATACCTTGGCTACTATCGCGAACCGACATGGCGTCTCCGTAGCACAGTTGGCTCAGTGGAACGGGCTTGCCGATTCCTCAGACCTTCGCACCGGCGACCTCCTTTACTTGTCTGCGGCAATTTACCCCAGGTCTCCCCCGGGAAGGTGGCTGTACCAGGTAAAGTCAGGTGATACACTCATCGAAATTGCCCAGGCTCACGAAATCTCCGTGGGCCAGTTGCTCCAATGGAACGGCCTCAGCCTTACGTCACCAATCCAGGCAGGCGATGTCTTGGCGCTTACCTCACCATTGGAAGCTTATGCACCTGTGCACACGGTGAGAGAAAGGGAGACGCGGGATGACATCGCCGGTGTGTGTGAAGTCACGGTTCAGCAACTTCTTGCGTGGAACAATCTCTCCGCCCTGGAGGCGCCCCAGGTCGGCACGACTCTCCACGCGGCTAGACCGTTGGAGCTCCCGGCGATTCCCGAAGGGCTGCACGAAGTCCAAACAGGAGACACGTTACACAGTGTGGCCGAGAGGTACGGCATTTCGATCCAACAGCTATTCGCCTGGAACGCTCTCGACCCCGAGATTCGCCTTGAGGAAGGAACG
>CAYRLQ010000017.1:0-26917 GCA_964425145.1 uncultured Nitrospiraceae bacterium
CATCCGCGCGTACGACGGGCATCAACAGCAACAGACACGACAAGAGCAGAAAGACGTTCCTCGATGGCTTAGGCGAAGTGCCAACGAAATGGACCATAACACCTCCTCCAGCTACGGCGGGTCGGCCTTGTACAGGACTTCCTGCTTGAGCAACACTTCATCCACCTTGCCATATCCTAACCTTAGCCGCGCGACTCGTCAACTGCGGATTCAAACTTCAAGTGCAACACTCTTTGTCTTTGAAGACTCCGTTTGATGTTCGGAACTGCTGTTTTCCCTGGGTCTATTGTTCAACGCATTTGCGAAACGGTTTAGGCATTGCCCGGCAAGCTCCTTGAAACTCGCCTTTTGGGGCAGATATTGGCGTAAGAGCCCGTTGATGTTCTCGTTTCGTGCCCGCTCCCATTTGGGGTCGGTGTAGATACGCCGATAGATGGCTAATGCTGGACCCGGCGCGGCCCAGGCGCGTGGGGAGTTCTGGGGACAGTATACTTAATTATTGACTTTTGGGCTTGGTGTGGGTGGTGTGGTCCCTATGGCAAGGATAGCACGGGTCGTGGCGCCGGGCATGGCGCATCATGTCACGCAGCGGGGCAATCGGCGCATGGAAACCTTCTTCTGCGAGGACGACTACGCGGTCTACATCCAGTTGATGGCGTAGTCGTCCTAGCGCCACAAGGTCGCGGTCTGGGCCTATTGCCTGTGATGTCCAACGATGTCCATCTGATCGCCGTGCCGGAAACGCCGGACGGGCTGCGTGGGTCCACCCGGGTCGGCGGGGGAGAGCTTGTCCCTGACTTGGCGTGAATGTGCCGGGGTCTGGCTTGTATAATGCACAAGGAACGTTGTGAAAACGTGGCGCGAAGGAGAGGACCCATGGGGAATGGAGGCAAGTTCATTGGATGGGTTGGATGGATTGTGGCGGTCGTGGCCGTCGTGCTGGCCGTGGCGCTGAGGGGCAGCGTGCGGCGGCTCGAGGACGAGCTGGAGCGAACGCAGACCGCGCTGCAGGCGCAAGAACGTGCCGTCGCCAACTTTGAATCACACCTCGCTGCGCCTCAGGAGGCCGTCCCGGCAGCCGAACGGCCAGGAGAAACACTTGGGGCGTCGCCGGAGGAAGCGACCACGATAGAAGAGGAGTACGCCGAAGCACGGGGCGAAACCGCTGCTGCCGTATCCGCGCCCGCCGACCTCGAGGCCGAGGTCGGTGATGGGGACGCGGTCAACGACGCTGAGACCGGCCAGGACAAAGCGGACGAAGAAGCCGAGTCCGAGGCGCCAACAGGGGACGGCAACGCACGCCGAGCCCGGGTCGTGAAGGCGCAAATGGGCATGCTTGCGAACATGGCGTACGGCCAGTTGTTCGATGAGCTGAGCCTGCCCAAGGACGTCGAAGACGAGGTACGAGGCCTGATCGCCGAGGCGCTTGGGGAACAGAATATCGCCGCCGCCGAGGCCATGGAGTCTGGGGACAAGACGGCCAAAGAGATGCAGCAGCTCGAGGACGAGGCGGAGGCCCGTCTGCGCAACGCGTTGAGCCAGGTACTCAACGCTGAGGAGTTGGCCGCCTGGGACGAGTACGAAGAGTACGCCGATCAATACCTCTTCGAGAACCTGTTGGAAGGCCAGTTGACCATGTTGGCCTCGGGACTCACGCCCGAGAGCCGGCAGACCGTCGGTACCGTCTTCGCCGAAGAACTCGTGGTATATCTCGACGAGTTCGGCCACTCTGACGAACCCTACACGCTGGACAACTTCAATGCAGCCCAGTTGCGGGCCCTGCAGCACGGGCTCGAACGGCTGGTCGGGGTCCTCGACGAGGAGCAATACGGAGCCGCCGAAGGCTTCGTGCAGCAGTGCGAGGCCATGTTCGAGGCCGTGGCCAAGCAATGAGGTCGGGACGCGGCGCGCTCAGGCGGCGCCATTCCCAAGAACGCCTTGCCGGCAGCGAACCGGGCGCCTGTTGACGACATGCGCGACTGCGTTTATGCTGGCTACAAGTCGACCCGCGCCGGTCGCGGGCAGGCTCACATGGGAAATCCCGGACGAAACCGGCGAGAGTCGGGCGCTTCGGGCCCCGCGATGACACTGAGCAACGCCGTTTAGGCCAATAAGAGCAGGTCGATCCTGAAACTGGGGATCGGTGAGCCGTGGCTATCGTTGACGGGTATCGCGAAGTGGGGTATTGTGGGTTGTAGGAGACAACCCGGAGCGTTGCAAAGGGACCGGTCGGGGATAATGTTCGGACTATCGGTTTCTCGGCCTCTCGGCGCTGAGATGGTTCTTGGAAAATGGAGGAAGGTCTGATGCTTCGAAGATCGCACATTCGGGTTTCGATATTGGTGACGCTGGTATGCGCCGCTCTTGTGACAGGGTGTCCTCCTTCTGCGCCAAGGCTGTCCGTATCGAGGACCGAGCTCGATTTTGGCAGCTCGACTTCTGACTTGACCTTCACCGTTACCAACAGCGGCGGGGGTAGTCTCGAGTGGTCAGCCACGTCTGATGCGAATTGGATGGCTTTGGACCCGCCATCGGGTGTCAATCTTACAACCGTCACGGTAACGATAAACCGCGGGTCGCTAACGCAAGGAGACCATAGCGGGACCATTTCGGTCACGTCCAACGGCGGCAGCGAAACGGTCTCCGTTACGGTGACGGTTGTAGCAGCCGAGGGGGAAGGGGAAGGCGAAGGTGAGGGTGAAGGCGAGGGCGAAGGTGAGGGCGAGGGTGAAGGCGAGGGCGAAGGGGAAGGTGAAGGCGAGGGCGAAGGGGAAGGCGAGGGCGAAGGGGAAGGGGAAGGTGAGGGCGAAGGCGAAGGCGAGGGCGAAGGGGAAGGGGAAGGTGAGGGCGAAGGCGAAGGTGAGGGCGAGGGTGAGGGCGAAGGCGAAGGCGAGGGCGAAGTGGATTGTTCGGGTGTTGTCGACTTTCCCGATGAGAACCTCGATCAGGCGATCCGTGATGCGATTGGCAAGCCCGCAGACGATATCCACGGCGCGGACCTCACGGACCTGACGTTTCTGAATGCCTCGGACTTGGGCATTGCCAGCTTGCAAGGTCTCCAATGCTGCACCGCCCTCGAGGACCTCGAGCTTTACGGCAATCAGATCAGTGACGTTCGCCCGCTGGCCGGGCTGGTGAACTTGGCGTACCTCGACCTCTACGGCAATCAGATCAGCGACATCGGCCCGCTGTCGGGACTCACCAACCTCGAGACCCTCTACCTGGCGGACAACCAAATCAGCGAGATCGGCGCACTGGTCGACAACCCCGGCATAGATGACTTCGATTACGTCGAGCTATACGATAATCCGCTCAGCCAGCAGGCCCTGTGCAACGATATCCCCACGTTGGAGGGGCGGGGCGTAGACGTGGATTACGACGGCGAATGCCTCAGCGGTGAGGGCGAAGGCGAAGGCGAGGGTGAGGGCGAAGGAGAATGTGAAGGTGCCGTCGAATTTGCTGACGGGTCCTTGGAGCAAGCCGTCCGAGAGGCCATAGAGAAGCCTCGCGGCGATATCTACGGCTCCGAGCTGCTCTTCCTGATGGCGCTTGATGCCCCGAATTCGGGCATCGCCAGCCTGGAAGGCCTGGAATGCTGCCCCAACCTTGCGTTGCTCTTTCTCAATGATAACGAGATCAGCGACCTCAGCCCGCTGTCGGGGCTCAGGAACCTGCTCACTCTCGACCTGTCGAATAATCAAATAAGTGACGTCGGTCCCCTCGTGGCCAATAGCGCCATCGGCATGGGCGTTATCGTCTACTTGACAGGGAACTCGCTAAGTCAGGATGCGCTGTGCAATGATATCCCTGCGCTGGTGACCCTGGGCGCCATGGTGACCTACGACGGCTCTTGTAACGGAGAAGGAGAGGGAGAAGGAGAGGGCGAAGGCGAACCTGTGCTATGGGTCACGCCCGGACCGCTGGACTTCGGGGTTATTGACACGGAACGCGGCTTTTCCATCTTCAATACCGGGGGCGGGCAACTCGAGTGGACCGTTTCGGCTGATGTCGATTGGCTGAGTGTCGATCCGACGAGCGGCGTCGATTTCGGCCTGATCTCCGTAACCGCAGACCGCACAGGCCTCAGTCCGGGCCATCACGCGGGGACCGTAACGGTTGACTCCAATGATGGCCAGGCGGCGCTCTCGGCCATCGTCGTCGCATTCGACACGTCGGCCACGTACAACCTGCACGATTACTTCCCTCTCGCGGTGGACAATACGTGGACGTGGCTGAATCCGTTCGATGACATGCTGTGGACGATGACGATCACGGACACGTTCGAACAAAATGGTGTGGAAGTGTGGGCGTTTCACGCCGAGGATTCATACGGGGGCGCGGATGACTTCCATTTTGCTTACATTGACAACCTCCTCTACGTCCTGGCGGAAGAGGAAGAGCTGGCCAATCTTCCCAATCCGCCGTCGAACCAATGTCCGAGCTATCGATCAACCTGGGGACCCTCCTGTTCGTTCGCCCTGCACGAAGAGGATCTGACGCCGGGGCCGGGATATGACCCCTACTGGCGCTGTTACACGACATACATACCCGGATCGCTCGGCGTGCTATTGGAATACTATCTATCGTATTACGAGGCGTACCGCACCCCCGAAAGCTTCCCCGTGGGCGATCCGGAACACTGTATCGCGGTGACGGATAAGCGTGGTGGGGCCAGCGGGCCTACGTATGTTTACACGATCTTCGCAGAGGGTATTGGCATGGTCCTCTGGGACGATTGGCCCCTCATATACGCCAACGTCGGCGGTGTTGAATACGGCACGCCCATCGAGCCGCCTGAGCCCGGCCTGGGCGTCAGCTCGAACCCCGACAATGATCAACTTTTCTATGCCGTTTACGACGATGGCACGATCGTCCATTACCTGGGCGAGTTGGATGAGAGCGAGAACATGGTATTAACCCACGCCGTGGTCAAGGACCCCTGGGGCCAGATAACGGGGATCGTTATCTACAATGAGGATTTCATCCCGGTCCAGTGGATATGCGAGGGCTGCAACATTACCGCTTACAAAGGTGAGCCGGAGACGGGCGAAGGGGAAGGCGAGGGAGAAGGGGAAGGGGAAGGGGAAAGCGCCTTCGACCCGGAGAATGCGTTCCACGTGGTCAGAGTGAATGACGATGAAGATGGATTAATGCTGGACATCTATCCACATAACCTGGAGGCGATCATCGATGACCTGGAATCGCTCACTGGTGACCTTTTCACGCACGCGGGGGATTTCCTCAGCGACAACAGTATTACGACCTTCGAGGAACTCGTGGCACTAGCCAAGCAAACCGGCCCGGACCAGGCCCGTTTCCAGGCGGCCGCGGCCGGGTTCAGCACCGCGGCGGCCGTAATACAGTTTGCGTCCGTACCACTACTTGCTGAGGAGACCGGGAAATACGCCACGGATCCCGGCGACCGGTCTTCGCCCAAGGTCCTCTTCTTCGACATGTGGAAGGGCGTTGCGGAGGCCCTTGCCTGGAGTACATTCTGGGATTTCCTCTGTCTCCATTGTCCCGAACCCGGCGAGCCGGCTGTTGACGTGCTCATCTGCCAGGGGCAATCGTGGATACCCTATGTATGCGAATATGCTTTCTTCTGGCCGTACCCCGTGACCCACTGCACCGCTTGGTGCAAAGCCTCGATGAACTGTTTCACCAGCATCTGCGCACCCACGAAACTGTCTGCGCAAAAGGTCCAGGAGGCGCTTCAGAACAACGTAAGCTATATCAAATGACCTGGACGGTCATAGAAAGCGGCCATAACAAGTCAGTTTGATAGCCTGGAACGTTCTCAAACACAAGAGACCACGTTGACTCTTGGAAAGACCGTTGAGGGGTCTCCTGACACTTGGGCAGACAGCCGGCGGGTTCGGCCCGGTACTGCGAAAGGAATAGGACTCATGAAGGAGAGGCTTATCGTTCTGCTTGTGGTCTTTGCGAATGTGAGTTTCAACTGGGCCACAGCGCAAGAGAAACCGACCGTCAGAAAGCTGGGCACCATCGACTGCGACATGGTCGAGACCACGCCCGTCGTGTTCAAGGGAAGGTTGTATCGGTTCGAATACGTCCGGAGCTTCTACTACGAGCCCAATACGACGGGGGATTCGTATTTCCGATTTGTCGACGTGGCCACGGGGGCCTACACGCCTGCGTTCGCCAAAGGGTGGCACTTGGGCAGCGCCCACGTCGAGGGGAACACGGTTTACGTCTACGGAGTGGACAAGTGGGGTGGCACCAAGATCCACGTGTTCTGGTCCAAGGACCTCGAGCAATGGGAGTCGAAACTCGCTTTTGAATTGCCCGGCTGGAAGGTTTACAACAACTCCGTGTGTAAGGGGGACACGGACTACGTGATGGCCTTCGAGATCGGCGCGCCCCCCGAGGAAGCGGGTTCGCCCTTTACATCACGCTTCGCGCGGTCGAAAGACCTGCTTGGGTGGGAACTGACACCGCCTGAGTGCGTTCACACCAAGGAACGCTATTCAGCATGCCCGGCCCTGCGCTTTTTAGATGGCTACTACTACAACATCTATCTCGAATCGCTGAAAGGGTATTGGGCGCCTTATGTCACGCGGTCGAAAGACCTCATTACCTGGGAGGACAGCCCCTTGAATCCTGTCATGAAGCACTCGGACGAGGACCGGCAGATCGCCAACCCCGACTTCACCGAAAAACAGTGCAAACGCATCGCGGAAGCCATCAATCGCAACAATTCGGACGTGGATTTCTGCGAGTTCGAGGGTCGGACTGTCATCTATTATTCCTGGGGCAACCAAAAAGGCGTCGAACACCTCGCCGAGGCTGTATTCGAAGGCACCGTTGCGAGTTTCTTGCGCGGGTTCTTCCCAAATCGATCGGAATAGCCACCGGGCCGTTTACAAAGCCCCGACCCCTTTTCCAAAAGAAGGGCATTTTGGTCGGCGTACGCGCCGGCTCAGAATCTCACGGCGGTCTCGCAGTAAAAGTAGTCAGCGTCTTCGCTGTCTGTGCCGCCGTTGAAGAAGAGGCCGTTGAGGTCATTGTAGTTGCCGTCTTCGAGAGCACCGCCCGTAAAGAGGTGCGACCAGCCGGCTTCAAAACTTAAATCTTCAGTGTAGTGGTATTTCGCGCGTACATTTAGTTCCCAGCCGATATCCGAAGCAGATTCATCTGTCCAGAAACTGAACGGTCCCACGATGGGAATCCGGTATCCTGCGAAGCGAATGTGCGCGGGCAGGTCGAACTCGTCGACAACAGACAAGTAGGCCAGGTCAACTTCGATTTCAATGTTTTCCGTGGGTACGGCAGTGACGCCGCTTCGGATCAGCCAGAAGTTGGACATGCAGGCCTGATCATCAAGGAAAAGACTGTAAACCTTATTGGAAAAGAGCCGGTTAAAGCTAATGCTGGCATGTGGCCTGTCCAGCGGGTTGAGCCAGTCGAAAAAGCTGATGTCTCGGTTGTCCTCGCCTCCGATGTATGCCCCAGCCAGGAAGAGCCTGGGCTGCCATGCGATGTCGAGTGTGTAACCGACTTCCAGGTTCATTGCCCATTCACTGAAATCCGCGATATTGTCGCCGTAAATATTATGACTGAACAGAGCGCCAACTTGATCGGCTTTGCCGAACTGATAAGCGACCTCCGCCTCGAAATCAAAGGCGTCTAACGCGCCTGAGGCACGGAGGCCGAGAGTGTGAAAATACGTGACGCCGTAGTCGTCCACGCCGCGGTATGCTTCCAGCCAGTCTATAAACACGCCCAAATCGGTATCGTTGATCGCACGTGCGTCGCGCACGAGTAACCAATAGGCGTCCAAAGTGATGTCTTCAAAGCCGGCGTAACTCGAGTATAGGCCGTAGAAATCTATGTCGCCGTCTTCCTCGACGGGGCTTCCTTCAGCCAGTTTTGCCCAGAATGCCGCGATGTTGGACGTATCTCGTTTATAAGTCAGGAGAATGGCATCGAACGAAAGGGCGCTGAATTCGGGTAGTGCGGAATTGTTACCCACGAGCCATCCGCTGCCAAACCCAAGCTCTTGGCGACCGATTCGCACGCGCACGGGATAGCCGAACATGTTGTCTGCCTCGATGTACGCCTGATAGACCCCGATGTCTTCGGAAGTTGCGGGACGTACGTCGGATCCAGTGACGTAATTTGAGCGTAAGTCTTCTCCCCAAACATCGACGCTGTCGATCTCGGTAAAGACAGAAACTTCGTTGGTGAAATCGGCCTTTACGTTGAGGGCCGTTCGTTGTGTTACGACCTTATAGTCGTGGCCCTTTGAGTCCCAGTCAAAGAAACTCATGGCCCCTTCGCCACCGAACGGGTATCCAACAGGACGTCGCCACAACGTCGCCGCAGGCAACCTGACCTGTCGTCCCGCACGGGCCGGGACAATTCCCGAATTGAAACTATCAATCCAGTAATTGCCTCGGATGCGAATCTCTCCACCGACTTCTACTGTTTCTAGTTCGGCGGCAAGCGGAAACGCAAATGTCAACACAAGGTAAGCTACCAATGGTGTCAAGGTAAAGCGGGCCGTATACATGATAAGGATTCTCCTTTGGTGGTGCGTAACCAAGTGACTCTTGCAACTTTTGCGTGCGACAACACCTCACAGCTACGCGGTGAGCAACCCTCACAACGACAAGAAAGCTTGTCGGCATGCTACCAGATCATTTATGCCGTGTCAAGGGCCGGGAAATACAGGCCGGTCCAGGACTCTGGTGTGTTCGAGGCCAAAGAACGCACCACTTTTGCCGGCCGGGAAACATGGCAGTTCAAGAATTACGCCCACCCTGTAAGCGCTTTGACATCCGTTGCTGCATTGAACGTGGCGAAGCTATCATACGTCGCCGCAATTCCCCGACAAGTTGGTCGGCGAGGCGTGTGGGTTTTGGGATGCGATAGCCGTCACTGCAGCGAAGCGTGAAGCGAACTGCCTCGGCAAGAGTGACGCGGTGCCCAATGGAGACGAAGATGGGGCGAACCGAATCGCGTGTGCGCAGAACGGCGCCGACGCATTCGCCCTTGTCTTTGAGGCTGGTACGGTTGCCGCGACGCGGCCCGGGTTCGCGATACGTGCCCGTCAGGCGCGACTTGCCACAGCCAATGGCGGGGACGTCCAAGAGCAGCCCCAGGTGAGTGGCGATGCCAATCCTGCGCGGATGAGCAAGGCCGTGACCGTCGAAGAGGACTACGTCGGGTTCGGCGCCGAGTTTTGCGAAGGCTTCGAGGAGGAGCGGACCTTCGCGGAACGTAAGCAAGCCCGGCACGTAAGGGAAGGTCGCCGGTCCGGTCACGTAAACCCGCTCCACCTCCTCAAGTGCGGGAAAGGAAAAGACGATGGCCCCGGCGATGCCCATACCGGAATCGCGGTCCCAGGAAATGTCCGCGCCGGCGACATAACGTACATCCCGCAGGTTGCCCTCCGTCACAACGAGGTCGCGCAGTCTCCGCTGGATGAGCACGGCCTCACGTGGAGTGACGTCCCAGTCGTGCAGTCTTCGCGCGGGTATCATGGGGTTATTGTAGCACGGACAGATTGCACCGACGGAACCATTGAGAGGGTGTAGCTGTTCGTTGTTAAAGATGGTTGTCCAGGTATGCCTATGTCATTATTGGCGTGTACGGACGACGGTATGTCCATATCGTATACGGCAGGTTTTGTGGCCGGACGCTATGTAGTTACAACCTGAGGGGTTACGATGACCTGTGAATTCGTGCTGTTTGGCGCACAGTCACGTGGACTTTGCGACGTCTTTTGTGACGCTTTCCGTTTCGCGCCTTTGTGCAACGAAGTGCGCGTACTCTTCCCGTGTGTTGAGGTTCCGTAGCGATTCATCTCCGGCAAGGGCCACGTACTTGATGTTACATTGCTGGAGGGCGTCGCTAATCTTCCGCTTTCCGGCACTCAGCGTCGCGTTTAGCGCCCCAAGCATACGCTTGCGGTACACGGCGAAAAGCGGCTCGATATGCCCCGGCCCCGTCACAGGCACGGCCCCGTCGTGTCCTTCCGCCTCACGCATCAATCTCCTCACGACAGCCATGTCCACGTGGGGTATGTCGCACGCGACCACCAGGTTCAGGTCGTGCTGCGAGGCCTCCAGGGCCGATGCTATTCCCATCAGCGACCCCTGACCTGGGGTCTTGTCAGGGACCGTCTCAATGTTGAGGAACGCATACTTCCGGGGGTCATTCGCACTTATCAGCAGTCGCTCAAAATGAGGCCGGAGCTGCGTGCAGATATGTTCGATCATGGGGCGCCCGTCGACTAGTAACATGCTCTTGTCCCGCCCCATCCGCTTGCTCTTCCCTCCGGCCAAAACGACCGCCGCCGCGGGAAACGGATTACAGCCCAAGGAGCTTGGCAACCGTTCTCTGAAGCTCCTCCGGCTTGACAGGTTTCTCAATGTATGCATCAGGCTCATCGTGTCCGAACTTTCCCATGTATTTCGCGGAGAAGCCTTTTCCCACCTTTTTCGCGACGCCTGTAAGGGCCTATCCGAATAATCCGGCGCATCGGTACGTAATAATGGCACAGACCAGATGAAGCAAGCCCAGATAGTTCTCCGCTTGCTTCGATCAGTGCTTTCGGTTCTTCTGTGGTCAGCCCGGCCCTCATGAGGCCATTCGCGGAACTGCCTCCATGCCCCCACCAAATCATGGGTAATACTATCCATGATTCTCGCGCATGTCAACGCGCTTGGACGCATTCCTTGAGACGGCACCCACGATAGGCTTATAGTGTGGCTGTAGGGAAAGGCGAGAGGGCACCATTGATGAGCTCACGCGAACGATTGTTGCGAACGCTCCGGCGCAAACCCGTAGACCGGGTGCCGATCTCAACATATGAGTTGAATGGTTACAACCCGGATGCCTGGGAAAACCAAACCACGTCCTACAAACGCCTGATGGACAAGGTCCGTGCCGATACAGATTGCATCTACATGTGGGGCTGGAGTCCCTGGGTGGACAGCGGCCTGTGGGACCACCGCGAGGAAACCCGGCCCGACGGCAGCGTGGTCACCAATTCCCGGCTCCGAACGCCCGATGGGGATTTAACCCGAACCCAAGTGTGCAAACCAGGCGTCCATACCTGCTGGACCACGGAACACCTGCTAAAATCCGTCGAGGATATCGACCGGTATCTCAGCGTTGTCCCGCAATTGTTCCAAATTGACGAGGCAAGAATTGCAGCGGCCAGGGAGAGCTACTCAATTGCAGAAGAGCGTGTGGGCGACCACGGCATTGTGATGAACGATGGCGGCGACCCCTCGGCCTACATCCCGGACCTGTTCGAGTTCGGCCTGTTCACCCTAATGTGCTTTCAGCACAAGGACAAGATTCTCGAGCTGATCGACGCGCATACGGGGCCGGTCCTCGAGCGATTCCGCATCGACGTGCGAGAGGGATTCGGCCCCCTGTTGCGTATGTGCGGCCCCGAGTACTACACCCCGCCCTACTTGCCCCCGGCGTTATTCCAGGAGTTGGTTGTGCCAGGCGCCTCCGCCGCGGCGCAGATTCTAGACCAAGGCGGCATCTTCCTCCGGCTGCATTCGCACGGATGCGTGCGCGAGGCGCTCCCGATGATCGTCGCAATGGGCGCCAAGGGCACCGACCCCATCGAACCGCCGCCCGACGGCGACATCACCCTCGCCGAAGCCAAAGCGCGGTTCGGCAGGGACCTCGTCCTGTTCGGGAACACGGAGCTGAAAGTTTTGGAAACGGCCCAGCCCCACGAAGTCCGTGCACTGGTCAAAAGCCAGATGGACGCCGCCAAGGACGGCGGGGGCTATGTCATGTTGCCGACCGCCGCGCCGATCAATGTGCCGCTCTCCCCGGTAACCGAACGCAACTACTTCGCATGGATTGACGCTGGCCTCGAATACGGTACTTACTGAATATGCAACGAGAAATGCCGAGCCCGGCCCTGAACGCTGCGATGGGCGCTGCTATCCCGAGTCGGCACTCACCGCTCAAGTCAATCTGCTATAATTCATTACGGTGCCGCCAAGTCGTGCACGTGCTCGTTCGCCAAGTCGTGCACGAGCACGATTACAAAAGGAGAATAGGCCCCTTTTTGCCATGATGAAAAAGCTTTTAGCTGATACGCTTGCCAAGGTCCAGGCCCTCGAGGGCGATGAGACCTGGACACTGACGGTTGAAGAGGCCGGCGTCCTGCAAGCATATCTACAGGCCCGCGAGCACCGGGAACAACTCTCCTCGTTGAAAAAAGCCTTGCTGGACCGGATTCGCGGACTGTTGGCCACGTGGCAGGAGTCGGCTGATACGCAACCGCGGGTGACAACGCCCGCGGGCTCAGAGACGCGTTCGCAATTCGAGCTGCGCGCGGCAATAGATAAGCTGCTCGAAGGCGCCTACGGCGCCCTGAAGCGCGAAGAAATCCAGTTGGCCCGGGGCACGTACCGGGCACTTAGCCAACGCCAAAGCACGAATCCCGGCCATGAGCGCCTGATACGCCTCCTGGGCGAGGCGCTCGAAAAGTACGACCGGCATCTCGAAGCACAGGCCGCACGGCACCAAGACACGGAACTCCGGGCAGGCTACGGCAGCACAACCGGGGCGCTGTCTCCTTTTGAAGCCGTTGAGAGTGGAGCGCTTCCCGCGGCTCCGGCGCGTGAGGTAGGGAGGCCGCGCAAAACGCAGCAGCTGGTCGCGGAAGAGTGTTTTCAGGGGAAACAGCGCAAGACGTTTCAGGACCTGTCGGGTATCGCCGAGACCATCACAGCGCGAGTATTCGAATTCCACGGCGATGTTGAAGTTACCGGTGACGTGCCTGACGACGTCCTGATGGTCGTCCATAATGGCGGTGCGACGATTCACGGTTATGTGTTCGGCCACGTGGTCGCTTCAGAAGACATCTCCATTACCGGCAACATCCAGCACGCCTGGGTAATCTCCTCGAACGGCAATATCACCGCAGACCGGGTTTTATCCGGCGCGAAAGTTGTCGCTCAAATGGGCAAGGTTTCCTGTGGCGGTGCCGAGTCTCCCGGGTGTATCTTTGCCGGAAACGCGCTGACCGTGCACGGCAATGTGACAGGCGGCAAACTCCTGTCCCGGGCCATTCACGTCGAGGGAACGGTCACTTCGGCGGAACTCCACGGAGCCGGGTCGATTAAGGCGGAGAGGTTTGAAATGGGGCCGCGCCAGAAAATGGTGATCTGCCTGCGCAAAACGATCACGTCGCAGGATTATGGCCGGCCTTTGGACGAATCCGCGCTGGCTTTCAAACGGGCCATCGGGAAGTACGGCTACCAGATCGCCATGGCATCCCGCGCCGTGCGCTACATCCGGCGGGACGTCATCAACTGCTTCCGGTCCATGCTGTACTACTTACTGGCTGGTGTCGATAACCACGTCACGATCCGCCTGCTGCGCGCACTTCAAACCCAGACTATCTACCTCGAGCAGGTGATTGCCGCTGCAGATAACCTTAGATCATTTCTCCATGCGGCCCGTGAGGGCGGCGAACACATCGCCGCACCCGAAATCGAAGGCATCGCGGAAGAGTGCCTCAAGACCGCCAAGAATCTCGAAAAAGAGATTGTCGTCCTCCCCGAGGAATACGGTATGACGACGCGCGAGCCACTCATTCGGGCAGTGCACCACTTGTCCGTGGTTACGAACCGAATCATTCAAGCCACCAAGACCATAGACAAGGTGTCCGCGCATTTGAAGACCCTTGACAGACGCCTGGAAGAATGGCGCAATCTCCTCGAAGAGTCTTCGGCGAAAATACGCCAACTCGTGGATGACCTCGGACTGGACAGCAGTATTAGCGCCAAGATCGAAGGCGATCCCAACGCCTTGGAACCCATGCTCGCCGCCACAATTGCCGAGGCCAAACGCGACCCGGACAGCGACCGCGCGCGGCGAGCCCGATCCCCCGTGATGAACCTGATGCAAGCCACGGTGGATCGTCACCGAAAAAACGTCAAGCTCTGGCTGGCAGGAGTGGACCGCGCCATGGCCGATCGGGAAGTCGTCCGCACAGAGCTGGCTCGGGACAGCTCGATACTGCTTGGTGATCCTCGCACCAACATGACCTATGCCCGGGCCACGCACTATGACCAGGGCGTGGTACTGACGGCCACACCGGACAACACCGACGGCATCGAGGCCGACAGGGCCGAGGCCATCCGTATCGGCGCACCAATAGATTGCGACACTATGTTCGTGCTTCAGGACCGCCTCGTCTACCGGATGACACGGCGCTAGAAGCGCAAGGGTGGTGCGCCGTGGCGCTCGATGAGGGTACGGCGCGCACTCCCGGCGGTAAAGATCGATCCGGTGATAAGCAACGGTCGTGTCGGCGAGGCTAGTTCGAGCCCTAGTTCGACGGCTTCCACAAGGTCCGCGGCGCTTCGATGGGGATGGTTACTCGCGGCGGCGCACAGACGGTCCATGGGCAGGGAGCGTTCGCTGGAAAACTGGCTCAGAATGAGTGTGTGTGTAATCGGACCAAGCGCCTCGATTATTCCTGCGGCATCTTTATCGTTGGAGAGAGCCAGGATCACCACGCATTTCACCGACACATCCTCGGCGAGCTTCCGCGCACCGGCCACGTTGTGCGCCACGTCAATAATCACTGGCGGCCAATCGAGCACTTTCTCCAGCCGGCACGGCCACCGCGCTGCTCTCAGCCCCGTTATGATAGCCTGGGCATCAATTTTCGGAAAGCGTGCCGCCAACACCATCGCCAAGGCCACAGCCGTGGCCGCGTTTTCTCCTTGGTACGACCCGGCCAACCCCAACGGCGTCGGCCCGAAGCTCATGGTCCCGCTCTCGAAACAGAACCGGAGCTCCCTGGGGGCGCCACTGATGGCATAGTGGAAGTCCCGGTCCAGGAGTTGGACCGGGCAGTCCAACTCCGCCGCACGCGCCAGGATCACGTTGCGCGGGGCTGGCTTCGTCTCCCCTACCACCACGGGCCGGCCTTCCTTGATGATGCCTGCCTTCTCGAAGGCGATCTCCTCGAGCGTGTCGCCCAGGTAACGCATGTGATCGTAATCGATGTTAGTGATCGCACTGGCCTCGGGCACGATGACATTCGTCGCGTCGAACCGCCCCCCGAGACCTACCTCTATCAGGGCGCAGTCGACCTGGCACTGCTCGAACCAGCGGAAGGCTATGGCGGCATTCAGCTCGAAAAACGTCGGCGGCCACCATTCACGCTGTTCGGCGATGTCCTGGAAATAGCAGATGTTCTCATCCAGCTCGGCATCGGGTATCGGGCGGCCATTGACCTGAAATCGCTCGTTCAGGTCGATCAAATGCGGGCTGGTAAACCGGCCGACCCTGTAGCCGGCGGCGCGCAGGATCGCGTTCAAGACCGCGATTACGCTGCCTTTGCCATTGGTCCCGGCTACGTGAACCGTAGGATAGCACTCCTGGGGCCGCCCGGCGGAACTGAGCAAATAGGTAATCGTCTCGAGGCCGAGCCTGACGCCGTGGTGTTCCAGGCTGAAGAGGTACTCGCGAGGTGTCAGGGTTTCGCTCCTTTTGCTTCCGTGCACGTGCACGTCCTCGTGTTTCGAGCACGAGCACGTGCTGATGGACGCGGCCGAGACTACGTGTCCCCCTGAAGCGCTCCGGCGCCGGGCTGTTCGGAATGGGCCGAAGCCACCGCCTGCCGCGGCGTAAGATACCGGATCAGCCGCCCGAGATACGGCCGCATCTCGCCCCGCTTGACGATCGCATCCAAAAAACCGTTCTCGAACTGGTACTCGGCCCGCTGAAACCCCTTCGGAACTTTCACGCCCAGCGCGCCTTCGATAAGACGTTGGCCCGCGAACCCGATATACGCGCCCGGCTCGGCCAGCACAATGTCGCCCAGGCTCGCGAAGCTGGCAAACATGCCGCCGCTGGTCGGGTCGGTCAACACCGAGATGAAGGGAATCCCGGCTTCCTTCATAGCGCGGACGCCATTGGCGGTTTTTACCATCTGCATCAGCGCGAGGGTGCCTTCGTGCATTCGGGCGCCCCCGGAGGCTGCAAAGCAGACAAAGGGGAGGCGGTTGCGGATGGCATCGTGTGTGGCGCGGCAAAATTTTTCGCCCAAGGCCGAACTCATGCTGCCCATGATGAACCGCCAATCCACCACGGCCAGTACTGTTGGCATGTTTTCGATTCGCGCCGTGCCCGTCACTAGTGCCTGGTTCAGCCCCGACTGCTTTTCGGCGCGCCGAAGTCGTTGGGCGTAAGACTCCCCGTGGGCCACGAATGCGAGCGGGTCACCCGCCACAATCGTCTTATGGGTCTCTTCAAAGGTTTCCGCATCCACCAACCATTCGATGCGCTGGCGCGCGCCGATTCGGTAGTGATACCCGCACGCCGGGCAGACCTGCAGGTTCTTCTCGAGCTCCGTTCGGAAAAGGGCCTGCTTGCACCCGGCGCATTTCATCCACAGGCCATCCGGCAAACTCTTGCGTCCCATGGCCGAGACAAATTTTCTGGGTCCGAACAAAGGCATAGTCGGTTGCTAGTTGCTAGTTGCCAACTACCGGCAACTGGCGACTAATGGGAATCCATTGTAACGTCTTTGACGTTGTCCTTGTCGTATAAGAGCCGGCCGCAGTGGATGCAGGTGTGCACCTTATCCCCTGCGAGCACTTCGTTGACCATTTGCGCCGGGACATACATGTTACAGCCCGAGCACACCTCCCCTTTCAGCGGGACTACCGCCGGACCAGTCTTTTTGCTCGCCCGGATGCGCTTGTAGTGCGTCATTAACTCCTGGTCCACCTCTTTCTCGAGGGGACCGCATCGCTTCTCGAGGTTCTCGCGCTCCTTGACGGCCTCCTGTAGTTCCGCATTGATCGCGACGAACTGCCGATCGATCTGTTGCAGTTCGGCGTCAATCCGCTTCTTATCCTCTTCGAGGCGGGCTTGGGCGTCATCCAGCTCCATCATAATGGCGAGAACGCGTTCTTCCTTCAGGCCGATCTGCTTCTTGAGCATATCGATTTCGCGAAGCAACGCCTGATACTCCTCGTTCTTCTTAATGCTATAGAGCTGCTTTTCATACTTGTCGATATGCGTCTGCATTTGATCGATCTCGCTCTCGGATTCGCGCTGCTCGAGGGCCAGATCGCGGCAGGCCTTTTCCCGTTCCTCGAGTTCCGCAGCCAGGCGCTGGCGATAGATTTCAAATTTGCCCTTCTGCTTGGGAATATCGCGTTCGCGCGCCTTAAACGCTTCAATTCGCAAATCCAGTTCCTGTAGGCGTAGCAACGTTCTCAACAAGCGCTACCTCCCCGGCGGCGAACCCATGCCTGCGGGCGCCATCGCATGTGATAGCCCCCAGATGTCCGATCCCGATTCAAATGCACCCCCCCGGCGCCGGTTCCCTATCCGCCGGCGCAACCAACCATCAAGGTGGGTTTTCTCGTGGCGAACGCGCAATGGCGATTTCCCCCGTGCGGACCAGTTCCTTAATGCCGAAACCTCGCATCATGTCGATAAAGGCCTCAACCTTCTCCTCCGCTCCCGTCACCTCGAGAATCATCGAATCCGTGGTGACATCTACCACCTTGGCGCGGAAAATCGTGGCGATCTCGATCACTTCACTGCGCTGTTTGCTGCCCGCAGCGACCTTGACAATCACCAGCTCCCGCTCCACAAAGCTTTCCCGCGTCAGGTCAAACACATCTATGGTATCGACCAGTTTGTTCAACTGTTTGATGATTTGTTCGAGCACCGCCTCGTCGCCGTGTACCACCACCGTCATGCGCGACACCGCCGGGTCCTCCGTCTCGCCCACGCATAGACTGTCAATGTTGTACCCGCGGGCGCTGAACAGCCCTGCAACTCGGGCCAACACACCGAAACGGTTCTCGACCAGCACACCAATCGTGCGTTTCATGTCACCCGCTCCCCTCCTCGCGAGAGGGGTCCGTCAATTAAGCTCATCCATGGCTCGGTCGATGCCACAGCCCAGAAAGCACTCGATGGCATTGGCGGCTCCCTCAACCATTTTCTCGACGATCGGTTTTTCCTCCGCGGTAAAGCGGCCCAGGACATACCCGGCCAAATCGTCGCGGGTCTTATCCTCTCCCACGCCCAGACGCAGCCGCGCAAAGGCGTTCGTACCCAGTCGCTCGATAAGCGACTTCAACCCGTTATGTCCGCCTGCGGTGCCGCTTCGCCGCAACCGCAGCTTCCCCAGCGGCAGGTACACATCATCCACCACCACCAGCAGGTCGGCCAGCGATTGGAGATTATGGCGCGTCACCAGCGCTACACACTCGCCACTGTTATTCATAAAGGTCAACGGCTTGACCAGCAAAAGCGTGCCATCATCAGTGTCGGCCCTGGCGATAAGGCCGCTGTACTTCTCCTGCCTGAACGCCGTATTCAAGTGCGCGGCCAGACAATCCAACACCATGAAGCCCACATTATGCCGCGTGCCGCGATACTGCGGTCCGGGATTTCCCAGTCCCACAATAATCTTCACGCGCCCAGCCTCGCACCGTCCGTCGCACGAAGAAGCCCAGCGCATCCTGACTACCGGCACGCCTACTCTTCTTCCTTGTCCTTTTTCTCGCTGATAACCTCTGGGGAAGCGGCTTCTTCCTCTTCTGCGGCAGCTACGCCTTCCTCCGCTTCCTCAGCCGCTTCCTCCACGACCACGCGCGGCGCATGAACCACGGCGACCGTGTGCTCGGGGTCGGTAATCAGGGTCACGTTGTCCGGCAGCGACAACTGCCCCGCGGTCACACTCTCACCGATTTTCAGGGCCGCCACGTCCGCCACGACGGCCTCGGGCACCTCGAGGGCCAGGCACTCGAGCTCTACCTCGTGAAGCGGGTGGTCCAACACGCCCCCGTCGCGCACGCCCTGCGCCTGGCCCTGGGTGCGAATCGGCACTCTCGTGACGATGCGCTGATCGAGTCGAATCCGCAGGAAATCCGCGTGAAGCACATTGCCCCACACGGGATGATGATGCACCAGCTTGAGCAGCGCAGGCGTGCTCAACTCGGGCTTGTTTTCTACCTCGAGCTGCACAACGGCGTGTTCACCGGCATGCGAGTGGAGCAGGCGCTCGAAGACCCGCGCGTTCATCTGGATGCTGACGGCCCCCTGGCCGCCGCCGTACAGGACAGCGGGAACCGAACCGGCTGCGCGGAGCCTGCGCGCACTGCCTTTACCGTTGGCTTCCCGGGTGGTAACTTTGAGTGATTGCGGCTCCATGGCGTCGTTGTCTCCAAAACGGTTCTACCGGAACAGGCTGCTCACCGATTCCTCCTCGTGGATTCTCCGAATGGCCTCGCCAATCAACGGCGCGAGAGAAAGCACTTTGATCTTCGAGCTCGCCGCCGCTGTTTCCACAAGAGGAATCGAGTCACTTACCAACACCTCATCCAATACAGAATCATCAATCCGTTGCACGGCTGAGTCGCTCAAAACCGGATGGGTCGCGCACGCGAATACATCAATCGCCCCATGTGCCTTGATCGCCTGGGCCGCGTTGACCAGTGTGCCCGCCGTATCGATCATGTCGTCGAAGATCAGCGCGTGCGTGCCTTCCACATCGCCGATTATATTCATCACCTCCGCGACATTCTCCTTAGGCCGGCGCTTGTCCACAATCACGATCCGCGCGTCGAGCCGACTAGCCACCTCGCGAGCCCGCTTCACACTGCCCGGGTCAGGAGAGACTACGACAAAGTCGTCCATGTTGCGCTCGCGAATGTAGTTTGCGAAGAGGACATCGCCCGAGAGATGGTCTACGGGGATGTCGAAAAAGCCCTGAATCTGACCGCAATGCAAATCCACCGTCAACACCCGACTGGCACCCGCCGCGGCCAGTAAGTTCGCCACCAGCTTCGCCGTGATCGGCACCCGCGGCCGGTCTTTGCGGTCTTGCCGGGCATAGCCGAAATACGGCAGCACAGCCGTGACGCGCTCGGCCGAGGCGCGGCGCGCCGCGTCGATCATTATCAGCAACTCCATCAGGTGCGTATTCACCGGCGGCGCCGTACTGTTGATGATGAACACGTCGCCGCCGCGGATATTCTCGCCGATCTGCACGCGGATTTCCCCGTCGCTGAACCTGCCGACAGTCGCCTTGCCCTTAGCCACCTCCAAATGCGCGCAAATGCCCGCCGTCAACGCTTCCGACGCGTTGCCGCTGAATACCTTTAGTTCCCCAGCATAAGCCATAGTCTCTTACCTCAAACGAGACAGCGAGCCATTACGCTCGTCCTTACTTACATCAACCAGGCAACACAGTGGCTGGGGAGGCAGGATTCGAACCTGCGAATGCCGGGACCAAAACCCGGTGGCTTACCACTTGCCGACTCCCCAGCAGAAAACCCATTGAGCCCCGCAACACACACATGCGCACGGGTTCGTCCCAGGCCGGTGGGCTAATCTCACAGACCTACGTCGACCTCCGAGACAGTTCACGCAGTATATCAAGCCCTGAAGACCAAGTCAAAAACGGCTCTGCATGCGGCTGGCGCACACCTCGCTCCTGTTTCTAAGGGTGCTGCTCTGACATTACCGGTCGTGTAAGAAAAGGGGATATGGAGATGACGGAGACTTGGGGATGACTTTTGATAATGACCCGCCTACGAAACGAATTATTAGCGCAATAGCGTCCACCAGGAACCAAGAGGCGCACGCAGAGGCGCAGAGCACGCAGAACTTGCCTCGGCGCGTCTTGCCGCAGATGTGCGTGAAGCCCAGGAACCTGAATGTCTCAGGGATAAGTTTCGGGGACAGAAGGGCCTATAGCTGGTCGAGACTGATGCCGTACACGGCGACGTCGTGGTAGGCGCCGTGGAGATATAGGGCCTCCCGGAGGGCGCCCTTGGGCTCGAAGCCAACGGCTTGGAGAAACTCCCGGAGGCTTTTCTCGGTCGGGGTGGCAAGCACGAGGAGCCGGCGGATCGCCTGCTCAGCGCCGGCCTCTTCGAGGATGAAGCGGAAACTCTTCCGGATGCCTTCCGAGGCATAATCGGCCTCATCGCGCATGTATACCCAGCCCCACGCCGTGCCTGGGAAGCGTTCCGGGCGCACCTTGAGCAGGCCAAAGGGCTCCCCGTTCTTGCGGATCAGGACGAGTTCCTGATCGATGCCTCTGGAATGGAGCACGTCCATTTCACGGTCGTATTTCGTTGCCAGGAGCAGACCGGTCTCATTGCACACAAAGTAGGCGGCGGAATTCCAGTTTTCCCAGGCCGCCAGGGGCTCCGCATCGGCCTCTTCGACAGGCCGTACGCCTATACTCATCCGGAACGCCGCGCGGGCCATGGTGAACAGGGATGGCTTGGCCGTGCCGCCCAATGTGCTATAAACCCGGGTGAAATTGACGCCTTTGGAAGAAAGCACGTTGAACGCGGAAACCAGGGCGGCCATCGAGGCGCGCTGCGCGTCGCACCAGGGCTCGTGGGGCGTCCTGAACGAGCCGGTGAAGGCGCGGTGAACCGCCGTGTTGCCGCCGCCGCACAGGTTGCGGGCCCAGCAGCGGATACAGGCCGGCGTGGTCAGCGCCCCGACATCGTCGAAGCGCTTGAGGCTGTCCTCGTCGATGGTTCCCTCGGCCACGGACCCGACGCGGAATTCCTCGATCCCCACCAGCCGCCGTGAGGGATAGATATCACCTTTGTCATCAATCGCGAGTTCGTTGGTGCCGGCAAGGTCGGAGCGCGGCTGCGGCGTGCCCTGGTAGATGCGCCAGAACAGCGAGGCGATGGGGTCAAGCCTGAAATAGTGATGCTCGAGCAGGCGCTGCGCATAATAGACGGCCGACTGACGCATGCCCTCGAGCATAGCCTGCGGCTCCAGTTCGGGATGAGCCGCGTAAGCGCCGTCCATATCGAGCTCGATGACGCCGAAGCCTGTCTTGTCGAGCGCCTCGACGGCCTCGGCGAAGGCGGGATGGTTCGGGCGAACCACAATGCGCCCGGTCGCATCTTCCCCGGCGTGCTGCAGCACCTTCAGCCATCCTGCCAATGTGTCTGCCCTGGCCTTTGCCAAAGCGCGCACGTGGCGCAACACGTCCGAGGCGTGTTGCAGTTCCAGCTTGGCGTCGAGAGTATGGCCTCGGAGCGGCTCAGGCGGCCTGGCGAGCTCGAGATTGGTCACGTGGACTGCTGCGGTGAGCGTTTTTCCAGCTAGTTTGGCGGTCTTCAGCGCGTAGGCGCATAATTCGGCAATGCGGTCCGGGTCATGCACATAGCGTTCTTCAGTGAATTCGAGCTCGAGTTCCTTTTCCGTCTCGGACCGGCCCACCAGCAACGCCACGGCACGGCGTGCGATCTCTCCCGCGCCGTCCGAAGGCACACGCGCCGCCCGCCCGAACCAGCCGCGCTTAGCCGGGCGTGTTTTTGGCGCCTGGCGCGCCAGGGCGATGGTGAGGCGCTTCAGGCCACGCCGGACCTCGAAGTCCTTCTGGAAGTCTTCCTTTTTCGGTATAGGCAGGATCGATTTCGTCGCGCGGAGCCATTCGAGCTCGCCAATCACCTCCGCCAGTTCCGCAACGCCGTACTTATTGCCGAGCTCGTGATAGATGCGATTGGCCGGTGTCAGGGGGTAATACGCCAGTACGTCCCAGGAGATCGCGTCGGGCTCGAAACAGAAACAGGTTTCGGGGTCGATCGCATAGCGCTTCCCGTCTTGTTCAAAACGATGGATGAGCTCTCGGGGCATCAATACGCTCCCAGAGTTCCCTTGCTGCGGCTCCAGTCCTCCATCAGCCGGAAGCACGAGATGCCAATCAGCGTTGAGAATATGCAATTGGCGATTAAGAAGTAGAACGAGGGGTGGGTGAACACGGAGCTGTACGCGCCGTTGACCGTCTGCCCGTGGATGAGCACGTACTTGAGGCAGATGGCCGCGTCGGTAATCGGGAGCGCGTGCGCGACCCACTGCGCGACGATGGGCCACTCCGAGATCTTATCCGTCGCGGCGATGGCCAGCGCAAACAGGGCCATACGGATCATGATGGCGATTCGCCCCGTCTGCTTAAAAACGAGCACCAGCCCGCCGACAAAGAACCCGAAGCCGAGCAGATTGACAAAAGTCAGCGCGAGGAGGGCCAAAGTCGGAACGAAATCCGCGTGAAGCGTACCGCCGAAGGTCTTGGCGATCAGCCAGATAAGAATGGCCGAGGAGAGGATATTCGAAACGGCGCCCACGACCGTGCGCGCCAGGAAATTGGTCACGAGCCCGTGGGGGCTCATGCACAACTGTTCGAGTTGCCCGTTCTGTGCCATGGCCTGGAGTCCCTGGCTGAACATGCCTACTATGCCGAACGCAAACATGCCGATGATAAATCCCAGCGCCCAGTTTGTCGCCTTTTCAGGGTCCGTTAACCGCACCGCCACTTGTTGATCAATCGCATCTCGCTGCCCAACGAACCCTACGATCATCATGATCAGGATCCCATAGCTGATGACCATGCCGGTGAGCGTCCGAAACCAGTACCGCCGCATGATAATAAACGTGCGGACCAATTCTGCTTTTACGACTAGCACAAAACCCATGATGTTTAGTTATCAGTTGCCGGTTCTGGGTTCACACTTTGCATATCTAACTCGCGGTCAAGTGCAGAAACACGTTCTCGAGCGTTTGCTGACGCTCGCTGATGGAGTGCAGGGTGTAACCTCGCTCTCTCAAACGGGCGACAGTGCCGTAGAGCGCTTTGGAGCGCCTCGCGGGTTCGGAATCCACCTGTACCACCAGCACAGGCTCGTCGCCTTCCATAAGGAGCGGGATGACTTTGTAGACGCCTGGAACATCGGCAAACTCCGAGGCGTCGGGGAGGCGGTCTACGCGGAACTCGAAGGCCTGATCCGAGAACAGGCCCAGCAACTCCTCGGTCGGCTTGCAGGCAACCAATTCCCCTTTATTGATAATGCCAATGCGGCCGCACAATTCCTGGGCAACGTGCATATCGTGCGTGGTCACCAGGACACTCTTACCCTGGTTGCGGGTCATCTCGCGGATTCTGTCCTTGATGCTGCGGCTGCTCTGGACGTCAAGTCCGGTGGTGGGCTCATCGAGCAAGACCACCGGCGGGTCCGCGATAAGCGCAATGCAGACGGCGAGTTTCTGCTTCTCGCCACGCGAGAGCCGGCGGACCTGCACCTGGGCCTTCTCCTCCAGGCCGATGAAGTTGAGCAATTCGCGGGCGCGCTGCTTGAGAATGCGTCCCTTGACGTTTTTCAAGTTGCCGTAATAGGCAAGGTTCTCGAGTGGGGTTAACGGCCAGATGCTGGTTCGCGTGCCCTCGAGCACCACGCCCACCTTGCGCAACACCTGTAGGCGCTTGCGTTCGACGTGCAACCCGTCCACGTATACCGCACCGCTATCGGGCCGCACCAGGCCGGAGATCATTTTCACCGTCGTGGTCTTACCCGCGCCGTTGGGGCCGAGCAAGCCGAAGATTTCCCCCGGCCGGATACCGAAGCCAACGTGTTTGGCCGCATGGACGGTGCGCTTTTGATAGAAATGCCGTCGTTGCGCAACGTCATCCTTCTGGAAAAAATGCCGCGTGTGAAAGGTTTTGGTGACCTCGTCCAACTCAACTAGGTATTCCCTGTTCATGTGCGCTCCGGCGTATTGTGCAAACACGACCGCTCGCGCGGGTTTGCACCCGGGGTGTCACTGTCCAGTTCCTCGGTCTTCACAATCTGTTCAAGATAGGCAATCTCGATGTTGCGAACAGCGTGAATCACCAGGACCAGGATCAAGCTGCCCGTCCAATAGTACAACACGCCGATAAGGATTGCGAACCCGGCAAACTCGATTGATTGCCCTGGCGGGTTGCTCAAGAAGTGCCGATGGACCACCGAAAAAGCGCCTGCTACGATGAGGATGCCGATGATGCGACTGTCGGTGTTTTCTATCACGAGGGGCTGGGCGGCGACACGGTAGATCAGTTCCTCGCCGGCGCTCACCCCCAGGAAGCGCATCAGCATCGGAGGATTGTCGACGATGAACCGCCATAATGGACTTAGATCGAAAAACTGGATGGCGGCCGCACGGCAGGACCGGTGGGTCACGAGCAGCGAAATTCCGAAAATGAGGTGCCCGGCTAGCAGCCCGGCGCCGATGTGCGGAGGCGAAACCAAATGGCGTGAGAAGACGCCCTGGCGTGCCGCAAAGTAACACGCGATGCCAAACAGCGGCGTCTGTAAAAGCAGGCCCGCAATCTTGGTGAACCGGGAGCGTTCGGCGTCTTCACGCCGGTGGGCCATCACGGCGTGTACTACGTACATGACAAACAGCACCAGAAAAGCCAGGCTCACTGGGGCGCCTCCGTGGCGCCAGCCGCCTCGGTTGTCCCGGTAGCTTCGGCAACGGACCCTTCCGGCCGGGCCATAGTGATTTCAGAGCGTTCGATCAGTTGGGCGTGTTTCTTGCAAAAGGCCTCGAACTCCGAACGTAACAACCCATAGCCATACAAGTCGTGGAGCTTTCCATCCCGTGCCACGTGGTCGCGCAACGTCAATTCGCGAACTGCGCCGAGTTTCTCGAACAAGCGCCACGAGGGTGCATTGAACGCGTAGATGTAGGCGCCAACGCGGTGGAGATTGAGCTCATCAAAGCAATATGCGATCGCACGAAACGCCGCCAGCGACGCCACAAGACGGTTCCGCAGGTCCCTGTTCCCGATGTACAAGTCAATATTGCACGAGCGGTTGCGCCAACTTAGATTCTGCAACGAAAGCATACCGATAAGCCCGTAGGCCTCGGAATCGATCAGCAAGTAGATGCCGCCGGGCAGCGGGTGGCCTGCGCTCCGGCCGAGCATGGAGACGATCTGCTCGCGAATCTGCTTGGGGGAGCGGGCCGTGTCGCCATATAGGAACTGGGTGAAGTCGGACTGTTCCATCCACGCCACGACGGTATCGAGATCGTCGCGTTCGGCGCGCCGAATAAATATCGCCGTCTTAATGGGCATTATGCCCCTCCTGAGCCCTGATAACTGACGGCTGATAATTGCAGGGATTCCAGGCTGTACCAGCGGCCCTGGTTAAACAGAACGTCGCGCTGCACGCCCTCGCTCTCAAACCCATGGCATACTAAGAAATCCCGATAGGCCGCTTCCCCGTCCAGGCACTGGGCCACGACCTTGTTCAGTTTCAGTTGCACGAAGGCACGCTGCGCCAGGAACCCAAATGTCTCATCGGCCAGCGGGGTTGCGTAATCGGCGTCCTCGAAGAACATCACCACGAATTCAGCGTAGGAAACCTCGGGCTGGGCGCCACGGAGCAAACAGAAACCGTGCACCTCACCGCAACGGTCTTCGACCGTGTAAAAAACGCCGCGCTTGGACTCCTTGTGATTGAGCAGTTCCCGCAGCTCGTCGAGCGTGGGCACGAGCAACTCGCGCTTGCGGTCAAGGAGGGCCGACCGGGGCTGACTCGGATCGTAAAGCCGCTTCAATGCAACGGCATCGTCTTGCTCGGCGGTGCGAATGACACCGTATTCGCCCGTGATCATAGAAGCACCCCCGCGTTTGTGGTCTATACGTTGATCAAGGGAGCCTGAGTGGATTGGTTCGCGCGCCTTAGCCCTGTCTTCCCCCCAAAGATATGCCGGGGCGCCCCGCGAAGAGGTAGGGTCGAGCTCCTGCTCGACCTAGATAACCCACGGGCCTTTTTCGGTCACGCATCGGTCACGCAGGAGCGTGACCCTACCGTTATCCCATGCCCCGGAAGCCTGGCACGTCGTCGATCTATGCCAGCGTCAATTCGTTCTTCTTCGCCATGAGATAGTCCTCCCATGCCCTCCAAACGGCGTTCTGGAAGTCGGTCTTCGCATCGGCAAAGTCGGGCACGGGACGCGCTGCACTCCTCAATACATCCTCGCGAACTACGGTGACCTTCCGTATATGCTTCATAGTCAATCTCCGCCTATCAAACCTTAGCCCTTTCAGACCACCGCGCCT
>CAYRLQ010000018.1:0-6202 GCA_964425145.1 uncultured Nitrospiraceae bacterium
TCATCCGGGGCGCTGGAGAAGCTTAACGCACTAGTCGATCGGAAAGGACGCCTGCTGGATATCGGTTGCGGCGACGGCGCCATTGCCGCTGCTCTCGATGCGGAACGTGTCGTGGGGCTCGATGTCTCCCCTCGCTGCGTGGCGCTTGCGGCCGGCCGAGGCACGCCCGCAGTGGTAGGCGATGTGCTCGGGGGCCTCCCGTTCGCCGAAGCCGCTTTTGACACGGTCTACTGCATCGACGTGCTTCATCATCTGGGACGGCAGTGGGACGCTGTTTTCGGGCAGATCGACCGTGTGCTTCGGCCCGGGGGCACACTGGTTGTCGTGGAACCTGATGCACGCAACCCTTTCATCCGTTGGATCCAGGCGCCCAGCTCGCCCATCCGGGCGGCCCCTTGCGACAACGAGCCTGCCATCGACCCCGTCGAACTTCTACCTCACTTAAACCGCCTCGGATACGTGCACCGGCAGACGCCCATGCGCATCGAGGGTCTTCAGGTCGAGCGCGGCGTGTTTCCGCTGTGGCAGCGCCTGTTAAAGGCGCCCTTCGTGCTGGTCCTGGCGTGGTGGTTCCGCCGACGGCCCAACAAATTCGCGATTGTCGCCCAGAAGAGGAAGAAGACGCCATGAACATTGCCGGGAAAACCATGCTTATTACCGGAGCCTCGCAGGGAATAGGCCGGTTCTTGGCCCTCTACTTCGCCAAGAGGGGCGCACGGCTCGTCTTGGCTGCACGCAACGGGGCCAATTTGCAACAGACGGCGCTGCTGGTTCAGGAGGCGGGGGCGGCCTGTTTCTACCAGCCCTGCGACCTGCGCGTGCCGCACACGCTTGAACGCCTCGCCGAGGCCATCCGCACCGAAGTCGGCGGCGTGGACGTACTCATCAACAACGCCGCCGATGTCACTTCCAAGCCCTTGCTCGAGAGTTCCCTCGACGAGATCGACGGCCAGATCCGGACCAACGTCATCGGCTCTCTGCAATTAACCCGGCTGGTCGTGCCGATGATGCTTGAGCGCGGCGGCGGGATGGTCGTCAACATCTCCTCTCTGGCCGGCTGCAAGCCCAATCCGGCCCAAACGGTCTACAGCATCTCGAAGGCTGCCGTAAATGGCATGTCCGAGGCCCTGCGCATCGAGCTGAAAGGAACGGGCATCCACGTGATGAACGTGGCCCTCTCGTCCATCGCGGTGGATAAGCTCGCCACGGCCGGCCAGGCGCCTGTCGAGCAATTCGCACGGCGGCTCGAACGTGCCATTGCCAACGACGCCACTGAATTGTTCCTGTCACCCTTCACCAAGTGGCTCATGCGCTTATACAAGTTCTACCCGCCCTTGATGCACTTCCGGCGATAGCTGTCTGCTGGTGGGGAAATGGCCTCAGTCATCAATGAAAAAGGGGCATGCCATTTTGTTAAGCACGCCCCGGATACTGCACCTTCAGTTAGGTCAGAGCGAATTATATGCTTGTTGGAAACTGGTCTCGCTTTCTCGAATCGACTGTTTTTGGGCGAGCACTTTGACCTTCGCTTCGTAATCTTCAACGCGCGAATCGAAAATCTGGCTCTCGAGCATCTTTTTTACGTGCCCCTCGAGACCCTCTCGGAACGCGTACCGCGGCGGACCCGATTCCGCCACGTCTTCGTAGATGCCGATGTTCTTACCGTCGAGCGTCCGGTAGTAAACGGCCCAATTGCCGATCATCAGACACTCGGCCCACTTCATTTGCATCGAGCCGAGCCTGTCGGTCACGGGAATATTGGCGAAGAAGTAACTCTTCGTCGATGCGATTTCCATCTCGCGCTGATAGAGCTCTGTATACGCCTTAAGCAACTCTGGCGTCACCCACTTAGCCGCCTCCGCCTTCGCCTTCAGCTCCTCGACCGCTGCCAGCCGCGCCGAACGCGCGTACTTCTCCGGCGTGAGCGGGATACCCTCCTTGACGGCGACAGCCAAGCGTTCGATATCATGTTCAAGCGCCTCTTTTGAAGCCAGCCGCCGCGCGTCGGCATCCTCCAACTCGCCGACCTGTCCCGTCAACCGGTCAACTTCCGCCCGCAAGCCCATGTGCCTGGCCCTGACGATTGAGGTCTCATTGACCAGTTCCTCGTAGTGATCTTGGGTCTCAACATATTCTTCGTTCTTCGCCTCGATCTCCTCTGTAATCATCGCCAGGTCGTCGCGAAGACTGTTGAACTTGGCGCCGGCCTCGTCGTGTTGCGTTGTCAACATGTCGATGGCAGCCTGCAGCCCGTCGCGCTGCTCGATCATCTCATCGATCTGCTCAGGCGTCAGCGCGGGGCCTTCTCGGTCTTGCTGGGCTTGGGTCAGCTTAGTGATCTGCCTTTGTTGCATAGCGACCTGCTCTTGGGCCGCTTGGAGCTCCTTGGCAGTCGGATTTGGCAGGAAGCTCAGCTTGGCTGCCACAAATGGCCCCCCAATAATGCCGATGATGACAGCCGCCAACCCGATACCGACGGTTACGAGGACGCCCGGGCCACCACCGCGCGCAGGTTTCGCTCTCTCCATGGGCACTTCCTCGGCCTCAGCCATTGGAGCCGCTTCTGGCGGCATGCCCGTGTCCTGCGAGAAATCGGGCATCGGGGTGCCCCCTGCCTCAAAGGCTTCCCCCTCGCCCAAGTCGAACGCCCCCTCGTCGAACGCCAGCCCCGCTTCAGCGCCGCCGGGGGCAGGGGTCTCTGCCGTGGTATCGAACAAGGGTGTATCCACGGTCTGCGTGGGTGCGGGCGTCATTTCCCCGCCCAGATTTATGTCGTCCCCACCAAACGCGCTATCGAACATCGGCGTTTCCATGTCCGAATCCGGACCTGGGCTGATCTCCGACGAAACTTCAGGGAAATGGCTATCCGCGCTCAGGTCCTGGAAACCACTTTCTGCTGCGGGGGTAGCCGGTTCAGTCTCCGGACCCTCACCGCGCCTGGCCGCCTCGAAACCGGGGGGTGGGGGTTTGATGGCGCCGCCCGTGGGCGTGGGCTCTTGCACCGAGAGCTCTTCTACCGGCGGCAGTCCCCCCGATGAATCCTCCGCGCTGCTCTCGAAATCCAAACTGCCTAAAGGCGGCAGACTCATGTCCGAATCAAAACCGCTGTCCGCCGATGAATCGAGAGAGCTCAACGGGGGCAGATTCCCCGCAGTGTCGTCCTCGCCTTCTCCCTCCGTCAAGGCGCCAAAATCCTCTTGCTTGGGCTGCTGCTCTTCTTCCTCGGGCTGTCCTTTATCGTTTTGGGGCATATCGTCGGCCATTTGGCTCACCTCCGTGCACGTGTGAAAACTTTAGTCGCGACAGCAGTTTAGCTCACATTTGCAGTCTAGCACAGTTCACCGACCCTGTCAAGAAAATACTGGGGAAATGGCTAAAATCCCTGCAATCTAAAGAGGCATGCTCCACTAGCATGCTCAAGGAGGGCTTGGAATCGAAGTATTGGCAACCAGTCGCCGGTCTACGGCATTATCACACCGATGGTTAGCAGGAGGTTAGCATAGAGCCGCTGTTCTCCCGTGACGATCTGTAGGCACGTGTCCGGCCCGCCGGCCTCTTCGTAAAACTCGAACCGGCCGAACTTGGTCAACGCGACATACGGTATCAAGCTGCGGAACTCCTGGAAGATAGGGGGTTCGGGTCCTTCATCGGGTTCCATCACAGCCGCTTCTTCCACTGCGATGGCTGTGAGCAGAATATCCAGGACTTCGGTCACGGTCGGTCTGCCCGGCGCGAGGTTCAGGTAAACCAGCGAGGCATTCTCGCCTAACTTCGTGCTAGCCGGGTAGTTGCCGTCGGCGATAAGGACCTTCGAGCCGTGGCCCGCCGCGGCCAGGGCGTGCAGAATCTCAGGATGGGTCAGACGTTGCTTCAGCATGCCTTCTTCTCCGTGTTACGGGCTCATAGGACCTGTCAGGTGGATTCGGGCGGCGGGTTTACGGAGCATCGACGTCGAACGTATCGCCTTCGATGGCCAAGTATTCGAGTCTCACGCCCTTGTTGTTCCCGATGATTTCGAGCAGTCGGAGCGTGTGCGGCGGTTCGAGGAATTCCTCGCCCTCACGTACGGGCTCTTGTGTGACCCAATCGCTACCGGGCAGCTTCACGTCCAAAAATACATAGGTGTCATTGGTCACCTTGTCTTCGATAAAGCCCTTGACCTTCACCTTGGGCCGGGCCAGTTGCGTTTCTGCAATTTCCATGTACCGGCGGGACTTGGCGTTGCCAGGGGCCAGAATTTCGTAAGCCTCGGACGCTCCCAGAAGCAGTCTCCAGTACTCCTGCTTCTTGGCCTCCATCATGATCGTTTCGATATCACGGCTGATATGCGACAATGCGATCTTGCCGTTATCGCTCATTTGGTGCTTCGCTTTGGCCGCACGAAGTCCGTCCAGGACCTGCTGTTTGCGATCGGGATTCAGCGCTGGGCCGCCCACCAGCGGGTCATTTAACGGTTGAATAGCCGTGGCGATTTCGCGGTAGATTTCCTCCGGCGACGGCTCGGGTGGCGGCATGTCTTCTGGCGGCGGTGGTTCCTCTTCACATGCGGGGAGCACAAGCGCTCCCACCAAAAGCAATAGCAGCAATCGTTTCATCACACGTTCCCTCAAACACCGCACAACAGAGTCAATCCTAACATACCGCCTACTATCCGTCAAGGCAACTCGCCAATAATCCAAATCCAACCTACCCGTCATTGCGAGCGAAAGCGAAGCAATCTCGCCTGAGTTAAGCCACTGTGCCTAAAGAGATTGCCGCGTCGCTCCCTTCGCTCGCTCCTCGCAATGACGGGTAGGTTGGATTTGGCTTATTCGATCCCTTGCCTAGGTACTCTATACCGGGTTATAATGCGAAGTGCGTTTTTCGCGTTGGGATGCGGGAATGGTTTTCATGAGCAGGATTATTCTGATTGATGAGGACGTCGATCTTACCGAAACGGTCAAGGCGAAACTGACCGCCGAAGGACACCAGACCTTCGTGATCAATACGGGTGAGGGCGCCTTCGAGCTTGCCAAACGGGTCAAACCGCACATTGCTATCGTTGACATTATGTTGCCCGGAATGACGGGGTATCAAATGTGCCGCAAGCTCCGCAAGGACCCCGAGTTGTATAAGACAGTGATTCTCATTTTGACGGCGCTGGGTGAGGAACCAGAAATTCTCCATGGGCTGGAGCAGGGCGCAGACGATCACCTGATTAAACCGTTCAAACTCGATGACCTGATGGAGAAGGTCGGGGCCATGGGCGCGCTCCTGAGTTCGATTGAGGCACGTAATCCAATAACCAAACTGCCCGGAACTGACGCGATCAAACGTGAGATCGACCTCCGCCTGGCGCGCGGCATCTCAATTGCTGTGATCTACATCAATATGGTGGGCTTCAAGCCCTATTGCACGGCGCGCGGTGCTGAGGGTCAGAAACGCGCGCTCGAGTTTATGACCCAAATCCTGATTGGCTTGCCACGAAGCATGGGGATTTATGAGAGCTTCATCGCCCACATGGGCAGCGGTCACTTCGTGGCTGTGGTGAACCTTGAGGATTATGAACGCTTCTGCCACGCGCTGCTCCAGAGCTTCGAACGCGGCGTGCACGAACTTTACACGTCTCAGGAAGTTGCGCAAGGCTACATCATGGCCCTTGACAACCGTGGCCGCGACGTCAAGTGGCCGCTCATGGCCCTGTCCGTCGGCGTGGCACATACCCGGTACCGCAAATTCAAGAGCGCTAACAGGATGTTCGAGGTGCTGGGCCAGGTCAGGCAGATGGCCCAGCCCGACGCGCACAGCGTCGTATTCGTCGACCGGCGCCGCACCGAGCGCTAGTTTTGAGCCGTGTCCTTACGCACCATCGTCATAGGGTTTTTAGGGGTGTCAGTGTGTGCCCTTGTGGTCATGCTCGCACTGCGCGCCCCGGCGTGCGTGCCACCCGATGAACTTGCCCGTCGTACCGCCACCAGCCGGCCCACGTGGCGAAACTATCAGGAAGACATCAAGGCGCAGATCGGCGCGACCCCCGTGGCCCAATGGCGAGGGACCCTCGAGGCCGCCCAGCGGGACGGCGCTACGGTGCGCGTTACGTGCCGCCTAGCGGGACCTTGGGCGCAGCGCCGGAGCGCCGTGCCGATTCTGCTCCGGGAACCACGCGGCGGCATCCACCGAAACCAGCGCGCCGAATGCCGTGACGGCCGCGTAACGTACGTTT
>CAYRLQ010000018.1:6212-16402 GCA_964425145.1 uncultured Nitrospiraceae bacterium
TTTCCAGATCGGTGAGGATGCCGCCCGCGCCGCCTTGCCCTGGATCGAGCTCAAATACCCCCACGGCGAGAAACGCCTGGTCTTGTTCGAGGATGGTTCGTGGAAAGTCACCCCGTGAAAGTCGGGAAAACTGGGATCGCAGTGTCCACCGAAGACACAACCGAGGGCGGCTGTGCCCCACTGGCACTTTTTCGACAGATGTTAAGCACAGGTCAACACAAATAATGACACAAACGACGGGATCACCCTTGGAATGACTGAGCAGTGGGTTGAGCGGGCGCGGAAGCTGTTCAATAACATCCTCGCTAAAGGTCGATCCGAGTGCGGTCACGGCGTCGTAGCGAAGTCAGCATGAGTAAACAGAAACGGTCTCGGCCTTCTTGTCCAACCGACTATTCTTTTTCAGGTTTCTGTTGCAGTTGTCCTTCAATCCGCTTGGCTATTTCCCTCACGAATGCTTTGGCTTGGTAAAACCACTGTTCAACCTCGTCTCCGCTGAAAGTGACGAGATCGTCGTAATCGCCCTTCTGTCTGTGCTCGAAAATGCGGTGATAGAACTTTCCCATCTCCTTGGGGAATTTGCCTGTGTTTATCCAATTGTGGGCGAACAAGGATCTGACACCACTGTGTTTTGCCGAAGAAAGTCCGTCCGTCAACAGTAGCGCGGAAACGGCGTAGAAACACGCGTAATAGATTCGGTTCACCGCGCCATGCAGATGGCCGTTTTTAAGTGTCAGTTCGGCTTCGCGCAACGTTTCGCCGGCCCGCGCCTGGCGATAACGGATATACTTGATTTCCTCGGACTTCATAGGACGATCGCATCCCGCTCGACTTCCTGGTGAAAGGGTGAGACGCGCCGAACCGGCATATCCCATTCATCCCTGGCGTAGAAGAGCGTGGAAATGACAGCCTTGCGCTCGAGTTCCAAGTCGAATACCGCGTCCATAACTGTGTCTTCTTCGGCACGAGACAAGGGAGAATCGGTAAGCACAAGAATATCGTAATCCGACTCCGAGCGCGGCATTCCCCGGGCTACGCTGCCATAAAGCAATATCGTGGCCGTAGGCAGGAGCCCGTGAATCACCCCACTTATGTCGTCCAGGAGCCTTTTGGCCTCGGGCGAAACCCCCTGCATTTCTGCCAGCATTTTCATTGCGCCTTTTCCTGAACCGCTGACGAGGAGAACTTCGCCAGCACAGTTCTTCTTATTCATTGGGCCAATAGTACTTGCCCGCTGCAAGGCTGTCAACTCCTTTGGTTGAAAGCACCTTGACAATGTTGGGAGAATGGCGACACCACAGCCGGGGGCGGCTGTGCCACATATACCCATGAAGAAGGCTGTGCCACATATACCCATGAAGAAGGTTTTGGAGATTCCGCGGGACTGCTTGCAGCGCGAGGTTCACGACCGGGGAAGCTATTTCCTCATAGTGCGCCTCAAGGAGGCCAAGCGCATCGAGATAGGCAGGTTGGGCACGTTTCACTTTCGCAAGGGCTACTATCTGTACGTGGGCTCTGCCATGAAGAATCTATCCGCGCGCATAGCGCGGCATAAGAGGAAGCGAAAGCCCCTTCGCTGGCACATTGACTATCTCACAACAGAAGCAGACGAGATTACGGCGTTACCCATCCGTTCATCCCGACGACAGGAGCGCCAACTGGCCGAGGCCCTCTCCTCGATCTTCGAACAAGGACCTCCGGGATTCGGCGCATCGGACTGCCCTTCCCGGACGCACCTGTTCTACAGTCCGCAAGACCCCCTTACACGAAAGCCGTTCCACGCCGTCTTTCGAGAGTTCTGTTTTCAGTTTCCGCGAGTTCATGGTATACTGCAATCCGATAGAACAAAATGGAAAAGTGTGGCGAAAAACATTAAGGAGGCAGACATGGCTTACAGTATCAAAAAGGTCGACGTCTGGAGCGCAATGATTGCAGACAGGCCGGGGGCTGTGGCCGCGAGGTTGGAGCCGCTGGCGGAAGCCGGAGCACAGCTCGAGTTTGTATTGGCCCGGCGGGACAAACCAAGAACCGGCATCGTCTTTGTCGCGCCGTTGAAAGGCGCAGCTCAGCTCCAGGCGGCCAAGAAGGCAGGACTGTCCAAGGCCGATGACCTTCGGGCACTGCGGGTTGAAGGTCCAGACAAAAAGGGCCTCGGGGCCAGGCTGACCGGCGCCCTGGCGGATGCCGGCATAAACATGCGCGGTATCTCGGCTGCCGCCATCGGCCGCAAATGCATTTTCTACCTTGCATTCGACAGCCAGAGGGATGCCACAAAAGCACACCGGGTTTTATCTAAGGCGCTGTAGGCCAACTACAGCACTCCGAATCCAGGCGATTCTGTCAACGTATCGAATTTGGCGTCGTGCCCTCGGTTTAGCAGGGAGAAATCGGCATCGCCATTCGCGAGGCCACGTATCAGGCACTACGTGGCCGCAAGAGGTCCGAAGACCTTGCGAGCACAATCGACGCAAAGGAAGCTATTTCGCACCGGCCTGTGCCTCGCGCTCGGCGATAAAACCGTGGTAGCGCGCCATCCAGTAAGGGAGGAGGTACGCTGCCCCGTCGTCTTCGTGGCGGCCATCGCCGTCGTGGTCCGGCTCGTACGGATCGCGATTCCACTTGGCGAAATCCCGTTCGTCCGCAGGCAGGACGTGGGCCAGCACAGGCCGGCCGAAGCGATTGGGCCGCCGCGCCCAAGTGATATCGTCGCGCGTGCTGTTGATCGTGCGGTAGTGGCGCCGGTTCGTGGGGATTTGGCGCAAGTTCTCGATGCCCGCATCGATGTCCGCGTTGCCGGGATCGACGGTGGCGCAGACGAAAGTGTAGAAACTGGAGTTCTCGGGTTTGACCACCTCGTAATGTCGGCGGACGGCGTTCACGAGTGCGCGCCTGACCTGCGGATCGTGCTCCAACTGGAGGATGGGATACCACGCCACAAATGCGAGTTGGTCGTCCGAATGGTTCTTCTCGTCCGGGAAGAGTTTCTTTTCCAACAACACGTTGCCCAGGTAGTCATGCTCGGCGATGAGCCGGCTGTAATGCTCGTGATACTTCGCGTCACCCGTGATGTATTGCGCCACTTTGAGGAACATCAGTATCTGTAAGCTATTGAGCCCGCTTTCGAGGTAGTGTCGGCGGTCTTCATTGAGCGATTTCGGGTCCCAGAAGCCCCATCGCGTGCGTTGGCCGTCCCAATCGATGAGCTGGTAGCCGTTGTCGACGATATAATCTGACACGGCGCGCAGTTGCTGAACGAGCAGTTCTCGCTCCTCCTGGTCGAACCGGGCAATATGCTGGTAATACGTATAGAATGCCAGGTAATGCCCATCGATCTCATCGCTGGACGTGTCGCTCTTCCAATACATCGTCCCGTCGGGCGTGGGCCGCCACTGGGCGCTCTTGTTCTTGCCCTCCTCGGCCGGGACCACGCTGCGCGCAACTAGCCCGGGTGTGCCGGAGGCGTTTTGCAGCGTGTACAGCGCGTGCATGCTCTCCCGTGCGGACTTCCTGGCCGATTCGTCGCCTGTCGCGCCATAGCATAGCGCCATAGCCGCGACGTGATAGGCGGTCCAGAGCCCGTCGTTGTCGGAATCGTGGATGGTAAACGAACTTGGGGCATCCGGGTTGTCCACGATACACTCCGCGACCAGCCCCATTCGCCTGTGCCGCTCGTTGAGCCGGTTTTCGATGATGCGCGCTTTCTCCTCGAGCGTCACGGTGGCGGCGTCCAGCCGGCCGATGCCGCCGTCCGTGAGGAAGTAGACCAGTATGCCGCCCGGTGCCAGCGCGATGGCCTTTACGTGGTCGCCGGGGAGGTACCGCCTGCCCGCACGGTAGAACCACTGCCGCGCTTCGGCGTTGGGCAAGTACAGGATCGCGCCGCGCGACGTGCCGATCCACACCCGGTCCTGCTCGTCGATCGCCAGCGCGGTTACGTCCTCGACCGGCAGTCCGTCCTTGCCTCGGATATGCCGCCAGGTTTTGTCGGGCTCGAGCAGGCTCAGCCCCAGCGGTGTACCCACCCACAGCGTGCCTTGCGAGTCGAAGGCCAGTGCGGTCACTTTCGAGGCCAGCGGGCCGTCCACGCCGTAGGCCTCCTGGCGGATGCCCATGTCATTGTCGGCGGCCAGTGCGTAGAGCCCCGTATCGGTGCCATACCAAATCAAGCCTTCATACTCGGCCAGGGCGTTGACCTGACTGTCGTCCTTCAACGCCGTGCGAGGCTCAGTTTTCACCAGGAGTTCGCCCTCCTCATTGATCTTGATGTTGGTGATTTCTTCCTCCGGCGCACCCAACACAAAGCCCCGGACGTGTTCGGCAAACGGCTCGACCACAATCGGCAACACCCCCGCAGGTTCCAGAGGCGGCAGTGGGGGCATAACGTTGGCCGGTTTGAGGTCCTCGTGAATGAGGGCGTGGTCCCAAATCCATGCCTCGTTGACGGCCACGTGCTTGATGTTTCCGTTGAGACACACGTAGGTCATGTGCACCAGACCATCGCGCCCTTGGATAAGCGCGGGCTCACAGGCCCGCGTCGCGTTCTCGACAATGCGGAACACGGTCCAGGAGGCCGCATCATCCGTCGAGAGCCACAAGCTAAGCTGGTCATCCCCGGCCGGAATCGCGTTGAGGGCGAGCACGACGTTTCCACTGGACAGCCGGAGCAGGTCGAGCGGCGTATTGGGATTGGGGATGGCGCGTTTGGCAGGCCGCGACCACGTTTGCCCGCCGTCGGACGACACGCTTGTCCACACACGGCGCTGGTCCGGCCCGCTGCCCATGTAGCACAGCACGCTACCGTCCGCACGCTCGAGCAGCGCAGGTGCGTGAACCGCCGAGCCGCCACCGATCGGCTCGGACAAGTCCCAGGTTGCCCATTCGTCGCTCGAGCGCAACACACGCGGCGACCCGCGGCCCGTATCGTAGACCGGCAGCAGCACCGTCCCATCTTGAAGCACAAGGGGTTTTCTACCCGTCACGAGGCCCGATTCTTCGCCCAGAGCTCGCTCTTGGGACCACGTGTACCCGCCGTCACGGCTTGTGATGGCGTTAAGCCTACCCGCCCTCTCTCCATCGGCCGTCGTTTGATAAAAGAGCCACAGTACTTTGTGGTTATCGAAGTAGAGCACCGGATTGGCGTTGGCTTTGCCGGGCGAATTCACGAGAAGGCGCGGTTCCGACCAGTTCTGCGCGCCTTTGAGCAAAATGCTCCCGGCGATGACGCGGTGCGTGTCGCCCTCACGCGCGCCGGAGCTCCACGCGCAAAACAGGCGACCGTCCGGGAACTCGGCCAGCGTCGGCCCGTCCGAAAACGCGAACGCATCCCCTTTGTGGCAAACCATCCGCATTTCCATGTAGGGCGTTTGTTTGCGAAGTTCAGCTTCCGGCGCCGCGGCCAGCGCAACTACCCCGATAAGCATGGAACTCAACATAGAAATGCCCTCTTGACCTCCTGAAACCCTGGCGGGACTCGCCGTAAATCCGTATGGAACGCCCCCATTCTCGTGCGAAGGGTTATACAACTCTCAAACGTATGGAAGGAACTGAACCGCAGGTAGGCCGGGGCGCATGTCATGATGTGCAATTCGTTTTGCCAATCAGCGCACTCTGCGCATGGGGGGTGGTTGTGCGCGGCGTTTTGCGGCGAACGTTTCACGGACCTTGTAGGCGCGGGCGCGTGCCGTGCTGAGCCGAAGAAAGATGACGTCCTTTTGGGCCTCGAGTTCCTTGCGCATTTTGTTTATGCTGTCCATTACTTTCTGGTTAAGCTCCATGAGGCAGCGTTCACACAGGCGTGTAGTCCTGCTTATGGCCGGCGCACCACATCGGCCACACGTGACCGGGTCGAGCAGGGACGTACTGACGATCTGGCCCTCGTCGAGCATACGCAACACGCACTCCACCGTTACCCCAGCCGCCTCGGCCACCTCCTGGGCCTTCAGATCGGGGTTGGCGCTCAGTACGTTGCGGATTTCCTCAAAATCCTGGTCTTCATCCGGTTGACAGTCTGCACAGACCGGCGAGCGAATCCTGTCATATGTCTTACCGCATCGCGCGCATTTTTGCAAAGTCGATCAACATACCCGCTCACTCGTGATAACGATGCCCGCCACTGCTTCACCTGAGGGCCATCACTATTATATTGCATTGTACCTTAAAGACAAAGTTTTTTACAAAAATCACCCTAACCCCTGGTTCAAGTTCTAAGTGCAACACGTTGGGTTGTTGGGACGAGGTGCACAAGAACACCACCTGGAAGACCTTTGTTCATTCCTGTGGGTCGGTGCGGGCGGTGGATTCGTGTTCAACCCCGTCCACAACGTCCAGGCCCAAATATCCTTAGAGAACCTCGTCGCGCTCTATGAAACTGTTCGCGATTACGGCCCGTATCCTGTTTAGCCCCCATAGCTCAGTGGTGTAGCTCAGATTGTTTTGGGTTGTGCCGTAGTCCCGCTGCAACACGTTTCGCACTTCACACTACTTCTTGTTTCCGTTCCGGCACAAGTGATAGTATCCGCCGCAGTTACGCCACGCGCGTACGGCCAAGTCGAAAAACGGGAACAGAGGGCCCGATCCATGCCTGAGATGACCGGTCTCGAGCGCATCCACAACATTCTTAAGCGGAAACCTGTGGACCGCATCGGCGTGTTCGAGCACTTCTGGGGCGATACGCACCGGAAATGGACCCAGGAGGGTCATATAGCCGAGGGCGAATTACTCGACGATCATTTTGGCTTCGATTTGCGCCTGAGCGGCTGGTTCAACATGGTGGCACGCATGGACTTCGAGCCGGAAATCATCGAGGAAACAGCCGAGACGATACTTGCCCGTGATGGCAACGGCGCCGTGCTGCGCCGACACAAGCTCCACGACGCGACGCCGGAACACGTCGATTTTCTGGTCAAGGACCGCGCCGGCTGGGAGGAGCACATCAAACCGTTCTTGACGCCCGACCGCGCCCGCGTCAACTTTGAGGCCTATCGCAATGCGAAGAAAGCCGCCGCTGAGCGAAACTGCTTCTTTGCCTGGAGCGGGGTCAACATTTTCGAGCTGATACATCCGGTCTGCGGCCACGAATACATGCTGATAGGCATGGCCGTGGACCCCGACTGGGTCAAGGACATGGTCATGACCTACGCCGAAGTGACAGTCAACCTGCTCGAGACCCTCTTCGCTGAAGAAGGCCTGCCTGACGGCGTCTGGTTTTATGAAGACATGGGGTTTAAGAACCGGCCGTTTATGTCGCCCGACATGTACCGCGAGATCGTCCAGCCGGGCCATCTCGAGACCATCGGGTTCTGCAAGAGCCGAGGTTTGCCCGTCATTATGCATTCATGCGGCTACGTCGAGCCCCTGGTTCCGGGAATGATCGAAGCCGGCATCGATTGTCTCCAGGTCATCGAGGTCAAGGCCGGCATGGACCTCGTAAACCTGTACAAGGACTACGGCGATCGGTTATCATTCATGGGCGGCATGGATGTCCGCAAGCTGTACACCAACGATAAGGCTGAAATTGAGCGGGAGTTGGTGAGCAAGATTCCTGTAGTGAAGCAAAATCACGGGTACGTGTTGCACTCGGATCATTCCATTCCCGACCAAGTGGAATATGAGAGTTATAAGTACTTTGTCCAGCGGGGGCTGGAATTGGGAACCTATTAACTCAAGTTTGGGCTAAACAAGGAGAACTGTCATGGCCGAGTTGCTTGCGCAAATCGCAACCTGCATCGAACGTGGAAAAGTCAATGCCGCATCGCCCTATCCGCCTGATATGAAAGGGCAGGACGGTGCAGACGAGTTGACCAAGCGGGCATTGGACGAAGGCATTCCGCCCGATGATGTCCTCGCAGAGGGGATGGTCATCGGCATGAACGCCATCGGCCGGAAATTCAGTGAGAACAAGGTGTTCGTGCCCGATTTGCTCATGGCGGCCAAGGCAATGCAGGCAGGTATGGGTCACTTAAAACCCTTCTTCGAGACCGGCCAGGCCCATCACAAGGGCACGTTCATTTGCGGCACCGTCCAGGGCGACCTCCACGACATTGGCAAGAATCTCGTGTGCATGGTTGTTGAAGGCGGTGGGTACAAGGTCATTGACCTCGGCGTCGATGTCGCGTCCGAGAAATTCATGGAGGCGGTCGAGCAGCATCCCGGCGCGGTCGTGGGCATGAGCGCCTTGCTCACCACCACGATGGTCAACATGGAGAAGATCGCCGCCCTTATCAGGGAGAAAAGCCCAGACACAAGGATCATCGTCGGCGGCGCCCCGCTGACTGATGAGTTCGCAAAAAAGATCGGTGCCGACGCGTATTCGCCCGATCCGCAGGGCGCTATCGCGTTTCTAGAGGCCGTCGCCTGATCTTTAGTGACATCCGGCCCGCGGGGTGGGGCCTACTATGCGTTCCCTTCTCAGAAAAAATCCAAGCAGAACAATGCCAGTGTAGCGCTAGGAGCCTACCGGTCGGCTCACGTTCTTATTGTTGGCCGCAGCAGCCCCGGCGTTTCAAGGAAAGGCGTATGAATACGATTCTCGAGGACCTCGCGGTTAAGAAAGTGCTGGTTTCCGACGGTGCTTGGGGCACGTTCTTGGCCCAGAAAGGCATGCAGGCAGGGGAGTGTCCCGAGTTGTGGAACATCGAGCGTCGCGACGAGGTTCTGGACATCGCGCGCAGTTACATTGAGGCAGGCTCGGACATGGTTTGCACCAACAGCTTCGGCGGCTCATGCATCAAGCTCGAACATTTCGGCATGGCCGAACGCGCTGCCGAACTCAACGAAGCCGCCGCGGCCATCTCGCGCGAGGCCGCCGGGGCCGATAAACACGTCTTCGCCTCCATCGGACCAACTGGCAAGATTCTCATGATGGGCGACGTGACCGAAGACGAGATGTATGATGCGTTTAAGGAGCAGGCCGTGGCCCTCGAGAAGGGCGGCGCCGACGCCTGCTGCATCGAGACCATGGCTGCGATCGACGAGGCAACCATCGCGATTCGCGCCGCCAAGGAAAACACCTCGCTCGAGACCATCTGCACTTTTACCTACGACAAGGTCGGTGAGGGTGAGTACCGCACGATGATGGGTGTGTCCCCGACGGACATGGCCGCTGCCATACTTGACGCCGGGGCCGAGATCATCGGCGCCAACTGCGGCCACGGAGGCGAGCAGATGATCGGCATTGTCGAGGAACTGCGGGCCGCGGCGCCGGAAACGCCCATCATGGTTCAGGCCAACGCGGGACTACCCGTTCAGACCGAAAGGGGCGTTACTTTTCCCGAAACGCCCCAGATCACGGCCGGATGGGTGCCGCACCTGCTTGCGGCCGGCGCCAACATCGTCGGCGGCTGTTGCGGGACCACCCCCGACCACATCCGCGCCATTGTCGAGAAAGTACGACAAATTAACCGTTCTGGAAGAGTGTAACAAAAGGGGGGGGATTACGGAGATAAAGGAGATGATTTGATCGAATAAAAGCAGTTTGTCTCCATATCTCCGATATCTCCATATCCCCCTTTCTTACACTGTTATGAAAAAAGAGTGGGTGCGCGTTCTCGTAACTTTGCCTTAAAGGAGAATGAACCGTGGCCATCGCAGGTTTGACCATCATCGGCGAATCCATCAACGATTCCGTACCCTCTACGAGAAAACTGTTCGAGGCGAACGATATCCAGGGCATTATGAACCTGGCCAAGTTACAGGACGAGCGCGGCGCCGCCTACATCGACGTCAACGTCGGCCTGCGGTCGCCGGGCTTCATGGCCGATATGGTCAAAGAAGTTCAGCGTGTCACGGCCAGGCCCCTCTCGATTGATACGCCCGATATCGAGATGGCCGCCGCCGGCCTCGAAGCCTACGATCTCGAACGCGCCGGCGGCCGGTTGCCCATACTCAACTCGATCTCGCCGCCCCGCATGCAGATGTTCGACCTGTACAAGGTCAGCCCATTCATGCCGATCCTACTGTCATTCGAGCGCGAGGAGAACGGTGAATCCAAGTCCAACCGGACGGGTCAGGAGAACTACGAAGCGGCGAAATGCTTGCTTCAGCAGGCCCGTGAAACCTGCGACCTGCCTAACGACCAGTGCATCTTCGACCCGGGCATCGCGCCCATCGGCGGCGATACTGAGGGATTGAACAGGATGGCTCTCGAATCGTTACGCCTCATGCACGAAGACCCCGACTTCGAGGGGGTCCAT
>CAYRLQ010000018.1:16412-18377 GCA_964425145.1 uncultured Nitrospiraceae bacterium
ATGATACCGTCCAAGCGCGCCGACGGCTCCCAGTTCAAGAGCCCGCTCGAGAGCGCCTTCCTGACTCTGGCCGTGCCCCTGGGGCTGGACACGATCATCGGCTCCGTCAAGCGGAACTACCAACTGCTCGAGCCGGGCCATCCGGCCCTGCTGTGTGTCCAGGAGACCCTCCAAGCAGAGGGCTACGACTCTATCATGCGCGTCATGGAATTCTATTCCTGAAAAGTAAGCGTTCGCGATGGTTCAGGCCGCCATCGACGAGGCCTACGCCGACGGGGGCGAGACGGGAGGGCGAGACTCCTGTCGAGCCGCCCTGAAACGAGGCCTACGCCGACGGGCGCGAGACCCCGGAGTCCGAAGGGTATGCGACACTCGGTCCGAATGGACTATAATGCCGAGCTGCAACGCAGGTATGAGAATGAAGAAGGGAGTTAACCATGGGACGAACAAGCGAAAAGGTTAAGGTTGAAAACTATGGTGATATCTTCAACGTAGCCCTGGGCACACTCGATGAAGGCCAAGTGCGCACGGCGGAAGTGGACGCAGTGGTGGATACCGGCGCCACTTACCTGTGTCTCCCCCCGACGGTTATCGAGCAATTGGGACTGCTCTACTCGCACACCCGGGACGTAAAGACCGCAAATGGATCGGTCCAGCGGCGAGTCTTTAAAGGGGCCGACGTGACGATCCAAGGGCGCAACGAACAGATGTCCGTCATGGAAAACGACGAAGATACGCCCCCATTGATCGGCTACCTGGTTTTGGAAGCCCTTGATTTTGTTGTAGACCCCAAGGGGGAACACCTCATCCCCAACCCGGAACACGACGGCGAATGGGTAGCGGATTTGTATTGAATGATGGAATCAAGAGAAGGGTTCTCTAACCACGGAGGACACGGAGACACGGAGAGAAAATGTTGGAAATCCAATCTCCGTGTCTCTCCGTGGACTCCGTGGTTGAAAAAAGAAAGGGCGACTCACTATGAAACCTTGGACGTTGATGACTATCGCAATATTCTCCGTGGGCTTCAATGCCTTCGCGGCCGTGTGGTACGTCGACAAGGACAACGTATCCGGAGCCGAGGACGGGACGAGCCGGGCCACGGCGTTCAAGACGCTTCAAGCGGGCGTCGAGGTGGCCTATGCCTCAGGCGGCGGCGAGGCATGGGTTGCCGAAAGCATCTATGACGAGAACCAGTTGGGTGCCGGCCCTAGTAAGGGTAAGAGTAGTGAGGGTGAGGGTGAGGGTGAAGGCGAAGGAGAGGGTGAACTTGTGGTCTTTACCGACCCGAATCTGGAAAACGCCGTCCGCAACGCCATCGGCAAGCCTGCCGGTGACATTCTCACAACTGACCTGGTGGGCACTGGGTTTACGGCACTGGACGCCCAGACGTCCAATATATCGAGCCTGGCCGGTCTCGAGCATTGCACGGACCTGACGTGGCTCAACTTGTTTGAGAATCAGGTCACGGACATCGGGCCGCTGGCGAACCTCACGAACCTGACCGAACTGTTGCTGCGGTCGAACCAAATCGCCGATCTCAGCCCCCTCGAAGGCCTCAGCAACCTGACCGGACTGTTCATCGAATCGAACCAGTTCAAGAACCTGGCGACGCTGGCCAATCTCACCGAGCTCGTCGACTTGGCGTTCTCGAACAATCAGGTGAGCGACATCAGCGCCTTGACCAGCCTCGCCAACCTGACCCAACTGTGGATGAGCAGGTGCCAGGTCAGTGACATCACGCCGTTGGCGAACCTCACCAACCTGACCGAACTGTGGATCAACGAGAATCAAATCAGCGACCTCACCCCGCTGGCCGGGCTGACCAACCTGACGTTCCTCCGCGCCGATACTAACCAAATCAGCGATCTTGGCGCGCTCAGCGGCCTGACCGGTCTGACCGAACTGTGGCTGCGGTCGAACCAAATCGCCGATCTCAGCCCCCTCGAAGGCCTCAGCAACCTG
>CAYRLQ010000018.1:18477-26325 GCA_964425145.1 uncultured Nitrospiraceae bacterium
GAGCAGGTGCCAGGTCAGTGACATCACGCCGTTGGCGAACCTCACCAACCTGACCCTACTCTGGATCAACGAGAATCAAATCAGCGATATCACTGCGCTAGCCAATCTGACCAACCTGACCTACCTTCGCGCCGACACGAACCAAATCAGCGCTATCGACACACTCAGCGACCTGACCGGTCTGACCGAACTGTGGCTGCGGTCGAACCAAATCGCCGATCTCAGCCCCATCGAAGGCCTGAGCAACCTGACCGGCCTGTTCATCGAATCGAACCAGTTCACGAATCTGGCGCCGCTGGCCAATCTCACTGAGCTCGTCGACTTGGCATTCTCGGACAATCAGGTAAGCGACATCAGCGCCTTGGCCAGCCTGACCAACCTGACCCAGTTGTGGATGAACAGGTGCCAGGTCAGTGACGTCACGCCGCTGGCGAACCTCACCAACCTGACCCTACTCTGGATCAACGAGAATCAAATCAGCGACCTCAGCCCGCTGGCCGGGTTGACCAACCTGACGTTCCTCCGGGCGGATACGAACCAAATCGGCGGTCTTGGCGCGCTCAGCGGCCTGACCGGTCTGACCGAACTGTGGCTCGACAAGAATCGAATCACCGATATCGGCCCGTTGGAGGGGCTTGCCAATCTGACTGTCTTGCGCCTATATGACAACCGAATTACGGACATCAGCGTACTCGACGGCTTGACTAACCTGACGACCATCCTGGTGCAGCAAAACGCCATCACCGACCTGAGCACGGTGGTTGGCCGGACGGCATTGACTATGCTGGGCATAGGGGACAACCCGATGACCACGCCAACGAATGTGGATTTCATCACGGACATGCCGAACCTGACCTTTCTTGATATAGGCGGCCTTCCCATAACCGATGTGGCGCTGGTTTCCGGATTGGCGAACCTGCAGACACTCCACATGTACTCGCATGGACTCGTTGACGTGAGTTTCTTGAGCCCGTTGACGAATCTGACATCCCTTAACGTGTCACACAATCAAATCAGCGACCTGAGCCCCCTGGCGGCACTCCCGAATCTGACCGAACTGTGGTTGAACAACAATCAAATGACGGATGTCAGCTCGCTTTCGGGCCTCACGGGTCTCACAAGGCTCTATTTGTATGAGAACCAAATCAGCAATGTCACCGCCCTGTCGGCCCTGACCGGCCTCACCGAACTGTGGCTCGAAATGAACCAGATTGGCGATATCAGCCCGCTGGCGGGGCTCACCAACTTGACCGTTTTGCGCCTGTACGGTAATCAAATCACCGATATCAGCGTGCTCGACGGGTTGTCGAAGCTGACCCACATCCTTGTGGGCTCGAACGCGATCAGCGACCTGACAACGTTGGTTGGACGAACGGAGCTGACCATTCTGGACGTGAGCGACAATCCCATCACGAATCCGCCGAATGTGGACTTCGTCGCCGACCTGCCGAACCTGACCTTCCTCAATATCGGCGCCGTCCCCATCACAGATCCGGGATTGATTTCGGGCTTGGTGAACTTGCAGCGACTCCATATGTACTCGCATGGGATCGTTGACCTGAGTTTCTTGAGCCCGCTGACGAACCTGACACTGCTGAACCTAGACGACAATCAAATCAGCGACCTGAGCCCACTGGCGGACCTCCCGAATTTGACCGAACTGTGGTTGAACAGCAATCAAATCACCAATGTTAGCCCGCTGTCGGGGCTCACGGGGCTCGTCACACTTTATTTGCAATGGAACCAGATCGCCGATGTCACGCCGTTGTCGGGCCTAAGCAACCTCGATTACCTCCAACTCGGGCAAAACCAAATCGCCGATATCAGCCCGCTGTCCGGCCTGACTAATCTCACCACGCTCTATGTGCATGGGAACCAAATCAGCGTCATCAGTCCGTTGTCGGGCCTGACCAACCTCGATTACCTCCATTTCGGCGGAAACCAGGTGACGGACATCAGCGCGCTGTCCGGCCTGACTAATCTCACCACGCTCTATGTGCACGAGAACCAAATCAGCGATATCAGTCCGTTGTCGGGCCTGACCAACCTCGACTACCTCCATTTCGGCGAAAACCAGGTGACCGATATCAGCGCGCTGTCCGGCCTGACCAATCTCACCTCGCTCTACGCGTACGAGAACCAAATCAGCGATATCAGCGCGCTATCGGGCCTATCCAACCTCGAGCTCGTCCAACTCATGGCTAACGAGATTAGCGATATCAGTCCACTGTCGGGCCTAAGCGACCTCGATTACCTCGAACTCGGGCAAAACCAAATCGCCGATATCAGCGCGCTGTCCGGCCTGACTAATCTCACCACGCTATACGCGTACGAGAACCAGATCGCCGATGTCACGCCACTGTCGGGCCTAAGCAACCTCGATTACCTCCAACTCGGGGAAAACCAAGTGAGTGACATCAGTTCCCTCGAGGGCCTCACCGGTCTCACCACGCTCTTTCTGCATGCGAACCAAATCAGCGATGTCAGTCCGCTGTCGGGCCTGACCAACCTGGATTACCTCCATTTCGGCGGAAACCAGGTGACGGACATCAGCCCCATCGAGGGCCTGACCGGCCTCACCACGCTCTATGTGCACGAGAACCAAATCAGCGATATCGGCGCGCTGGCGGGTCTGTCCAACCTCGAGTTTATTCATCTCGCGGGCAACCAAATCAGCGACATCGGTGCCCTCTCGGGCCTGATCAACCTCGGCAACCTCCAACTCCAGCGAAACCCAGTGAGCGACATCGGCCCGTTGGTGGCCAACGCGGGTATCGGCAGTGGCGACACGGTGAACCTCCTTTCCACACCCTTGAGCCAGACGGCGTTGTGCACGGACATCCCCACGCTCGAAGGGCGCAATGCAACGGTGTACCGCACAGGCGCCTGCGGGGCTGACGCCGACGGCGACGGCCTGGCGGACGATTATGAGACGGAGATCGGCACCAGCCCCAACGACGCCGACTCCGACGGCGACGGCTTGAACGACGGCGACGAGGTCACGGTACACCGGACTGACCCGAACGACGCGGACACGGATGATGATGGGTGGTCGGATGGTGACGAGGTGGCGCTCGGGACGGGTCCGAATGATGGGCTTGACCCTGGGGCGGCAGTTGTGTCGGCGTCGCATCCGGAGTCGGGGCTGTGGTATTTCGACACGACGTTCGATGTGGCGTGGGCACAACTGGATCCCGGTGCGGCGGGGTTTCGGTGGATTATCGATCAGTCCGACGCTACCGTAGTCGATCTGGCCGGCGATTATACCACGGACCATGCCTTGACGTATCCGGGTGTCGCCGAGGGGACGTGGTACTTCCACATCGCCGCCGTCGACGGCGTGGGCGGCAGAAAATGGGGACTGTCCCCAGCGGAGCGAGGCACGAGCGGAGACGGGACTGTCCCCATTTTCAAAAGCGCGGTGATTATCCCAGGCTCCCAACGAGACTTCCGATTCAATGTCATCGCCGACCCGCCGGACGTCACCAGCACATCGCATCCCGACAGCGGGACGCCGGAGGTCGCCAGGGACTTCGTTGCTGACGTGGATTTCGACAAAGGGCGCGAAGCTACATGGACAGAGGCGACCTCCGCGGCGCGGTGGTCAGCACGCGGCGTACACACGTCGGTGGTTCACGACGGCAAGATCTGGGTCATCGGCGGATGGGGACACGACGATTCGCTGCGAAACGATGTATGGTATTCGCAAGACGGCGCAAACTGGACACAGGCAACCTCCGGGGCGCCGTGGTCAGCGCGCTGGTACCACACGACCGTGGTTCACGACGGCAAGATATGGGTGATCGGCGGACAGGAAGACGGTCCGCAATGCAACGATGTCTGGTATTCGCAAGACGGCGCAAACTGGACACAGGCGACCGCCGCGGCGCCGTGGTCAGCCCGCTGCCACCACAGGTCCGTGGTTCACGACGGCAAGATCTGGGTCATCGGCGGACGGGGCGGCGGTTCGCCCCGCAACGATGTCTGGTATTCGCAGGACGGCGCCAACTGGACAGAGGCGACCTCGGCGGCGCCGTGGTCAGCCCGCAACGCACACACAGCCGCGGTTCACGACGGCAAGATATGGGTGGCCGGAGGATACGACGGTTCCAGCCACTACAACGATGTCTGGTATTCGCAGGACGGCGCCAACTGGGCAGAGGCGACCCCGGCGGCGCCGTGGTCAGCCCGCAGAGGCCATACCTCCGTGGTTTATGACGGCAAGATCTGGGTCATCGGCGGATCGCCGCACCTCCACGATGTCTGGTATTCGCAGGACGGCGCCAACTGGACAGAGGCGACCTCGGCGGCGCCCTGGCCAGGCCGCAGAGGCCACACCTCCGTGGTTTATGACGGCAAGATCTGGGTCATCGGCGGATGGGACGACTCGAGCCACTACAATGATGTCTGGTATTTGGCTGGCGCGCCGAGTGTGGGCGTCGCAGGTTATTACTACGAAGCCGATGCGGTGCCGGACACTGTGCCGACGGCGGCCAGCGCTTTCTCCGCACCGGCGACGATAACCGTTCCCGGCAATGCGCCGGGAATGCATTGGTTCCACGTGGTTGGCGAAGACACGTTGGGCAACCTGTCCGCGCCTGCGCATTACGAGTTTATCGTCGGTCAGCCCGTGCCGGACGTTGTCGGTATGACGCAATCCGCTGCAGGCACGGCGATTACGGATGCTGGCCTGACCGTCGGTACCGTCACGACAGCGTATAGCGATACGGTCGTTGCGGGCAGCGTGATTAGCCAGGACCCGACGGCGGGCATGAGCGTTTTGCCTGGTACGGCCATTGACCTGGTAGTGTCGTTGGGCCCGCAGCCTGGTGAAGGCGAGGGCGAAGGGGAAGGCGAGGGCGAGGGTGAGGGTGAAGGCGAGGGCGAGGGTGAGGGTGAAGGCGAGGGCGAGGGTGAAGGCGAGGGTGAAGGGGAAGGCGAGGGCGAAGGTGAGGGCGAAGGCGAAGGCGAGGGTGAGTACGATCTGGCGGTTGTTGTGACGCCTCGAGGCAAGGGGACAACCGACCCGGCGGTCGGTGTGCACCCTTACACACCCGGCTCGAGCGTCACGGTCGGGGCCACCGAGAACGAAGGGTGGGACTTCGATCACTGGGAAGTGGACGGGGTCGATGTGGGCTCGGCGAACCCGATCACGGTCACCGTGGACGCGGACATGACGCTGACGGCGTTGTTCGTGGCTGAATCGCGCACCCTGACGCTTGTGGTCAGTCCCGGGCTCAGCGGCACGCTGGACCCGCCCGGCGGCACGTATACCCACGATTACGGCACGGTGATCATGGTCCGGGCGATCCCCGAGACCGGCTGGCGGCTCGACCACTGGGACGTGGACGGGGTCGATGTGGGCTCGGCGAACCCGCTCACGGTCACCGTGGACGCGAACAAGACCGTGACGGCGGTCTTCGAGCAGCTTATGCAGACGTTGACGATGGCGGTCGAGGGCAACGGCACGACGGACCCAGCTGTGGGCGAGCATACGTACGCACAGGGCAGGCAGGTCATCCTGAGCGCCACGCCAGCGGCCGGCTGGGGGTTTGATCACTGGGATGGCGACGTAAGCGATCCGGGGGCGCGTGTGACGACGGTGACCGTGTATGAGGACATGGTTGTCACGGCGGTATTTGTAGAAGTTGTCATTGGAGTGTCAGGCACAGTGCGCGACCAGCGAACGAACACGCCTCTAGGAGATGTGCTGGTCGAGGTGTTCAACGCCGCCACCGATGACCTGATCGACAGCACGCACACGTCCCTGAACGGCCGGTACAGCGTGTCCACTCCGGGGGCCAGTGTGCCGTTGCGAGTCAAGTTCAGCGCGCCGCAATACGATCCGAAGGAGATCGCGGGTGTTTATGCGCCGCTGGTGTTGAACGTGAACCTGACGCCTATGGCGCCGGCGGCGCCGACGGGCCTGGACGCCGCGGCCGGCGGTGATGAGGTGCTCGTTTGGTGGGATGCGAACCGCGAGCCGGACCTGGCGGGTTATAACATCTACCGTGCCGAGGGCGCCGGCAGCCTCATTGACCTCGATTTCACCCGGCTCAATGCCCAGCTCATCACGGTCACAGAGTACCGCGACACGGAGTTTGGCGAGGCGGAGGAGTACACCTACTACGTGACGGCGCTCGACGTGGAGCAGAATCAAAGCCCGCCTTCGGACCCGGTGCTGGTGCAGCCGAACGTGATCGTCGTGTGGCTGCCCGATGTGCAAGGCAATCGCGGCGAAGAGGTCCGCATACCCATCAATCTGAAGAACGCTTCGGGCATCGACCCAGCGGGCATCGACATCTCACTGCTCTATGACGCCTCGTTCGTGGAGTACCTGGACCCCGAGTCGATCCGCGTCGAATGGACCGCGCTTACAGCCGACCTATATTTCCAGGCAAATGCCCCGGAGGCCGGGACCGTTAACATCTTGGGCCGAAGCATGGGGGGGCAGGCGCTGCGGGGCGCGGGCCACCTGTTTGACGTGTATGTGACCCTGGACAGCGGTGCGCCGCAGGGCGAATGCTCCGAGACAGAGTTCGAGCATGCCAAGTTTTGCGATACCGCTGTGCCTCCGACGTTACTTGTCACCGATGCAAGTGACAAGGGGTTTTTGTGTGTCAGTCCCGTATGCCATCAAGGCGATCTGGACAGCAGCGGCGAGGTGGACATCGTGGATGTCATGATGGCCTTGCAGATAGCCGTCGAGTTGCTCGAACCGGACGCGTGCCAGAGGACCGCGGGCGACCTCAACGGGGACGGGATCATCGACAGCGCGGACGCGCTGATGATTCAGCGCATGGTGTTGGGCATGGATATCAATCCGCCGCAAATCGGCCAGAAGGACTTGAGGCCCGAGGAGATGCCGCTGTGCTGGTTGCTGAAGGAGGGCGAGGGCAAAACGGTGGAAGTGACCTCTGAAACGGCGGCGCCTGGTGAAACTGTGACAGTGCCCGTGACGCTGAGCGACGCGGCCGGCTTGAGCGGCTTCGACCTCGAGATCAGCTATCCGTCCGATAAAGTGAAGCTGGAGTCCGTGGATGCAGGCGCCCTGGTGGGAGATTTCCAGCAGGAGACCAATGAAAGCGACGGTTACGCGCAGATAAGCATGAGCGCCTCGAAGGGGTTAAGCGACCCGGACAGTGAGGGAGGAACCCTGGTCGAGCTGACGTTTGAGGTGACGGACAACGCGCCTGTGGGCGCCTCCCTGCCCGTCAAGCTCAGCGACGTCGACTTGAAGGGCCAGTACGGCGACAGCTTCGACTGGTACGTCACGATCGACAAGGTGGACGGCAGCGTGGACGTTGAAGACGTCGAACCGAAACTCAGCGTGGAGCCGGCCGAACAACCAGTCGGCTGGGAGAGTGGCACAACTACCTTCGACGTGGCCAATACCGGTGGCGGGACGATGCACTGGGTTGCCGAAGTGACCGACGGCAGCAATTGGCTCACGATCGAGTCCGGCCAGGGCGGGACCGATACCGGGACCATCGAAGTGGCCTTCACGGAGAATTCCTCGACGAGCCAGCGCACGGGCACGATACAGGTGACCGCGTCCGACGCACAGGGCAGCCCGGCCACCGTGACGATTACCCAGGCAGGAAACCCCGGCGCCGAAGGCGAAGGTGAGGGCGAGGGCGAAGGTGAAGGTGAAGGCGAGGGCGAGGGCGAAGGGGAAGGGGAAGGGGAAGGCGAGGGTGAAGGCGAGGGCGAAGGCGAGGGTGAGGGCGAGGGTGAGGGCGAGGGCTGTTTCGGCGGGACGTTGGGGCCGCCTTCTGTACGTGGGTCGAGGTGCCAGGGCGGTGATCTGCTGATTCTGGCCTTTATCGTGACGGCGTTGGCCTTTGC
>CAYRLQ010000019.1:0-26112 GCA_964425145.1 uncultured Nitrospiraceae bacterium
AGCCGCCTACACGCCCCCAAAAACGTTTTCCCGACCCCTACGTGCGGATTTGGGTCAAATCTGTGATTGTAATCGGCACTTTTGCCTGCTACAATCCTCTCGGTTTTGCGGCCACTGGAAGGAGGGGGAACGATGTTGAGCATGGCGATCACGGCGGCGGGTTGGCTCTTGGCGGTCGATGCGTTGCCCCTGTACGAGGAGGGGTTCATCTTTGATCCGGCGGCGGCCGATCACGGCCACGTGCACGCGTCGTGCATCGTCGAGTGCCCGAACGGCGATCTCCGCGCCGTATGGTACGAGAACGGGCCCCCGCTGCCGCCCCCGCACTACAGGGGCGATCGCGATAAAAGCGACGACGTCCGCATCGGTGGCGCCCGGAAACCCCGCGATGCGGGCGAGTGGGAGGCGCCGTTCGTCATGGCCGACACGTTCGGCGTGTCGGACAACAACCCGTGTATGGTCATGGACCGGGAAGACCGGCTGTGGCTCGTGCATCCCACGCTGCTCGGCGTGCCCGGAAACGCGTGGGGCAGCGCGCTCGTACAGTACCACGTGTCGTCCGACTACGCCGCGCCTGGGCCGCCGACATGGGCCAAGGAGAAGATCCTGGTCGTCCACCCCCGGGGGTTTGAGCAGGCGCTGATGGCCCGGTTCGACCGACGCGCCGAGGAACGCGGCCGTTCGCCAGCGCAACGGGACAAGGCCCTCGAACGGGTCCGCCACCGGCTCGAGGACCCGCTCAAAGTCCGCTTGGGCTGGATGCCCCGGGCCCACCCCCTCGTGCGGTCCGACGGCGCCGTGCTGGTGCCCCTGGCCAACGAGAACTTCGGGATCGCCGCCATGGCCATCACCAGCGACGGTGGCGACACGTGGACCATCTCGGAGGCCGTGCCGGACACCGGCGTGATCCAGCCCACCGTCGTCGAGTTCGACGACGGTCTCATGGTCGCGTTCTTCCGGAACGGCCATCCCGACCGCCGTATCCAGCGCAGCGAATCCCACAACGGCGGCCTCACGTGGGGGCCACTCACGCTGACCGACCGGCCCCACCCCGGCTCCGGCATCGAGGCCGTCGTCCTGCGCAACGGCCATCTCCTGATGATCTACAATGACAAAGAGCAAAGCCCCCGCGACCGACTCGCCGTGTCCATCTCGACCGACCGCGGCCAAACCTGGCCCTGGACCCGCCACCTCGAAAACATCCCGGGCCAACGCTTCGACTACCCGTCGCTCATCCAGGCCCAAGACGGGACGCTCCACGCCACGTATTCCTACAACCTCGAGACCATCAAACACGTCCACTTCAACGAGTCCTGGGTGAAGCAGGGGGATTAGGGCATTGCGGCTTGGCGTGGGCACTCAAGAAAATCGCGCAAAGACGCCAAGGCGCAGAGAACCGACAATTCCAGGGACACCACACTTGATTGTTCGTTTTTGCCATCTGGCGCTGCCAGACTTCAAAGACTACCAGGGCGCTCATTGAGAAAGCGGAAAACCGGGGCCAAGCGTTCGATGTGCCTCGATGGCCGCGCCAATCACCTGCTCGGAGATCTCATTCTCGTGCATATTCTTCCTCTGCGTAGCTCCGTGGGCTCGGTATCTCTGCGTTTTATGTCATTTTTTAGTTGGGTTACGGCAAATATTAACAGCGGCACAATGCGGCGTCGCAGCCATTGCCACAGTTTTTCTACTGGATTGAGCTCGGGCGAGTAGGGCGGCAAGAGCGTGATATGGATGTTGTCAGGCACCTGGAGATCGTTGGCGACATGCCACCCCTCCGGAGTATCGCGGCGCGTCTGCCTCTTAAAAATCCTTAAATCGCAGTGCAGTAAAGGCTTCTTTCACCAGCATGGCCGCCAGGACAAGCAAAACGGCCGATACTGCCGCGATGGGCCAGTTCATGCCTACCAGGTTCGATTTAATCAAGAGAAGCAGGGCGGCAATCGTGGTGGCGAACATGAAGTACATGGGCACCATCAGGAACGTGGCCCTTTTCTTGAGGCCCTTGATGATCCACACGGACAGCGCCAATAAGACCAGCGCGGCCACCAATTGGTTCGAGGCGCCGAACACGGGCCAAATCCGCTCGTGAATGGGTGTGTCGCCGGACTTGATGTATAAGAGCGCCGCGGCGCCCCCCACGCCGATTACGGTGGCCGAGTAGCGGTCCAGCCTCATGGCGGTGAATTCCTGGAGCTGATACCGCGCGAGCCGTGTGGCGGTGTCGAGGGATGTCAGCAGGAAGGAGTTGATAGCGAGCAACCCCAGGGACATGCCGACTTTGGCGTCGATGCCGATGAGTTGGGCAAATTTACCAAAGCCATTGGCAAAGGTCACCACCGCGCCACCCTTGGACACCTCGCCGGCCATCATGATGGTGCCCAAAGCGATGACGGCTATGAGCCCTTCCAGCAACATCGACCCGTAACCGATCAGTTGGGCGTCTTTCTCGTTCCTCAACTGTTTCGAGGTGGTGCCGCTGGCCACCATCGAGTGAAACCCGGAGATGGCGCCGCAGGCTATGATCACGAATAGCAGCGGCCAGAGGAACTGGGCCTCACCCTTGGCATTGACGGTCAGAAAGCCCTTGAACGCGGGCAGGTTGATCTCGAGATGACTCCCGCCGAAGACCATACCAATCGCACCGATGATGACGGCGAAGTAGAGCATGTAGGACGCGAGGTAGTCCCGAGGCTGCAACAACAGCCACACTGGCAAGACCGAGGCGATGAAAATATATCCGAACAAAATCAGACGCCACGTGCCTATGTCCAGCTTGAATGTCGACTGGACCCACTCGGCCGAGCTGCCATACCAGACCGCGCCGATCACAATGGGGACCATGACGAGGGTCGTCAGCCACAGGGGCATATGGTACCTGTTGATCACCACGCCAAAGATGACTGCCAGCAGGATATATAACATGCTGGAGAAGGCGACGGCGGGGTCCTTTGCAAGGCTTCCGGCTGAAAGCTCGAGAAACACTGCCACCACCAGTACCAGCGCCAGCCAGGTGAAGGATAGGAACAGCTTCTTGGCCCGGCGGCCGATCCAGCGGTCGACCACCTCGCCCATGGACTTGCCCTGGTGCCGCATCGAGGCGACGGTCGTGCCCATGTCGTGAGGCCCGCCGAGGAACACGGACCCAATCAGACACCAGAGGTAGGCAGGCAGCCAGCCGAAGATGGCCCCGGCCATGACGGGCCCCACGATGGGCCCCGCGCCGGCGATCGAGGCAAAATGGTGGCCCATAAGCACCGCGGGGTGTGCCGGGCAGTAATCGACGCCGTCGTATAGCTCTTCCGAAGGCGTCTTGCGTGCGTTGTCCAGGTCGTACACCTTCGCCATCAATCGGCCGTACACGAAATAGCCCGCCACAAACACGAGGACGGCTATCAAGAACATTGCAGCAAACATGTCCAATTACCTCCATGGGCCTTCCTGCACGATTTTCCAGCCCTGCTCGATCAGCGGTGTAAGGTCCCGGATTTTCACGTGCCCTTCCCCGCCGATGGTATATTGATAAAGCTCAAGATAGCCTTTCAGACCGAGGAGAAACGACCGCTTGCGCAAGGGCCGCGGCGCCTCACCGGCGATAAAGACAAACCGATGTAACATGACATTGTCCGCCGGGGCCCAGGTATCGTAGACCAACTGGCAGTCCACCTCGCCTCGGTGTCTCCACACGATATAGTCCGCGGCATAATACCGCGCCACTTCGCCCAAAAATGACCCCTTCGTGAATGTCACCAGCCGCGAGACGCCCGTCATAGCTTCCCACAACCACGGCTCAAAACCCCAATGGCGCCACAATTCGCCGGCCTTTTCCAGGGCAGAAAAATCACTCACAGACATCGCATTGACTTGCATTATTGCCCTTGCATTAGTCAGATTTAGAAATATTACACCTATAAAGAGCACGCTTCAAACGAAATCCCTCTAATCGCCCGGTATCTGGAAATCTCTTCGTCGTTCTTGCTATACTCCGGGGGTCTGGCAGGCCGGGCAGATGTGTCTGGCCGCCTATACCCGGACGAGTGAGGAGGTGGACTGGATGGCTGATGCAAACGTTGCGGAGGTGGTAAAACGGATTGTGGTCGAGCGACTCGACCGGAAACCGGAAGAGGTTACGCAGGAAGCGAAGTTCATCGAGGATCTCGGTGCGGATTCACTGGACGTGACGGAACTGCTCATGGCGTTGGAGGAGGAATTCAACATCGATATCGACGATGAGGTCACCAAGATCGAGACGGTCGCGGACGCGATTACGTATCTCGAATCCAAACTCTAGCTGGAACACCTCGCGCTCGTTTGAGCGCTGTGCATATAGATGAATCCAGATCAACCTGATGAGGTTGGCATGTTAGAATTACCCAACCCGCGGTCGGATGCGATTGCGGGCTGGGTATTGATTATTTACCCCCTTAACTGTCGAATTGTACACAAAGAAGTATGCATACTTAACAAGATAGGACTTCCCAAAACCTGGTCTATCTTGTTATCCTCTCAGAGTATTTCTGTTTTGATCGCAACGATATCTCCTCGTTTGGTTCCAGCTATGTCGGGTTGAGGGTATTGATGGGCACTAGGGTGGTCGTAACTGGTATGGGCGTCGTATCGCCCGTGGGCAATGGCATCGCCGATTTCTGGAACGCCCTGCGGGAAGGGCGTTCCGGAATTGCCCGAATCACCCGCTTCAATACAGAGGCATTTCCGTCGCGCATTGCAGGGATGGCCGAAGACTGTTTCCCCCCTGGAGTATCCAACAAAGACCTCCGAAGGCTGGACCGATATTCGGTGTTTGCACTGCAGGCCGCCAGCGAAGCCTGGGCGCAAGCTGGCATCGATATCGGCCGCAGTGACCCACGCCGCTGCGGTGTGATCCTGGGATCGGGCATAGGCGGCATCGAAACCATAGAAGAACAAGCCCGGCGGCTCCACGAGCACGGGCCGCGACGTGTTTCTCCCCTGTTCATCCCGATCGGTCTGGCCAACATGGCCGCGGCCAATATTGCCATCCGTCTTGGCCTCCTCGGGCCGAACAAGGCCGTGGTTAGCGCTTGCGCGGCCGCGACCCATTCTATTGGCGACGCGGCGGACCTGATCCGCGCGGGCCGGGCCGACGTGATGGTCGCGGGCGGTGCCGAGGCGCCTGTTACTCCGCTGGGATTAGCAGCTTTTGGCGCTATGAAGGCGCTGAGTCGCCGAAACGACGCCCCGCAACGGGCCAGCCGCCCGTTTGACCGCGACCGCGACGGGTTCGTAATTGCGGAGGGGGCCGGTGCGCTCGTGTTGGAGTCCGAAGGACACGCGAAGGCCCGCGGCGCGGTCATCCTGGGCGAGCTCGCCGGTTACGGGGAATCCTGCGACGCCTACCACATCACCGCGCCGCGGTCGGATGGGTCCGGCGCGGCGGCGGCCATCCAAGTCGCATTGCAAGACGCCCGATGCGCCGCCGCCGATGTCGGCTACGTCAATGCACACGGCACGGGCACGGTGCATAATGATCCCGCCGAGGTTTGTGCCCTGCGGCGGGTGTTCGGCGATGCGATGCCGCCGGTCAGCTCGACCAAGTCCATGACCGGCCATCTGTTGGGCGCGGCGGGTGCAGTCGAGGTCATAGCCTGTCTGCTGGCGGTACGCGACGGCATACTGCCCCCATCGATAAACTATGAAACGCCTGACCCGGAATGCGACCTTAATTTGGTGGCCAATGAGGCGCGTGAGGCCGACGTTGCAATGGCCTTATCGAATTCGCTAGGATTTGGCGGGCACAATGCTTCGATTGTGTTGAGACGCTATGCTTGAAGATACGGCGCGTGATGAAGAGCTGCGGGCCTTGACTTCCCGCTTGGGGATCGTCGTCGAAAATCTTGCCCTGTTGGATCGCGCGCTGACCCATGCCTCCAGCGCGGCCGAAACGCCGGACGCCGTGCAGGATTACGAAACGCTCGAGTTTCTGGGCGATGCGGCGCTGGGGTTGGCCGTGGCTCATTACCTCTTTGAAAAAGTGCCCGACCGTACCCCAGGGGAGTACAGCCGGATGCGTGCAGGCGTGGTAAACCGGCGTTGTGTAGCGGATGTGGCGAGCCAATTGAACATTGCGCCAGCCATCCGCCTGGGTAAAGGTGAGGAGTTATCGGGTGGGCGCAAACGCCAGGCGCTCCTGGCCGATTGCCTCGAGGCGCTGATCGGTGCGCTGTACCTTGACCAGGGCTGGCAGGCGGTGCGCGAGTTCGTCGTGCGGGTGTTCCGCGATGCGCTGGAATGCGAGCGCGCTTCGGACAAGGTGTGGGACTTCAAGTCCCGACTGCAGAATCACTGCCAGGCGCACCAGTACGCTCTGCCGCGTTTTGTCCTGGTTCGGTCCGAGGGGCCCGACCACAAGAAACAGTTTGAAGTCCAGGTCTTCGTTCGCGGCCAAGCCGCCGGACGAGGCCGAGGTTCAACGAAGAAGGAAGCGGAACAAAACGCCGCACGGGCTGCCCTCGAGCGCGAGGGCCAATATTTGGGCCAGGCGGCCGACGCCAATCAGCCGCCGCAAGTAGAAGGGAGAAAGGGTAAACCATGGGATTCCTAGATGTGTCGGCAGTCGCGAGCGTATTGGCACTGGGGTTCGTGATCTACTTGGCGAAATACGTGCTGGCGAAATCACAAGGCACGGACCGCATGGCGGCGCTTTCGGCCGCCATCCAGGAAGGCGCGAAGGCTTTCCTCAGGCGCGAGTATCGGTATGTAGCGATATTCGTCATAGTCATCGCGCTGTTGATCTGGATTGTGGGCAGTACAAACCCAAGCACGGGACTTGGCGCAGGGACGGCGCTTGCTTTCGTCTTCGGCGCCATTGCCAGTGCGTGCGCAGGCTTCCTGGGCATGTATATCGCCACGCGGGCCAATGCGCGCACGACGGCTGCCGCGCAGTCCGGGGGTGTGAACAGCGCATTGGACGTGGCCATTAGTGGCGGCGCCGTCATGGGCATGGGGGTGGTCGGTATTGCGTTGCTGGGCCTAACCATTGTCTATAAGTTGGCAGCCGGCAACCCGTTCGTTGTGAATGGGTATGCCATGGGAGCGTCGTTGGTGGCGCTCTTTGCCCGGTCCGGCGGCGGCATCTTCACAAAGGGCGCGGACATGGGCGCCGACCTCGTGGGAAAAGTCGAGGCGGGGATTCCCGAAGACGATCCGCGCAACCCCGCCGTCATCGCGGACAACGTCGGCGATAACGTCGGCGACGTAGCCGGCCTCGGCGCCGACCTGCTCGAGTCGTACGTCGAATCCATCATTGCCAGTTTGGCCATCGCGGCCGGCGTAGGCCTCGTTACGAAGGGTGACATGTTTCTCAAGGCCTTTCCGTTCACCGTAGCGTCCATCGGCATCCTGGCCTCGATCGCCGGCGTGCTCTACGTCAAGATGTTCGCGAAGACGAATGCGCAGAAGGCCTTGATGAACGGCACCTACGTGGCCGCCGGCTTGACTATCCTCGGTGTAGGACTTTTCTGCTTGATTTGGGGCAAGAACTTCACGATCGGCGGCGTCGACTACAGTAAGTTTGGGCCGTTCGTTGCGTGCTTGTGCGGCGTCATATCCGGCGGCATAATCGGGTTCGTTAGCGAATACTTCACCTCGAGCAAGTATAAGCCGGTAAGAAACCTGGCCGCAGAAGCCCGAACCGGCCCGGCCGTGTCGGTTACGGGTGGTACCGCGATCGGCATGCTCAGCACGGCCCCGCCAATTATCGTACTGGCGCTTGCCGTAGTCTTGGCCTATTACTTCGCCGGCATCTACGGCATCGCCATTGCCGCGCTCGGCATGCTCGCCACCACCGGCATGGTCGTGGCAGTCGACTCCTACGGCCCCATCGCAGACAACGCCGGCGGCATCGCCGAAATGGCCGGGCTCGACCCGAAAGTACGCGAGATCACCGATGGCCTCGACGCCATCGGGAACACCACCGCGGCCATGGGTAAAGGCTTCGCCATCGGCAGCGCGGCGTTCGCGGCTATCGGCCTGTTGAGTGCGTTTATGATGGCCGCCAAGCTCGAGCCGGCGGCCGTCAGCCTGCTCAAACCCGATATTCTGGCGGGCGTCCTGGTGGGCGGCATGCTCCCGTTCCTGTTTTCATCGATGCTGTTCAAGGCGGTCGGGAAATGCGCGTATCAGATGATCGATGAGGTGCGCCGCCAGTTCCGCGACATTCCAGGTCTCAAAGAAGGCAAGGAAGGCGTCGTGCCCGACAGCACGACCTGCGTCGACATCGCTACCGAGGGCGCGATCCGGGGCATGATGCTCCCGGGGGTGATGGCCATCGTGTTTCCGGTGCTCATCGGCCTGCTGCTGGGCCCAGACGGCCTGGCCGGCATGCTTGTCGGCGCCATCGTGACCGGCGTCGTACTCGGCATCCAGACCGCCAACTCCGGCGGCGCCATGGACAACGCCAAGAAGTACATCGAGGAAGGTCACTTCGGCGGCAAGGGCTCCGACGCCCACAAGGCCGCCGTCGTCGCCGACACCGTCGGCGACCCCCTCAAGGACACCGTCGGCCCCTCGATCAACATCCTGATCAAGCTCATGTGCGTCATCTCCCTGGTGCTTGCCTCGCTGTTTTAACAACGATACCAAAATCCGCCGCGGGCTCCTGGTTTCCTCAGGGGCCCGTCCCCGTTTTCCCCGCGCGTCGGGTCTGGTATACTCCCGGCATGCGCGACCAGGAAACGACGAACGGAAACGAAATCCCGCCCGAGCTCGAGTATGAACCCAAAGGGACATCCTCCTCGGGGAGGTGGTTCGTGTCCCTGTTCGCGCCGAATGGCACGAAGGAGAAGGACCGGCCGCTCCATGCTAAAGGCCACACGGTGATGTGGCTGGTGACCCTCGTGTTACTGGCGGTTATGTGGGCCATATCCATGATGCCGGGGCTCGTTGAAAAGGTCTACACGGAAGGCCTGGGACAGCTTCTCGCGCGCTTTCTCGCGGCTATCTCGGGCGTGTTCTCCTTCAGCTTGGGGGAAATACTGCTCGCGGCCCTCATACTGTGGATTCTAGCGGGCCTTTCTCGGGCGGTGTATTATGCGATCCGGCGAGAACGACGGGGATTGAACGCATTGGCCTGCGGGTTGTTGCAGCTTGTAACCGCAACCCTCGTGTTGACCTGCTCCTTTTATCTTGCCTGGGGCCTGAACTACGCTCGCGCCGGCTTGGCAACGCGGCTGAACTGGGAACATGGTGTTAACCCGGGCGCGGACCGTTCGCTGGACGATATCGACCCGGAGGAACTGGCGCGGCTTTGCGAAGAATTGGTCGAGGCGACCAACGCGGCCTATGCGCAAGCCCACGGGTGCGAAGACATTGGGCGGCCGAGTGCTCCGGCCTCGCTGAAGCGGGTCGACAAAATCATTGACCGGGCGTACGAGCGCGTGGCGGACTATCTAGGGCTGCATCCGTCCTTCGCAGTGTCGCGCGGCCTGGCCAAGCCCGTCCTTATCTCGAAGATCATGTGCTATGGCCTTCTCGCAGGCCTCTATTGTCCCTGGACAGGTGAGGCGAATTACAACCGGCTCGCGCCTGGCGCCAAGCTGCCACACATCATCGCCCACGAAAAGGCCCACCAACGTGCTGTCGCCAGCGAGGACGAGGCGAACTTCTTCGGCTACCTGGCCTGCGCGTCCAGCGACGATCCATACGTGCGCTACAGCGGCTACTTGTTCGCGCAACAGCAATTGCTGCGGGAGTTGCGCCGCGTGGACAAGGACCGCGCCAAAGAACTCATCGCGCGGCGTTATCGCGGCGTGCGGCGCGACATCGAGGCGGAAAGGGAATTTTGGACCAAGCACCAGGGGAAGCTCAGCGAAATGAGCCACACCGTCAATGACGCCTACCTCAAAGCCAACCGCGTCAAGGGCGGCACATTGTCATACCAGATGAGCGCCAGGCTTCTGGTCCTCTTCGCCCGGCAGCATAGTGGGTCCTGCGTGGTGCAAGACGCAGCAGACCCATCCGCTACCACTCCAACTGACGCCGCCGCGGGGCTATAGCCCTCCCGGGCTACCCCTGGGGGCCTGGGCAGAAAGCCGCAACTGCCGCAACCAAGGGCGTGCAAGGTATAATCTCACGCAGGGGCGCAAAGACCGCTGAGACGAAAAGGGCGTTAGGTCGGCTTCAACTTTGCGCTCTCTGCGCCTTTGCGTGAGTACAGACATTGCCAAAGCCTTCAGTTACGCGAAGATTCTGCGGAAGAAGACCTACATGCAGGCCGAAATTGTCACGATAGGCACGGAATTGCTGCTGGGGCAGATTGTGGATACGAATGCGGCCTTTATAGGGCAGGTGCTGGCCGAGAATGGCATCAATCTATATCAGAAAACGACCGTCGGGGACAATCCCGAGTGTATCCGGAGCGCACTCGAGGGCGCCTTGGGCCGTTCGGATGTGGTGTTGACCTCCGGGGGCTTGAGCCCCACAGCAGACGACATCACCCGAGAGTGTGTCGCGCAGTTGCTGGGCCGTCCGCTCGTCTTCCGCCAGGAGTTATACGACCAGTTGGCGGCCCGCTTCGCCCGGTTCCGGTTCAAAATGACCGAAAACAACGAGAAACAAGCCATGGCGCCCGAGGGGGCCATCGCCATCGAGAACCCTCACGGGACCGCGCCAGGGCTTATCGTTGAAGATGATCTGGGCACTGTCATCTGCATGCCCGGTGTGCCCCGGGAACTCAAACCCATGCTCACCGACCGCGTCATTCCTTACTTGCGGGAGAAATTCGGCCTGCGGGGTGTGCTTCAGTCGCGGGTGCTCAAGGTCTGCGGGGTGGGCGAATCGCGCGTGGACACGGCAATCGCCGACTTGATCGCATCGCAACAAAACCCGACCGTGGGGGTGTTGGCCTCGCCGGATGCGGTACACATTCGGATCACGGCGCGCGCACAAACGCTCGAGGAGGCCGATGGACTCATCGACCCTGTGGACGCGGCGGTGCATGAACGCCTGCCGGGCCTTGTTATCGGCGCGGACGACGCGACGCTGGAGCAGGCGGTCGACACGCTGCTGGTGGATCGCGGCTGGAGGCTGGCCGTGGCCGAAACCCACACGGGCGGGATGGTCGCCCAGCGTCTGACCGCGGCCGGGGTGCGCTGCTTCGCCGGTGGGCGAATTCTACCAACCAGCGCACCACACCGAGGCGGACTGGACATGTCAAAACTCATTAGAAATGTCCTCTGGTTTGACTCGTTAGAAATGTCCTCTATTTTGGGGTGTAATCTTCTCACGGGGAGACGTACTATGAGCGAAGCCACGATCCGGTTGCACATCGAGACGCTGGCGGAGGGCGGGTATATCGCCACGAGCCCCGACGTGCCGGGCCTCGTCGCCGAAGGTCGGAGCATCACCGAGGCGGTTGAAATCGCCCAGGGTCTGGCCCGAAGGATCGTCGAGTCGTGCATGGAACACGGCGACCCCCTGCCCCCGGCCCTCTCTCACCTGGCTGATAGCGCCAGCGCGGTTGACTTGCTTATCCCCGTGAGCGTCGCGTAGCGGCCAGATTATCCGGTTTCAATTACAGGGAAGTGGTGCGGCGGCTGAGGGTTTTTGGGTACGTATTCGATCGCCCGGGCCCTGGAAGCCACGAAGTCTGGCGTCATACCGAAACCGGCCGCAAGGTCACGCTTCCACGCCACACCAAGGACATGGCCGAGGAAACCTTGCGCGCTATTCCCGTGAAGCAGGGATCCACCTCGAGGACCTCCTCAAAGCATAGGACGGCCTCGAACCTTCACCGAAACAGACTTCGACATGGGTAGGTTGCGGCCCGTTGCGGCGGTTGTCGGCTCAAGCGACATTGATTTCTCACACATCGAGAGGTAGACTCGACGATGGGCGAGATGAGGAGAGAAACAACATGACGACGAGTTTGACGAAGGATGAAGCGCACAAACTTGTGGACAAAATGCCGGAGAACTCGACTTGGGATGATCTCATTGAGCAGATCTATGTCCGGCAGGTGATTGAACAGGGCCTTGCCGACAGCAAGGCAGGACGAATCAAGGACGTCCGAGAGGTTCGCGAGCGATATGGCCTGCCGGAATGAGAATCTACTGGACAGACACAGCACGGGGTCACCTTGACGCTATCCATGCCTACATCGCCCAGGACTCTCCCGAGTATGCTAAACGCATCGTCGATCGCCTGACCCGGCGATCTCAGCAAATTGCTGAGTTTCCCCTTTCGGGACGCACGGTTCCAGAATATGACATGGATCGGATTCGAGAAGTGATCGAGGGCCCATACCGGATTATCTACCACATCAGCCCCGACCAGATCGATGTCCTTGCCGTGATTCACGGTGCGACCGACGTCCTTCGTGAAGACCGAGACAGTGATTGACCCGAACAAGAAGCTGCGGCGCACACGGCTCAGCCTTGTCGCTAGCGGGGGAAAGGGGGTGTTGTATTCCAACATTTTCTGTTCAGGTAATTTCAGGCACGGACTACGAAATAGGCATCAGTTGAGGCTTAAGACACCCTCAAGCTAACGCTTTAAGGTGCCACACGCACGGGGGGGCCGTTGCCGCTGTCGTGGCGCGGTGAGCCGGATGTCCGTTGCGGCGGTTGTCAGGGGGCTGCTATCATTGCGGTACGAGAGGAGGACCGCCTTGTGCTGATCAAGAAAGCCGTTATTACCGCCGCGGGTCGCGGCGTCCGATTGTACCCCGCCGCGGACACTGTCCAGAAGGGCATGCTGCCGCTCGTTGACCGGGACGGCCTGTCCAAACCGACGATTCAGATCATTGCCGAAGAGGCCCTGGACAGCGGGATCGAGGAGGTGTGTGTTGTGTGCGCGCCCGGCGACGAAGCCCAGTACCTTCAGCAGTTGAAACTGCTCCGCGAGAATCTGCTGGTGGCCTACGCGGAGGTCGACTGGGCCCAGGACCAGGCCGAGCGTATCGACAACCTGTGCAAGCGCTTGCGATTTGTGGCGCAGGAAGAGCCGCTCGGCTACGGTCACGCGGTCTACTGCGCTAAGGACTTTGCCGGCAAAGAGCCGTTCCTGCTGCTCCTGGGCGACCACCTCTATATCTCGAACATTGTGGGCCAACGGTGCGCGGAGCAGGTCATGCGGCTTGCCCAGGAGGAGGAATGCGCCGTGGCGGCGGTGCACCCCACGCGGGAACACCTCATCGGGCGCTATGGTACGTTGAGCGGCAAGCGGGTGCCGGATCGACCCGGGGCGTACCAGATTGAGAAGATACTCGAGAAACCCTCGGTGAGTCTCGCGGAGTTGGAACTGCACACGCCGGGTCTGCGAGCCGGGTTCTATCTCTGCTTCTTTGGCATGCACGTTCTCCCCCACACCGTGTTTGATCTCCTTGAGAGCGCCGTCTCGCGCGGCGAGAAATCCGAGGGGGAGTTTCAGTTGACCCCTGCGCTCAACGAGCTGGCCACGCGGGAAAAGTACCTGGCCCTCGAAGTAGAGGGGTCGCGGTACGACACTGGCGCCAAGTTTGGCCTGTTGCAAGCGCAAATTGCACTGGCCCTGGCCGGGCGTGACCGTGAGCAGGTACTCACAACGATAGTCGAACTCTTGGCCGAGGCCAATCAACTGCGGGACGGTCGCGCAGATGAGTAAGGCCAATCTTCTCATCGAGACCATTACCAGTAAGCATCCCCATACCCGGAATCGCCCTTTTCGCGCCCTGTGTGAAAGCCTGACCACGGCAGAGTTGCTCGAGGCCTGCGAGGAATTGGAGGCCTTTCGCCGCGCCGCCGACAACCTCTACGAACGTGTCCGGGCGACGCTTTTCCTCTATGCGGCCTACCGCTTTTTCCTGATGGAATCGCCCGACACGCAGGAGGCGGGCGCCATCCCCTACGAGGGCTTCGCCGACCTTCTCCTTAGGCGGTTTGAAGAGGCCATCCATTGCTTCCGAGAGGCGTTAGCCAAAGACGGGCCCAACGGGGCGGTGTTCAGCGCCCTGGCCGAATGTTACCATCACCTCTCTTTCCAGACCCTTACCGATCAAGTGCGCAGAAGTGTTCGCGCGAGTCGCGGCAACCAGTGGATGTTCAGGGTGGGACGCGCCGAGGATCACCCGGTGCGGACCAGACCGGAGCTGCTGCAGCGTCCCGAGGGTACCCTCCTCTACCCCATCCTGTGCGAGCACACACCCGTGCGCCTGGACCTCAGCCATAGCGGCTGGTCCGACATCTTCTTCCTGGGCATGGATTACCCCGAAGGCGCCCGCGTGCTGAACATCTCCGTCGATCTCGGCGTCTACGGCCGCGACGCGGACGTCAGGCCTCCCGTGGAGACCTATGTGCGCGTCATTCCAGAGCCCGTCCTGCGCCTTATCAGCGTGGACCTCGAGTGCACCAAGGACGTTTTAGACCTCGGCGACCTGTTCAATTTCGGCAACGACTACCTGGGCCTGCTGAAGGCCGGTGTCATCGCGTCTGGCGTGATTCCCCCTTCCTTCGAAGGCACTAACCAGCCCATCGAGGCCATTTTAGCCAGTATTGTAGGGCCAGGGATGGGGATCGAGCTGGTGACGAAGGTCAACGACATCCCAAAGGGCTCGCGACTCGCGGTGTCCACGACCCTCCTGGCATCCATCGTGAGCGTGCTGATGCGCGCCACGGGCCAAGCCAAGTCCCTGGAGGGCACGCTGTGCGAAATGGAGCGGCGGCTCGTGGCGTCGCGCGCCATCCTGGGCGAGTGGCTTGGGGGTTCGGGCGGGGGTTGGCAGGATTCAGGGGGCGTGTGGCCAGGCCTTAAAGTGATTGAAGGGGCCGTCGCCTCGGAACCGGACCCGGAGTGGGGCATCAGCAAGGGGTGCTTGCTGCCGCAGCACCGGATTCTCGGCGCTGCCGACCTTCACCCGCAGATCACCAAGCGCCTCGCCGACTCCCTGGTGCTCATTCATGGCGGCATGGCCCAGAACGTCGGGCCCATACTCGAGATGGTTACCGAAAAGTACCTTCTCCGGGCCAAGTCGGAATGGGACGCGCGCCTGGATATGCGCGGAATCTTCGACAACATCCTTGAAACGCTGAAGGCGGGCGATGTCGGGGCCTTGGCCGCAAACACCACGCGTAACTGGGACGGTCCCCTCAAAACCGTCATCCCATGGGTGACCAACCGATTCACGGAATCCATCATCGCCCAGGCCAAGGAAAGATACCAGGACGATTTCTGGGGCTTCCTGATGCTTGGCGGCATGTCGGGTGGGGGGATGGCCATGTTCGTGGCGCCCGAGCGCCGGGACGGATTCCGCGACGATATCCTCGAGATTATGACCTCGACAAAGCGCCAGTTGGAAGACGCGCTGCCCTTTGCAATGGACCCCGTGGTGTACAACTTCCAAATCAACGAGATAGGCACCAACGCACAACTCTTGCAGGGCGACGAAGCCTTCATGCCTGCCCGGTATCATGCGGTGCAGATTCCCGAGCTGGTTCGTCAGAATCCCGATGCGATCCCCTATCTGCGCCGCGCGGAGTTGGACCACTTTATCGCGCGCTGCGAGAGGCCCGAGGAAACCTTTACCATTCTGCGAACCATCGTCAGCCACCTGTTAAGGGTTGCCAATCCGGCAACCCAGAACGAGCGGCTCGAATGGGACGCCGAAGCCGAACGTATCAAGCAGGAAAACGGCTTCGACCCGATTCAGCATGAACAGATCACGGCCGACCTCCGCGCAGGCCGGATCGGGTTGGCGCACAACCGCTTGCCGGTCGATACCGATATCCAGGATGTCCGCGAGGACGATGTCGTCATAATGAACGGCACGTCCGCCTCGCGCAAGCTGGGTGAGCAGGCGCTCCGCGAGGGCCGTGTGGCCATCTTGTCGCTGGGGGGCGGCGTGGGCAGCCGTTGGACCACGGGCGCCGGCGTCGTCAAGACGGTCAACCCATTCATCGAGATCGTCGGTGCGCACCGCAGCTTTCTAGAAATCCACCTCGCGAAGACACGCCGAGCCGCCGAAACATATGGGGTCCCATTCCCCCACCTGGTCTCGACAAGCTTCCTCACACATGAGCCCATCCGAAAGCATCTGGCCCTCAACGAAAACTACGGCTACGACGGCCCGCTATATCTCTCTCCCGGGCGTTCCATCAGCCAGCGATTGATCCCCATGGTCAGGGACCTGGTTTTCCTCTGGGAGGAAATGCCCCAGGAGACCCTCGATGAGCAAAAACAAAAGGTCCGCGATGCCGTGCGCGGCGCGCTGATGGACTGGGCGCGCGCCAAGGGGGAAGGGGCGGATTACGAGGACAACGTCGCCATCCAGCGCTTCAACCCACCGGGACACTGGTACGAAGTGCCCAACTTGCTGCGCAACGGGGTTCTTGCCAGGGTGCTCGAACAGCACCCGCACGTCGAGACCATTATGCTGCACAATATCGACACGCTAGGCGCGGACCTGGACCCGGAGCCGCTGGGTATCCACCTCGACTCCGGGAACGTGTTGACTTTCGAGGTCGTGCCGAGACGCATCGACGATCGCGGCGGCGGCCTGGCACGAGTCAACGGCAAGCTGCGCTTGATGGAGGGCCTGGCGCAGCCACGGGAAGAAGATGAGTTCCGCCTCCGGTATTACAATTCCATGACCACCTGGATCCAGATCGACCCGTTCCTGGCGATCTTCGGGCTTACACGCGACGACCTCAATGGACCCGATGGGACAATCGCCCAGGCCGTGCGCCGCATGGCCGCCCGTATGCCCACATACGTCACGATCAAGGACGTCAAACGGCGCTGGGGACATGGCCAAGAGGATGTGTATCCCGTGGCGCAGTTCGAGAAGCTCTGGAGCGACATGACCGCCTGTGCCGAGGTCTCCTGCGGTTACATCGCCGTGCCGCGGCTCCGCGGACAGCAGCTCAAAGACCCTGACCAGCTCGATGCTTGGGCCAACGATGGCAGCAAAGAGTACGTGGCCGGTCTGGGAAACTTTGCCTGATTAATTTCGCACGCAGCACTTCGCACCGCGCACTTCGCACTTTATGGCAGCAGGCCTGGGCAGCAATTTGACTTGACATTTATGGTGGTCCGTGAGATAATGTTTTACGGGAATACGGCGCCACGGCCCCCGGGGCTTTGTGGCCAGCCCGCCTGAGGCGGGCAAGTAGCTTTTCCCAGAAGGGAATGCACCATGCCGGTGTTTACGTACCGGGCCGTTGACGCAGACGGCAAAGCGTCCGAAGGCACGCTGGAGGCGGCATCGGCACATGCGTGTGTTGTCGAACTCACCGAACAGGGGCTGCGCGTCAATGCTGTGGAAGCGGTCGAGGAGCGTGGGGGCCGTTTCCTGCGGAAGCGGGGTGCACTGACCTGGCAAGACCTTGACCTGTTCAATGAACAACTTCGGACGATTACGAAAAGTGGCCTGCCGCTGGCATCGTCTCTGAACGCATTGGCGAGTGAGCTGAAGGGCGAAAAGCTTAAGCGCGTTGTTCGAGACATCCGATTCAAACTCGAAGCGGGCGCCTCGCTGGCCGAGGCCCTCGAGGGCCATCCGGAAAGTTTCTCCCCTGTGTACCGCAGTATGGTCCGCGCCGGGGAGCGCAGCGGTAACCTATCGGGTGTCCTGAGCCACTTGTGCACGTACTCCACGCGCATGGTGGAACTGAAGCACCGGCTTCAGGAGATCATGGCCTATCCGGCGTTTGTCGTTGTGGCGGTGTGTGCTGTGGTTGGTTTCATTTTGGCGAAAATCGTGCCGGAGTTTATGGAGTTTTACGACGATTTCGGCGCGGAGTTGCCTTTTCCCACCCGCTCCTTGGCCTTTCTCAGCACGGCCCTCCGCCACCGAGGCGCCGAGGTTCTCACGTGGGTGAGTGTCGGCGCGGTTGCCTTGGTGTTCCTGGGATATTTCCTGCGGCGCAGCGCGACGGGGTCCTACGCATTCGACTGGCTCGCACTGCACATGCCAGTGTTTGGTGCGCGGAACCACGCGGGCGCCGTGGCGCGGTTCAGCCGGTCTCTGGGCATGCTGTTGGCCAACGAGGTGCCTGTACTGGAAAGTGTTGCGCTCGCGGGGGAAGCGGCCGGCAATGCCGTGTTGCGTAATGCGGCACGTACGGCGGCCCGGCACATCGAAAATGGGACAACCATAGCGAATGCGCTCAGTGCCACCGGCTTTTTCGCGGGGACCTATTGCTGGATGCTTGACAATGCGGAGCGGGCCGGGGAGGTTGACGCCGCCCTGCTCAGTCTTGCGGACGCCTGCGAGCAAGACCTCGAGTACAGAGACAAGCTCATCGTGTCAATGGCCGGCCCGATCACGCTGTTGGTTTTGGGGGTGCTGGTGGGCTTCGTAGTGGTTGCGTTGTACCTGCCACTGTACACCATAGGAGACGCCATAGGCTGATGAGCGCCCAAGAGCACATAGTTTCGCCCAGACCACGCTTACGTGCGCGTGGGCTCGACGCGTTCACCCGCCGCTTGGCGGTAGCGGTGCAGTACGGCGGCCCCGTTGCGGACGCGCTGGATGCCCTTGCCGCCGATCCTGTACATAAACGGTTCGCGCCCATCGTGGCCGACCTTCGGCGGCAGATGGCAGCGGGCGCGTCGTTTTCGGAGGCACTTCAGCACCACCCGAAGGTCTTCTCCGCTCTTTACGTGCGCGCCGTCGCGGCGGGCGAGAAGCGTGGCGCCCTGGCAGAGGCCCTGCGGCTGCTGCACGAGCACATGATGCAGGCAAAACGGCTTAGGGCGAAACGCAGGCGGGGCATGTGGAGCCTTGGCGCGGTCGTCATCGCCGTGGCGCTGGTGGTAGCGGCAATAGTTTCGAGAATATACGTCACTGCTCTGCTCTACCCAACCCCATGGTTCAAAGAGCCTGCGAAAGAGCATGCGCTGGTGTTTTTCTGCGGCGCCGCCATCGCCGCGCTAGCCGTGTGGGGTGTGAAATCGTCTCGATTCGGGGCGTACGTGTTCGACTGCGTCAGACTTGTCTTACCCATCGTCCGCCCCTTACACTTGAATGCGGCGATAGCGCGGTTTAGTCACGCCCTGGGGCTGCTTCTCTCGTGCGGTGTTCCTGCAACGGAGAGTCTTGAGTTGGCTTCGGCGGAAACGGCGAGCCCCGTGCTGCGCGGCCAACTGGCACTGGCCGCGGACCACCTGGCGGGCGGCGCGTCGATTTCCGAGAGTTTGGCGGCCGGCAACGAGAGCAGTAGGCTTTTCAAGCGGCCTTTCCTCTGGGTCGTAAGCGCAGGCGATGAGGGCGCCACCACGCCTCGCGCCCTAATGGCCCTTGCCGCTGCGCATGAGCAGGAGCTTTCCCGAAAGGCATGGCTGGCGGGCGCATATGGCCTCGTCGCGTTGGTTTATCTGGTTTGGCAAGGGTATGGAGTTGTCGTCGGAGCTGGCATCGCGGCGGTGGTGCCCTGGTGATAGGCTACCCCACGCCGGCATGGGGCCGGCGGCAGAAGAAACGGTACGCGAAAGTAATGGTGCAGGACAAAATGTGGTCCCTCATGGGGGCAAAACTGGGAGGGCGAGACTCCCGTCGAGCCGCCACAGGATAGACAGCCGATGATCTGGCGCAAGATTCTCCAAACAGACTTGGGCGACGCATTGCGCCGGCGCACACAGCCGGCGAGCCCCGGTGCCTGGCGCGGTCCTCGTGACTTCATGATCGACCGGCGGCATCGTGACCTCATGGTCGTCACGAAGCAGTTGGAGGGGTTTGTCGGGGCCAACGTCGACCTCGTCGGCGCTCTGGAGGCCGTGGCCGCGGGGGCCACCAGGCGTAGGTTGGAGAGACTGTACCACGCGCTTGCAAACGACCTCACCATTGGGTCGTCTCTCGCGGGGGCCATGCGTAAGCGGTCCCGCTTTTTCCCGCGTTACTATTGCGATTTGGTGGAGGCGGGAGAGAATACAGGAACGCTCGAGCGCACATTTGCAGAACTGAGCGACTACCTCGAGAGCAGGAAGACGACCCCCGGCGAATCGGTAGCAGGATGGTTGACGTACGTGCTGGCGGTTCTAATGATCCAGGCGGCCATCGCTGCCTTTATCCTCATCAAGGTCTTCCCTATATTATACGAGATTGGCGAGGACTTCGGTGGCTCTAGGCCGGTCGAGGTAAGCTTCGTGATTGCCTTGGGCGACTTTGTGCAATCCTACTGGTGGGTTCTCCTGGATGGTCTCTTCAGCGCGGTGGTTATTTGGTTGTTTGTGCGTCACTTGCTTCGTGCGCGCGGTCTTTTCGATGAAGCGGTCGGCTGGATCGTTTCCGGTATTCCTGCGTTGCGTGCGCTGCTGGCCAAACGCGACCTCGCCCATATTTCTCTGGTGCTCGAGAGGCTCCTCGGCGGGGGCGTGCCGCTGGCCACGGCCCTGGAGGATGCTGCCGCGCTCGACATCAACCCTGTGTATGCCCGTGTGCTGAGGGGGCTCGCCAGGCGGATTTTTGAAGGCGAGACGCTCCACAACGCCATGGAACAGGAATCGCACAAGCTGCTTCCCGCATCGTTTCGCGGCCTCGTGTCGATAGGGGAGCGATCCGGGCTGCTTCCCGAAGCCTTTGGCAGGATAGGCCGCTTGTACCAGCGCGAAGCGATCAAGACTCGCCGGGTGCTGACCCAGGGGCTCATGCCCTTATGCCTTGCCGTGCCCGTCAGCGTGACCCTGCTGGTCGCCTTGACGTGGTTTGCCACCTATGCCGCGCTGATGGATGCGTTTTTAGCCCAAATTTGAGGGTTCTCATCGCCCGAGGACGGAGAGTTATGTAATGGTGAGATTAAGGTTGCTGAAGAAAAAAGAGGCACAAGCGCCCATCCAAACTGCAATGATTCCGCTCGGGACCATCGAAGGGGCGCTGCTCGAGCAACTCGATGCCGGCGAAAACGGCGTCATCCGCGCGGTGGACGTCGCGTTGCACCAAGCCGCCTTGCACCGGGCCAGCGACATCCATTTCGAGCCCTGGGCCGAGTGCCTCGCCGTGCGCTACCGAATCGACGGCATTCTCCACAATATCGCACGGCTCCCCAAGGGCAGCCAGGACAAGATCACCGCCCGCATCAAGGTGCTATCGAAATTGGTGGTTTACAAGAAAGACATCCCACAGGAGGGCCGCATCGACGCCGACGCGGCCGCTTTTGGCCAGGGCATGCGTGTATCGACGTTTCCGACGGTCGCCGGCGAGAAAACCGTCGTCCGTATCCTCGACGCCAGCTCCAACCTGCTCGGCCTCGACGCACTCGGGTTTCGAGAGGGCATGGTGGCCCGGTTGCGGGAATTCATGGGCCGGCCCCACGGCACGCTGCTGTTGACGGGGCCCAGTTCAAGCGGCAAGACGACCACCATCTACGCCCTCCTGCGCGAGATGATGGCCACGCGCAAACCCGCCGCGCACATCGTGACCATTGAAGACCCGGTCGAGTATCGCCTGGGTGAGATCGCCCAGACGCAAGTCAACCCAAACGCCGGTTTTACCTTTCAAACGGCCCTGCGGTCCATTCTGCGGCAGGACCCCGACGTCATCATGGTGGGCGAGGTCCGCGACGCCGAAACCGCCCGCACGGCCATCCAGGCGGGCCTCACCGGCCACCTGGTCATTAGCACGATCCACAGCGGCACTGCGGCCGGGGTGTTTGCGCGGCTGCTCGATATGGGCATCGAGCCGTTCCTCATCGCCTCGTCGGTGACGGTGGTTCTCGCGCAACGCCTCGTGCGGCGCAATTGCCCGCAGTGCAGCGCCGATTACGAGCCCGAGCCCGCGTTGCTGGAAACCTTCGGGCTGGTCCCCGGCCAGGGCCGTTTCCGGCAGGGCAATGGGTGCGAGGCCTGCCAGGACATCGGCTACTGCGGGCGGACAGCCATTGCCGAGATGTTGACCGTAAACGAGGAACTGGCCGATTGTATTCTGGCGCGTCCGCGAACCCGGACGCTCCACAAGGTCGCCCTGAGCAACGCGATGACGACGCTTATGCAAGACGGCCTTGAGAAAGCCAAGAGCGGCCTGACGACCCTCGAGGAACTACAGCGTGTGTTACCGATACACTTGGAGTAGGAAAAACATCGGTTCGCGAGGAACACCCTCAAACAAGTGAGGAGATATGGAGATAATAAGGAGACCGCCAACAGTGTTTAGCTGTGCCATGCTTGGATTAGGGGTAAGCGTTCACGGAGTTCACACCTCATGAGAACGGGAAAATCGAAGCAAAAAAGTGACTGGCCCTTCTCTCGCGGTCTTGTACGCAAAGGACGGCGCGCATCGGAGGGCTTCTCGCTTCTGGAGCTCACGGCCGCGCTGTTTGTGCTAGTCGTGGGGATGTTTGGCGCGATTCAGATGTACCGCGTCGGCGTGGACAAGACCCAGGCGCTTAGTGAAGCCGCTATCGCTGTCAGCGCGGTCCAGAACGAGCTCGAGGCCTTGCGTACGCTCCCCTTCGACGCGTTACGCAACACCGAGAACGGCCGGTTCCTCAGCGAAACCCCGGCCCTCGGCAAGTTGGCGAACGCCGCTCCTTGGGTCGTGATCGCCGATTATGACGGCGATCGCCCGGGCCTTAAACAGGTTACGGTTAGCGTCCGGTGGACCGGCGAGCACGGGCGGGCGATTGAGAAATCGGTGACAACCCTCATAGGGGATAAAGGGCGGACATGATCGGCACGAAGAAGGATCACCATGCGGCGGGCATGTCGCTTCTCGAGATACTGGCGTACATTGCCATCCTCACCGTAATCGTTAACCTGGCCGCGGGGGTGTTTGTGTCCAGCACCCGGCTTTCGGCCCTGAGTACGGTCGCCCTGGCCAACCTCGATACCCTCGAGGACATCCGCCGCGACTTCACGGACACGGTACGCGCCTCGAGCGGTGTGTGCGAGCAAATCGGCAGCTACCATTCCGGCGACGGCCAGCTCGTGCTGCGGTTGCCGGCACGGCACGGCCAGAAGGAGGTCCATCGCTATGCCGTGTTCGGCCGTCTGGATGACAAGCCCCGCCTCTACCACCTCGTTTTGGCCGACAAGGGTGAAAACGGTCTCGCCTTGGAGCGGGCGGCAACCTACCGTCGGGATTTCAGCACCGTGCGCTTCAGCTATGGCACGGCACGTGATTTGACTCAGGCGCGGCTGGTATCGCTCACGCTCGAACCGGCCCGCGGGAGGAGATACGGAGATATAAAAAGAGATGTGGAGATAATAAGGAGACCGCCAACCGTGTACAGATACTCCGCGGCCATACGGAACATGGACTGAAAGGAGCAGGCATGATAAGCACCAAGGCACAGCGCCAGCGAAACGAAGGGGTGGCCCTCCTGATGGCCTTGGGCTACCTGGCCGCCATCACCCTCTTTGCCTCCACGTTTATCGTCTCGCTCCACCGGACGATGGATCAGCGCAATCGCAGTTACTGGAACCAGCAGTGCATGGGCATCGCCGAGGGCGGCTTGGAGAAGGCCCTGGCCGAGCTCCGGCGTAGTTCGGGCGCGTACGCGGGCGAGGAAGACACCCCATTGGGCGCTGGTACGTTTTCCGTGGCGGTCAGGAAGGACGTGCGCCACGGCCAGTATCGCATCGTATCCACGGGGCAACTTCGGCACGGTGCGCGAACCTTCGCGCGGGTGTGTATCGAGGCCGAGGCCGGTCTGGCTGCCGACGGAAGCCTGCGGGAGATGCGATGGGTGGAGGTGCGCGTGAAATGAGTAAGAGGCCAAGCGGGTTCACCCTGATCGAGCTGCTGGGTGTTATAGCTATTATAGGCGTCCTCGCGGCGATCCTCTTGCCGGCCCTCGCGCGCGTGCGCGAAACGGCGCGCAGGACAAGTTGTCTCGTCAACCTCTCCCAGTTGGGCACGGCTCTTCACCTGTACGCCCAGGAAAACAACGGACAGCTCCCGTGGAGCGGCGGCGGTGGAAACGCCGACTGTCTTAAGGCCTTGCACGGCGGGTATATTGGTGAAATCCAGGTGTTTATCTGTCCCTCGGACTCTGACGCCCAGCACGGAGTGGAATGGGCGGAAGCGGAAGCCGAGCCACTTGCTTGGAATTCGGCGCTCAACGGCCCGGCAAGTTACCGCACGAGCTACGATTACTTCGGCGCCTACACCGCCAAGCCCATCACGCTCCCGCCGCCACACAAGCCCATTGCCAAAATGGCGATCATGTGGGACCTGTTTAGTGGCTCGGCCCCTGGATCGGCTCCCAAAGACCACCGTCCTATCCTCGTGTACCCCAACCACGTGCCCGGCGGGGGAAATGTGCTCTGGCTGGACGGCTCCGTCACGTTCATGAGATCGCGTCTTTGGGCCGGACCCAATCTCCCCTACCACCCCCCGAATGTCGCCTTCCAAGACCCTTCAAAGGCAGACCCTGATGCCGCAGCAGGCGCCCCATGGTACCGGTAGTCTGTCAACCCTGTTCTGACGAATATATACGCCCAACCTCTCTTCGTACTCGTGCTCGTGCTCGTGCTCGTACTCGTGCTCGTGCTCGTGCTCGTGCTCGTACTCGTGCTCGTGCTCGTGCTCGTGCTCGTGCTCGTGCTCGTGCTCGTGCTCGATCTTTCGTCCCTCATTTCGATCACGAGCACGAAAAAGCGGGGCAAGCGAAATGGAAAGCCATACGTTTAATGGGCAAAATGCAAATACCAGTGGCTTTCCTAAAAAAAGAGGTGTTCAAATCCGAAATAATTTGATAGAATTGTGAGTGGCTCGATGCCCGCTTATTGGTTTAGGGCCAGCAAATTGACCGGATGTGGGAGGAGGAGTTGGAGGCTTGAGTAGAAAGGAGGTGGGCGCCAGGCACAGGGAAAGAAAATCAATAACACGAATCAGTTAGTTGAAATGGGAAGGAGCAGTACGTAGGAAAGGCAGTATTTTAGCCACTGAAGGAGACCAACCATGAAGAAACCCGGATTTACGCTTATCGAGTTGCTGGTGGTAATCGCAATCATCGGTATTCTGGCAGCGATCCTGTTGCCGGCGCTCGCTCGGGCGCGCGAAGCCGCCCGCCGCGCAAGTTGTCAGAACAACTTGAAGCAGATGGGAATCGTGCTCAAGATGTACAGCAACGAGGCCAAGGGCGAGAAATTCCCCCCCATGAAATGCAGCAGCACGGTGGATTACGATAAAACAGACCCATTGTATCCCAAGCGAATTGCAGTCGATTGCAACGATCCGGCGCTGCAATCTAATCCACCGGCTTCGGGTGACGCCGAGTTCTGGTTCGACGGCCCGGCTGTGTACCCGGAGTACCTCAGCGACATCAACGTGATGGCGTGTCCCTCCGATTCCAGCGGGCGCGGTGAGCTCGAGCAAGGGCTTTGGAATGTCGGTGGCGCTGTCGACGGCCCGGTTGACCCGTGTGCATTCAATGCCCTTTCGTACATGTACGTTGGCTGGGCTATCGAGCAGGACCACTACATCGTGACCGGTACAGACCCCAATGACCCCGGTATAACAGGTACGCTGGGCGACATTGGCACCTATCTCGACAGCGGTTTCATCGGGACGATTAACAGTGTGATTCTCGCTGCCGCCCCAAGCCCTGCAGACGCGGCCAGGGAGTACGATAGGGATCTCGACCTCGTCAAGCAAACCAGTGAGGAATATACGCTCTACCGCTTGCGCGATGGTATCGAGCGGTTTTTCATCACGGACATCAACAATGCCGCCGCAAGCAGCAAAGCGCAGAGCGATATTCCGGTCATCTTTGACCTCGTCAGCGCCGACGCCACCGAATACAACCACGTTCCCGGCGGTGGCAATGTCCTGTTTATGGACGGGCATGTCGACTTCATCAGATTCCCGAGCGACTTCCCGGTTCAACGCGCGTTTGGTTCCATGGTCGCACTATTCTAAGCGCAGTGATACGGGTCACTCAGAAACGCGCCGTGGGCTTTGCTCACGGCGCGTTCTTCTCCTTTTAACAAGGATAGACAGGATGCGTTCGTATTATCCTGAATATCCTGGCAATCCTTGTCCGTTCCGCTCGAACCGCCGGGCCTCAAACCCGGTTGACCGGATGCTGCGCAATGGTCGCAGTTCGGGGACATTGCGATCGGGCCTAAGCTAAAATCGCGCAAAACCGTCCGGCTTTTTCCGCCTAGCACTTGGGGGAGGGCGAGACTCCTGTCGAGCCGTCGGGGCGGGTGCGGCTCGACAGG
>CAYRLQ010000020.1:0-25656 GCA_964425145.1 uncultured Nitrospiraceae bacterium
GCTTCCAGTAGCGGCTTCCCACGGTTACGAGGAAGCGAAGCTGGTTCTCGCGCTGGTCGGGTTCACGTGGTTCGTCTTGTGGTGGGGGAACCGTCATCGCGTAGTGGCTTTCTCCGGATGTTGATAATAGGGGCAGCTAGGCGTAGACAACGGCGCCCTGGGTTTTTGAACAATCGATCCAAATACACAGGTCATTGCCGGTAATTCTCCTGCATCTATGCGCTCATGGCCATCAGCAGATACAGAGGTTTGTCCTCACCTCTGGCTATACAGTATATTGACACCAGTCGTTTTGTCAATCAATATGTTGTATTTATCCCCCCACCCTTGTTTGGTTACCGCTTGCTTTCTTACCATTCGCGCTCGAAGCTGGAGACGGGAACTCGATTGCGAAACCGTGCACGAGCACGGAGAAAACTGCGCGCTTCTACCCATCAGCGATTGATTGACAGAGCACCGGCGTGTTGCTGTTGCCAAGGGCGGCACTCACTGTATCCGTAGTTCCCGGATACGGAGTCGCTTCCAGTGGAATCGACATATTGGCTACCCCGCGTGTGAAGTAGGTCTTTGGTCAACGGTCATCGCATCAGGGAGGGAACGAGAAGATGGTCGGCATCGAAGGTGGTAGCGTAGGTTGGGCGGCGCGTGAGGTTAGCCGGTTGCTTCTCTATAGGGCGGTAGGTGGCGAAGGGGTTGTAGAGCAACAACACCAGGGTTGTTCTTGGTTTATTGTGTTTTGTATCGTTTTATGTAGGCCTGTTGCCCCCTATCCGAACGGTGTGCTCGACTATGTGTGATCTTTGGCTTCAGGGCTTTGTGTTGGTTTTCGCTGCCGCGCCTTTGCGGACTTGGCAAACGGTCGACTCGATATGAAGCTGAAGCGGCCGTGGATTGGTGTTTGTCCTTTTATGTTGTTTTGTGTATAATAGGGCCATGGAACGCATTCTAACTGTAGAGAAAGTTGCGGAGATACTCTGTGTCAAACCCTTTACCGTTCGTCAGATGTTTCGTGAGGGACGCCTCTCGGGTTTCAAGGTCGGTAAGGCGTGGCGGATAACGGAAAGCGCCCTGCAGGCCGATATTCGCCGCATGGGAGGCATCACGGGAGCCCCTGAAGCCGTCCCCATGGAAGAGGTGGTTCAGGGGAATCTGGCAGGAGTGAATCCAGTGCAGCAAGCGGGCACCCCCTCGGATGACAAGGCCGAAGTGCGGGTTTCGCCAAAGGGTCCCGGGCGCGATATGGGGCATTTGCTGGTCTTTTCGGACGTGCCCGGGCAGGAGGTTTTTCTGGATGGTGTGAGGAAAGGTCCCACGACCCTGTCCATCATGAACGTTGAGACGGGTGAGCACACCCTTCGGGTGGGAGACGTGACCGAACGCGTGACGATCCACAAGGACGCTCGGTTGAGGGTCTGCCTGGAGGAAGGGAGGCTGGAGGTGCTTTCTCAACCCGAGATGGTGACGCTCGGCTCTCACGCTGACGCACTGGAGAAGGAGGGTCTGGAAAACTACAGGTTGCGCATTAACCTGGAAAACAGGACCGATTTCTCGGGCAGGTTCTGCGTGCGTCTCGGGGCCGTGGCGCACGTTGAAAGGATTGCGCGACACGACATAACGGTGATCTTCGATGGCGTGATCAAGGCGCGACCTGGGGATCAACTGGCTGTCTGCGTCCCGGACCAGCCCGGGTTCTATGGATATGCGGAGCAGGTGTACGCGGTTGAGTCGGATATGACATTGAACCTGACTCTGGCGCGCCAAGGGCTGTTTCGTGCGAAGGACGTGATCCGTTTCAAGCTTGATGTGGAATCGGAGCACTAAGCGTCTGTGCGGCACCTCGATGAATCAACAATTTTGCTTGACATGGAGCCTGTCATTTGGTACAGTAATAGGTTAGATTTGCGAAAGGTGAGATCTGTCTCTGAACGGAGTGCCACCACGCAAGTGTCGCAGCTTGTGTCCCCCATATCCTAAGCCTTTCACACCGTAACCAAAGGGGTATCCTTATGGCTATCGCTCGGCAATACACTGTTGATCGCCCTTTTCTTGGGAAGATTTCCGATCCGATGGAACTCCCGGATCTGATCGAGATCCAGACGAAATCGTACTCGGATTTCTTGCAGTGGGATATTCCGCCGGATGAGCGTCAGCTCATTGGTCTCCAAGATGTTTTCCTGGATGTATTTCCGATTGCTTCGCCGGACAATTTGACGCGGCTGGAGCTTGTCTGTTATTCCTTTACGCCGCCGAAGTACACCGTGCAAGAGTGCCAGGAGCGCGGCGTGACGTATGCGGCATCTCTGAAGGCACTGCTGCGGTTGGTTCAATATGAGGAAGTGGGAACGTCCGCCGAACTCCGCGAACGGATGATGCTCGAGCAGGAGGTGTTTCTCGGCGAACTCCCTTTGATGACGCCGACGGGAACCTTCATTATCAATGGCGCGGAGCGTGTCATTGTCAGCCAACTGCATAAGTCCCCCGGGGTATCGTTCGAACGGAAGATCCATCAGAATGGCAAAGCGCTGCTTTCCGCGCGGATTATTCCCTACCGGGGCGCCTGGCTCGAGTTTGAATACGACGTCAACGATATCCTTTGGCTCACTATCGACCGCCGGTCGCGGGTTTTGGCGACGACGTTTCTGCGCGCTTTCGGCTACGAGCAGCGTGAGGACATCCTCGACTTGTTCTATCGGTCGGAGGTGGCGACGATTGGGCGAAGCAAGATCAAGATTGGGAAGAAGTCGTACCTCCCCGATGCTATCGTGGGCAGGGTTTTGGCTGAAGACGTAATCGATTCGGTGACGGGCGAGGTGCTCGCCGAGGCGAGCACGGATCTTACCTCAGCCGAGCTCGAGCGGATCATGAAGTCACCGGTAAAAGAGGTGCGCCTGCTTAACGAAGATGCTGTGAAGCGAGATATGTCCATAGTGGACACGTTGGCGCAGGACAAGGCCCAGACCATCGAGGACGCACTGCGCGAGATCTATGCGCGTATTCGCCCTGGGGACCCTGCCACTGACGCCACGACCCGGACCTTCTTCCAGCGGATGTTTTTTGACCCGAGCCGGTACGATTTTGCGCCGGTGGGCCGGTACAAGATCAATCGCAAGCTGGGTCTTAAGGTGCCGCAGGAAACCAAAACCCTCACCAAAGAAGATGTGGTCGCGACGTTACAGTACCTGGTGTCACTGCGGACTGGCGAAGGTGTGCTGGATGATATCGATCACTTAGGCAACCGCCGGGTGCGCGCGGTGGGAGAGCTGCTGGCGAACCAAGTGCGCATTGGGCTGGTGCGCATGGAGCGGACCGTGCGCGAGCGGATGAATTTCCAGGACGAGAACCAACTGACTCCGCAGACGCTGGTCAACCCGAAACCGGTTAGCGCGGTGATCAAAGATTTCTTCGGGCGCAGCCAGTTGTCGCACTTCATGGATCAGATCAACCCCCTGGCTGAGTTGACGCATAAGCGCCGGTTGAGCGCGCTGGGCCCGGGCGGCCTGAGCCGCGAACGAGCCGGGTTCGAGGTGCGCGATGTTCACCCGACCCACTACGGTCGCATTTGCCCCATCGAGACGCCCGAAGGGCCGAACATCGGGTTGATGGCCTCGCTGTCCACCTACGCGCGGATTAACCAATACGGTTTCCTCGAGACGCCCTACTGCAAGGTCGAGCACGGGAAAGTGACCCATGAGATCGAGCGGCTGTCCGCGTACGACGAGGACAATTACATTATTGCGCAGGCCAATGCGCCGCTCGATAAGCAGGGCCGCTTCTTGAACGACACGGTATTGACGCGGCACCGCGGCGATTTCCCCCAGGTCGCTCCCGACCACGTGGATTACATGGACGTGTCCCCCAAGCAACTGGTCGGCGTGGCGGCCGCGCTTATCCCGTTCCTTGAGCACGACGACGCCAACCGGGCCCTGATGGGCTCGAACATGCAACGCCAGGCCGTACCCCTGCTCGAGACGGAGGCGCCGCTGGTCGGTACTGGGCTTGAGCATGTTACGGCGAAGAACGCCGGCACAGTGGTCCGCGCCGAGCGCTCCGGCGTGGTCGAGTATGCGGACAGCGAGATCATTCGCATCCGCCACACGCAGCGCGCCACCAAGACTGACAACCCCTTCCGCGCCGACGAAGACGAGTATCGCCTGAAGAAATACGTCCGCTCGAATCAAAACACTTGCATCAACCAAAAGCCCATCGTGGTGAAAGGGGACAAGGTCCATGCGGGCGATATTGTTGCCGACGGCCCCGCTACTGACTTCGGCGAATTGGCCCTGGGCCGCAATGTCCTGTGTGCCTTTTTGCCTTGGGAAGGCTACAACTTCGAGGACGCGATTCTGATTAGCGAGGACCTGGTTAAAGGCGATGTGTTCACTTCGATTCACATCCAGGTCTTTGATATTGAGGCGCGTGACACCAAGTTGGGCCCCGAGGAGATTACCCGCGATATTCCCAATGTTAGCGAAGACATCCTGCGGAACCTCGACGAGTCGGGAATTGTTCGCATTGGCGCGAAGGTCCGTCCTGGGGACGTTTTAGTGGGTAAGGTCACGCCAAAAGGCGAAACCGAGCTGGCCCCTGAAGAAAAGCTGCTTCGGGCCATCTTCGGCGAAAAGGCCGAAGACGTGCGCGATGCGTCGCTGACGGTTTCCCCTGGCGTCGAAGGCGTCGTCGTGGACGTCAGGCTCTGCAGCAGGCGCGATAAAGTGGCTGACCAGGCATCCAGGTCGGCGCTGAATGCGCAAGTTAACAAGATCAAGCGCCAGTACCAGGAGCGCATTAATGAAATTCGCTCCGCCTTTGTCCGGATGATTCGCGACGACGTGATCGGGTTGAAGATTCTCGAGGATGTCGTCGACCACAGGACTGACGAGCTCGTGCTTGAGAAGGGCAAGCGGGTGAAGGTTGCGCACCTGGAGAGGGCGGATTACAACGTGCTGGCGCGCTTGCACATCGAAGGACGCGGAACCCAGCAGCGCCTGACGCGTCTCGTAAACATGGCTGCCATGGAAGAGGCCAAGCTCATCGCGTTTCGCGACAGCAAGATTGAAACCTTGCGCAAGGGCGACGAACTACCGCCAGGTGTCATCAAGCAGGTTAAAGTATTCGTCGCGACTAAGCGCCGGCTGTCCGTGGGCGACAAGGTGGCCGGGCGCCACGGCAACAAGGGCGTGATCGCCAAGATTCTCCCCGTGGAAGACATGCCGTTCCTTCCCGATGGGACCCCGCTGCAAATCCTGCTCAATCCCTTGGGCGTGCCGTCCCGGATGAACGTCGGGCAGATTCTCGAGACGCATTTGGGCTGGGCTGTAAGAGCCCTGGGGATGAGGGTCGCCTCGCCCGTGTTCAATGGGGCGTCCGAGGAGACCATCCGGGACTTTCTGGCCAAAGCCCACCTGCCCCCACATGGCAAGATCAAATTGCGCGACGGGCGCACCGGCCGGGACTTCGATCAGGAAATCACCGTGGGCTACATTTACATGATGAAGCTCAATCACTTGGTTGATGACAAGATTCACGCACGGGCGATCGGCCCGTACTCGCTGGTGACGCAGCAGCCCTTGGGCGGTAAGGCACAGTTTGGGGGCCAGCGTTTCGGGGAGATGGAGGTGTGGGCCTTGCAGGCGTATGGGGCCGCCTACACACTTCAGGAGCTACTGACCATTAAGTCCGACGATATACAGGGCCGGACGAAGACGTACGAAGCCATTGTTAAAGGCGAGCGCGAGGTGGAACCCGGCACGCCCGAGTCGTTCAACGTGCTCGTTCGAGAAATGCAAAGTCTCTGTCTGGACGTGATCAAGCTGGTTCGGGTAGAAGGCGGCGGCGAGGTGGAAGAGGACGAAGAAGCCCTGGAGGATTAAGCTTTGGCCAAGTATATTGCTACGACGGGTGAACGGTTTGATGCAATCTCGATCCGGTTGGCTTCCCCAGAAGAGATTCTCAAGTGGTCTCATGGGGAGGTGAAGAAGCCCGAGACCATCAACTACCGCACCTTCAAACCTGAGAAAGACGGCCTGTTTTGTGAGCGCATTTTTGGCCCTGTCAAGGATTGGGAGTGCGGCTGCGGCAAGTATAAAAAGGTCAAGCACCGCGGGATCACCTGCGACCGCTGCGGGGTCGAAATTACCGAGTCTAAGGTCCGCCGCGAGCGCATCGGCTGCATCAAGCTTGCCGTGCCCGTCACGCACATTTGGTTTTTCAAGACCACGCCGAGTTGCATCGGCAACCTGCTGGACTTGCCTATTCGCACCCTCGAGCGGATTATCTATTTTGAGAACTACGTCGTGATCGATCCGGGCGATACCGATCTCAGTAAGATGCAGACCCTCACCGAGGACGAATATCAAGACGCCCGATCCGACTGGGCCGATCGGTTTGTCGCGAAAATGGGTGCTGAAGCGATCAAAATGTTGCTCGAGGAGATCGATGTCGACGCGCTGTGCGCGGACCTGCATGCACAATTTCACAATACCACGTCGATCCAGGCACGCACGAAGGCCATCAAGCGGCTGAAGGTGGCCGAAGCCCTACGCAGATCCGGGAATAACCCCACCTGGATGGTACTGGACGTGATCCCGGTGATTCCCCCGGACCTGCGTCCCTTGGTGCCGCTCGAGGGCGGTCGATACGCCACCAGTGACCTCAACGATCTGTATCGTCGCGTGATCAACCGCAACAACCGCCTCAAGCGGCTCATCGAACTGCGCGCGCCAGAGGTCATTCTGCGCAATGAAAAGCGGATGCTGCAGGAGGCAGTCGACGCCCTGTTCGATAACGGCCGTCACGGGCGGACGGTGCTGGGCGCCGGGAATCGCCCACTTAAGTCGCTTAGCGACATGCTCAAGGGTAAGCAAGGGCGGTTTCGTCAGAATTTGCTGGGCAAACGGGTGGATTATTCTGGGCGTTCAGTGATTGTGGTGGGGCCCGAGCTCAAGTTGCACCAGTGCGGTTTGCCCAAGCAAATGGCCCTCGAACTGTTCGAGCCTTTCATCATTCACGAGCTCAAGGAACGCGGCAGTGCCACGACCATTAAGGCGGCTAAGCGAGCCATCGCCCAAGGCCATGAAGAAGTCTGGGATATTCTCGAGGATGTGATCACAGACCACCCGGTCTTGCTTAACCGCGCGCCAACCTTGCACCGGCTGGGCATTCAGGCGTTCGAGCCGGTGCTAATCGAGGGCAAGGCCATCCGTATTCACCCGCTGGTTTGCCGCGCCTTCAACGCGGACTTCGACGGTGACCAAATGGCGGTGCACGTGCCTTTGATGCCTGCGGCCCAGATCGAGGCGCACTTACTCATGCTTTCCTCGACGAATATCTTCTCGCCCTCGGACGGGCGCCCCATCGTCACACCGAGCCAGGATATCGTCTTGGGCATTTCCTACATGACCAAGGAACGTCCTGGGGCCAAGGGCGAGTGGAAAGACGGGTGGACCGGGAAAAACGGCGAGATTCTCGCGCCGGGTAAGGTTTACCCTGACAAAGCCTCCGTCCTGATGGCCCAAGAGTTGGGGGTGGTGGACTTGCACGCGCGCATCAAGGTCCACTCGGATGGTGAGATCGTGGACACGACGGTGGGGCGTGTGCTGCTGTGCGAGGCGCTTCTGCCCGAGATCACCTTGGCAGACGTCAATCGCGAGCATAACCAGACTTCGATAGGCGACGTGATTGCCGTCACCTATGCGAAACACGGCCATGGGAAGACCGTGGAACTGCTCGACGCGCTCAAGTGTGTCGGGTTCAAATACGCCACTTTGGCAGGCATTTCGATTGGCATGTCCGACATGGTCGTGCCGCCTGCGAAACAAGAGTTGATCGACACTGCAAAGAAGGAGGTCGCCCACATCGACGAGATGTACCAAAACGGACTGATCACGGAAGGCGAGCGCTACAACAAGATCATCGACCAGTGGACCACCACCACTGAGCAGGTATCCGGGGCGATGCTCGATTCCATGGCGGGTAACGACCAGGGCTTCAGTGGCATTTACCTCATGTTTTCGTCCCGTGCGCGGGGCACGAAAGACCAGATTCGCCAGTTGGCTGCGATGCGTGGCTTGATGGCCAAGCCTTCCGGGGACATTATCGAGACGCCCATCACATCGAATTTCCGCGAGGGGCTCACCGTGGTGGAGTACTTCATCTCCTCGCACGGTGCGCGCAAAGGCCTGGCCGACACCGCCTTGAAGACGGCCGATGCGGGCTATCTGACGCGCCGTCTGGTCGATGTCGCCCAAGACGTGAGCATTGAAGAGACAGACTGCGGCACGCTCAACGGCGTTTGGATCGAGGCGCTCATGGATGGTACGACTGTAGTCGCGCCGCTCCAGGAGCGCATCGTTGGGCGGTATGCGTTGGAAGATGTCACCGTACCGGGCCAGAAGGAGCCGCTCGTGCGCGCAAACGAGGCAATCGACGAAGAGAAGGCCGAGCGAATTGTCGCCGCGGGGCTTCCTGGCGTGCGCATCCGGTCCGTACTGACTTGTGAAGCCAAACGCGGCGTATGCGCCAAGTGTTACGGGACAAACCTCGCTACGGGCGAACTGGTGGAACTGGGCGAAGCCGTGGGGATCATCGCGGCGCAGTCCATCGGCGAACCTGGCACCCAGTTGACGATGCGCACGTTCCATATCGGCGGCGCCGCCAGTCGCCAGGTCGAGGCCAGCGAGATCAAGATGATCGAGTCCGGAATTATCGAGGTGCGCAACGTGCGCACCGCGGTCAACCGAGATGGTAAGCTCGTGGTGGTCAACCGCGGGGGCGAAGTGGGCATCCTCGATAGCGATGGCAAGGAGATTCGCCGATACCCGGTCCCGGCGGGCTGCGTGTTGCATTGCAAAGACGGTCAGCGACTCCGTAAAGGGCAACTTATCCTCGAGTGGGACCCCTACAATGTTTCCATCGTCGCTGAGGCCTCGGGGCACGTCCAGCTCGAAGGCATGGTCGAAGGAGTGACCATGCGCGTGGACGTCAATCCGGACACAGGTCTTGAGGAACGTGTGATCACTGACCACAAGCAGGACCTGCACCCGCAGATCACGATCTTGGGCAAGCACAATGAGGTACTGGCCTATGCCACCGTGCCTGGGGAAACCCACGTGGTGGTCGTCGACGGTGCGAAAGTGCGTGCGGGTGACCTTTTGGCGAAAACGCCGCGCAAGTTTAGCAAGACCACAGACATTACCGGCGGCCTGCCGCGCGTGGCCGAGTTGTTCGAAGCGCGCCAGCCGAAAGACCCCGCGATTATCAGCCATATCGATGGGATCGTCGAGTTGGGCGGCGCCACGAAAGGTATGCGCAAGGTCAAGGTTATTCCGCCGATCGGTAAGCAACGCGAGTACACGATTCCGCCCGGCAAACATCTGAACGTGCAGGCCGGCGACCGGGTCTATGCGGGCCAGCGGCTCACTGATGGGCCTGTTATCCCCCAGGACATCCTCGAGGTGCAGGGCGAGGATGCCCTCCGCCGCTATCTGCTCGACGAGGTGCAGCAGGTCTACCGCCTTCAGGGCGTCCACACTAACGATAAACACATCGAGGTCATCATCCGCCAGATGCTGCGAAAAGTCCGCATCAAGGACGACCCAGGCGACACGCCGTTCCTGGCCCACGAGGACGTGAATAAGGTCCGATTCCGTGAAGCGAACGAGCAGGTTCAGCGCCGTGGCGGCCGGCCGGCCGAGGCTGAGCCCATGCTCCAGGGCATCACGAAGGCCGCGCTGAGCACGGAGACCTTCATCGCTGCGGCATCGTTCCAGCAGACCACCCGCGTGCTCACCGAAGCGGCGCTGTCTGGCAAACGTGACTACCTCCGCGGCCTGAAGGAGAACGTCATCATCGGTCATCTGATTCCCGCGGGTACGGGCAGTCCGCACTACCAGAACACCCAGGCTATCCTGAACGAAGTAGCCCTGCAAGACTTCTCCGACGACCTGGAAGTGGGCCCCAGTGTCAGCGCCAGCGCCGATTAGGAAGACGTCATCGCCTAAGTACAGAGGATGAAGCAAATGATGAGGGAGACAATGATAAGAGACAGCCATAGGCCCACCGACCGTGTTCCTCGGTGCCTCTATCTGGGGCTGATGCCCGTTGTGCTTGTGTGCGTGGCGAGCGCGGGGCAGGCGGAGACCGTCGACGCTATTCTGGCCACGGTAGACACGGAGGTTATCCTGCGCAGCGAGATCATGTGGGAGATAGGTCCTTATTTGAACAGCCTGCAGCTTACGGCAACGAGCGAGGCGGCGTTTAATCGCGAGGCGGAAGCCCGGTTACGCGCGGCTCTAGACCAGGCCGTGGAGAGCAAGATTCTACTTCGGGAAGCCTTGCTGGCCGGGCTCGAGGTGAGCGACGAGCAGGTCGAGGAACGCATCGAGGAGATACGCAAACGCTATCGGTCAAACGAGGCATTTCTCAAAGTGCTCGAAGAGGCCGGGGAGGCTATGGGCGATTTTCGCAAACGCGTGCGCAAGCAGATTCTGGCCATCTCGATGGGCATGAATAAGCGGCGTGTGTTTGAAAGAGAAGCGGTCGTCTCCGAAGCCGAGGTGGCCCAGTATTACCAAGATAATAAGAGCCGGTTTGTCCGGCCGGAGCGCGTGCGGCTGCGGCGCATTTTACTTGCGGCGGGCTCGGACGCGCAAGCCCGCGCCCAGGTTCGGGCGCGTCTCGAGCAATTGCGCGGCGAACTGGATGCGGGGGCCGATTTCGGCGCTTTGGCGAAGGTATATTCGGAAGGGCCCGAGGCGGAGAACGGCGGTGTGATCGGCTGGACAGTGCGTGGTGACCTTGTCGAGGCGCTCGAGAGGTCAGCGTTCGCCCTGGCTGAGGGCGAGGTGAGCGATATCGTGGAGACGGAATTTGGTTTTCACCTCCTGAAGGCCGACCAGAAAGAAGCCGCAGGGGTGCCCTCGCTCGAGGAGGTGCGTACGGAGATCGAGCCCGAACTGCGCGCCCGCTACGCTGACGAGCGGTACACGAAGTGGATAGCCGAGCTGCGCAAGCGGCGTCGGGTACGGATTTTCCTCTAAGCGTGGGCGTCGCGATGAGAAACATGGGCGGGAGAACAGTAAGCCAGGCACGATGCTGGGGCGCGCTCTGAGAATGGCCTTTTGGGTCACTTACGACCACCTGGGTAAGCTTATCCTGGCCAACATCGTCTGTGCGTTGGCGGTATGTGTTCCCGCCATGCTGGCCTATGGGGCCATCTTGACCAACGACCCAGTCGTCCAACTCGTCGTAGGGGTGCCCCTGCTCGTCTTGGCGCTTGGGGTCGTGTTGCCTGTGGTAACGGCCGGGCTTGCTTATCTGGCCAATGAGTTGATCGACGCCCGCGACGGCGCCTTCGCCGACCTCTTTACCGGGATACGCCTGTACTGGCGCCGGGCCATCGCGTTAGGCCAGTTGTGTGTGATTGCCGTGGGTTGCCTTGTAACGAGCACGTGGTTTTACGCGGCCATGCTGCGCGACACACTGCCTTGGCTGGGATTTACCATCAGCGCATTGGCGCTGTGGTGCCTGGTGTTTGTGAGCCTGGTGAGTTTGATGGCCTTGCCTGCTTTGGTACAGAAGAGGGGTGGGGTGCTGGAAACGGTGAAGCTGTCCGCCCTGCTCGTGCTCGACAATCCCCTTTTCCTGTTTGGGCTGGGGATACAGTTGCTCGCACTTGCCGTCGTGTCGGTGATTATCGCACCACTGCTGTTTTTCTTATCCGGGTCGGCGGCCGTCGTGTTGGCTATGTCCGCTTACGAGCAGCTTGCGCGCAAGTATGCGCTCCGTGAGGTCCAGAAGGCGGGACGTCCTGTGCCCGAAGGCGGCTTGACTCTGGAGGGCGTTGGGGGCGGCATCCGCGTTGTCAGCCGGGGCGGTGTGCTCGTTATAGACGAAGCCGAGGACGATTACCTGAACCGGGGACTGCGCGATTTCATATTCCCGTGGAAAGGATAGGGCCGGCATGGTCGTTATAGGGATCACAGCCGAGGGCGGCTGTGTCACACAACACACGGGTGGTTTTAAGGAGAGCGGCGTGTCGTGTATAGTCCCTAATCGCCGGGTAAGTCGGAGAAAGCCCTGTTTCAGCTATGCCGGTGGGGCGTTTCGTCCACAACACATGAGCACCTGTGGGGTGATTGCGAAAAACGGGGACAGACACGTCTCCCTTCGGTCGCTTGTGTCAGTCCCCGTTTTTCGCTCAGCCTTACCCGGCGATTAGGGTATAGTCTTGCTCAGGGCGTGTAATTAAGGTACACTTTAGACTGGTTGTGTTGAGGCGGCCGGCCGAGGCGGTTGGCAGGAGAATCGAAACCTATGACGCGTATTACAGGCGTTCAGGCGCGTGAGATTCTGGATTCGCGCGCAAACCCGACCGTGGAAGTTGACGTCTATTTAGATTGCGGCGTCATGGGCCGGGCCGCGGTGCCTTCGGGTGCATCGACGGGCGAGAATGAAGCGATCGAGCTGCGCGATGAAGACAACAAGCGCTATTTCGGCAGAGGCGTGTCGAACGCGGTCGATAATGTCAACGGGATTCTTGCCGAAGAGCTCCTGGGCATGGACGCGGTGGAACAGCGGGCCGTCGATAGATTGATGTGCACGCTCGACGGTACCGACAATAAGGGAAACCTGGGTGCGAACGCGATCCTCGGCGTATCACTTGCCGTCGCCAAGGCGGCCGCGCTCGCGCTCGACCTGCCCCTGTACAAGTACATCGGCGGCGTTAACGCCCATACGCTGCCCGTGCCGATGATGAACATCGTCAACGGCGGCGCCCACGCCGACAATGACGTGGATTTCCAGGAGTTTATGGTGATGCCCACGGGCGCAAAGTCCTTCAAGGAGGCATTGCGCATGGGGGCTGAGACTTTCCACGCGCTCAAGGACGTCTTGAAGCAGCAAGGCTTGAACACGGCCGTGGGGGATGAAGGCGGGTTTGCGCCCAGGCTCCGCTCGAATCGGGAAGCCATTGAAGCCATCCTTAAGGCGATCAAGGTTGCCGGGTACACAGCGGGCAAGGATATCTGGATTGCGCTGGACCCCGCTGCAAGCGAGTTTTACAAAGACCGCAAGTATGTGCTTGCGGCGGAGGAAAAGCCGCGGAAATCGGCCGCCGAAATGATTGATTTCTACGTGGACTGGGTCGAGAAGTACCCCATTATCTCCATTGAAGACGGCATGGCCGAGGATGACTGGTCGGGATGGAAGAAATTGACGGACCGGCTCGGCGCCAAGATTCAACTGGTGGGCGATGACCTGTTCGTGACGAATACCTACTATCTCAGGAAGGGCATCGAGAAAGGTGTGGCGAATTCCATCCTCATCAAAGTCAATCAGATCGGGACCCTTACAGAGACTCTTGAAACGATGCAGATGGCCCATCGGGCCGGATTTACCACCATAATCTCGCACCGAAGCGGTGAAACGGAGGATGTCACAATCGCCGATATCGCCGTGGCGACCAATGCAGGGCAGATCAAGACCGGTTCGGTGTCACGCAGCGACCGGGTCGCGAAGTATAACCAACTGTTGCGCATCGAAGAGGAATTGGGCGAAGCAGCCGAATTCCCGGGTAAGGGCGCTTTTTATAACCTGCCATGAGTGCGGAAGTAGGGCCGCCCGCGCATAGGCGCGGCAGGGCGGGAGCTCGATGATTGATAAGTGCGGATATGAGCAGGTGGAATGGGGTTGAGCGTGTGGCGATTGGGCCTTAGACGAACTGCGGGCGCCAGGACGGGGCGATTCAAGCTGGCCTGCTGGTTGACGCTCATCGCTGTGGCGGGACTAGTCCTCGCTTATGCGTGCCACCGTAATTTGTACCAGCGTTGCCAGGATTACCTCAAGAACGAGGTCGAGGTTCAAGCAAAGCGCCGCGAGTGCGAGACCATGGAAGAGAGAATCCAGGCCTCGCGCCAGCGCGTCGAGTCCCTTGGAAGCGACCCGCTGGAGATCGAGGCGGATATTCGCCGCAACAATAACCTGGTTCGTGAAGGGGAAACGATCTACCGCATTGAAATGGTCCCTGCTAACGCTCAGGCCGGCGGCCGTGCGGGACACGCCACACCGTAAATCTCGAAATTAGGAACAAACCTGCAAATCAGGGAGCAAATCAATAGAAACTGAACAAGAGGCTAACCTCACCGACCCTGAGCAAAGTTCGGGACTGATGCACGTAATCCAGCTTGATAGCCAGGAGGAGGCCGTTAAGCTCCTGGGACGCAACGGCGAACTGCGCAAGCGGATTCAAGCTGAGACGCAGGTGCGCATTGTGGATCGGGGCGCGGAAATCGTGGTCATTGGTGAGCAGGTCCCGGCGGCCATGATCGGCGGCAGGCCTGCTGCGGAGATCGTGGGCGGTCTTCTCGAGGAAATGCTCGTGGCGGTGCGCCGTGGGCATACGCCTACTATGGCCGACCTGACCTATGCCCTGGGGGAAGCCCGGAACCACGGTGCTGCCCCGGCCCAGACCCAGGCTTCGGGCGGCGAGGCGGCCGAGGGGCTGGCGGGGCTGGGCGCGGTGTTTGCTGAAGAGTCGCCTGTGCTTCGGCGCGACATGCACATCAAGCCCCGCACGCGGGGCCAGAAGCGTTACCTAGACGCGATGAAGTCGAGCGAGTTGACCTTGGTCATCGGTCCTGCGGGCACGGGTAAGACTTATTTGGCCATGGCCGCCGCTGTGTCCGGACTGCTGAACAAGGAAGTGGCCCGTCTCATTCTGACGCGTCCCGCAGTGGAAGCGGGAGAGAGCCTGGGCTTCCTGCCCGGTGACCTCGAACAGAAGGTCAAGCCCTATCTGCGCCCACTCCACGATGCCCTGTATTCCATGGTGGATTTGGACCGTGCGCGGCGCCTCATTGAGCGCGAGAAGATCGAGGTCGCGCCCCTGGCTTTCATGCGAGGCCGCACGCTCGCCCATGCCTTCGTCATCCTCGATGAAGCCCAGAATACCACCACTGAACAGATGATGATGTTCCTGACGCGTCTGGGCGAGGGTTCACGGGCGGTCGTCACCGGCGACATCACCCAGATCGACTTGCCCAGAGGCGCCCGATCCGGGCTGGTAGAAGCGCAACGGGTCTTGCGCAATATCAAGGGAATCGCTATCATAAATCTTACAAAGCAGGATGTCGTCCGCCATCCATTGGTGCAAAGCATTGTGGATGCCTACGAGGAGGACGTCCGATCACAGGGAGCCCGGAACGCGGCGCCTGCGACGGGTGGTGGCTCGGCAGCGGGCGGAGAATCGGAGCACGGTGCCGCGGACGGTCTTGGGAGCATGCAAACATGATGTTTGGCAAACCGGGCCGAAAGAAGCAGCGCCCAGGCGGTGGCTTCCACCGGATGGCCCATGATTCCGCGCTGCAGCTCTCTGGCAGGCGCCTGCAACGGCTTGTCTGGCCGCTGGTTTTTGTGGTCCTTGTCGCGGCCATGACTAAACGTCCTCCCTCGGATACCGGCGTTTCCGACCAGGATATCGAGTCGCAGTCCATCGCCCACGACACGATTGAGGCCCAGTTCTACCTCGAGACTGAGAATCTCCAGGCGACTAAAGAAAAACGCGACCGGGCCGCCGCAGAGGTGCCCGAAACCTATCGCGTCAACCGCGCCCGCGTTCGCGAGCAACTCGAACAACTGGGCCAGCGCATCGAATTGCTGGCCGCTCAGCGCCAGCCTCTCGAAGCCGTTGTCCGCGATGCCCTGGCCGCATCAAAGATGTTCGAGGCCGCGGAGGATGTTGTTGCCAAAGCGGTCGCGGACTATGCGGCCCGGCTGCGCGACGCCCCGGAGTTTGAAGACTTTCCGGACGCGGCATTCCTTGCAATCTGGCTGATGCCGGCCATGGCGTCTCCTCCCGAGGAGTCTTCTGCCGAGGCAGGGCCGGCGCCGGAAGCGCCGCGTAAGGTAGAGGCGTTGGGCGAGTCCGAAATTACCACCATCCAGTTTGCCTATGCGGACCAACTCGCCGACCTGTCGAAGGATGGGCTTGAATACGTGCTAACCCATGGGATTATCGATCCGGGTCTGCGCAAGACGGCCGCCCAGCGGCGTATCGTGATCCTCCGCGAGCCCCTGGCCGGCCAAACGGTGACCGATGAGCTGCCCCTGGGCGACGTTCCCGACCCGCATGACGCCGACGACTTGCTCCGTGCGCGCATCGTTGAAAAGGCCAAGCTGCTCGCGAGCAAGGCGCCGGACGAGCATGTGGATTGGGCGAAACTGCACGGCGCCGCGTTCGAAATGGCCAAGCTGGGCATTACGGATACCCTGTTCTTCGATCGCGTGGATACGGAAGGTGCGCGCGAACGTGCGCGGGCGGCTGTCGAGCCGGTGATGAGGGAGATCCAGCCGGGCGAGGTGATTCAGCGCGCGGGAGAGCGCTGGACCAAGCAGTCGCGGTCGGACGTCATGACGTACTGGAAGGAGCTTCAGACCGGCCGCAAGCCTTCAGCGCGCGTGTTGGGGTCCCTCATGGCGCACATGATCTTCGTGGGCCTGGCGCTGGTGTGCCTCCACAAGTCGTTCCCCTTGCTGATATCGCGGCGGCAAAACAACGTTGCCGCCGATGTGCCCCAGGAGACGTTTCGCGACCTGGCCCTCGCATTATTGCTTATGTGCGCAACGCTTATCATTGGACGGATTGTCTACTACTTCGAGCCATCGGGGTTTATGCTGCCTGTTACCTCGATCGCCATTCTGCTGGCCATTCTGGTCGACGCGCGCCTCGCTGTCATAACCGGTTTCCTGACCGCTGGACTCGTCTCGATTCAGTACGGTTATGACTGGCGGTTGCTCGTTGTGGGGTGTGCTATGTCCCTGGCGAGCGTGTTCAGCATCTTTGCGGTCCGCCGGCGCAGCGACATGGCCCGCGCGGCACTCCACGCCACGGGTGTAGGGCTCTTGGCCATGGTGGCGATCACGCTGGCAACGGACTCCATCTTCGCTGAAGTGGCGCTGCGCCGCTTGGCGCTCATCGGCGTGAACGGCGCCATGTGCCTGCTGATTGTGCCCGGCCTGCTGGCCCCGCTCGAGCGGCTTTTTGGCATTACCACGGACATCCAGTTGCTCGAGTACTCTGATTTGAACAACGAGGTGCTCGGGCGTCTCGCTATTGAGGTTCCGGCCACCTATGCCCATGGCCTCATGCTGGGGCAACTGGCCGAGGCCGCCGCCGACGCTATTGGTGCCAATGGGTTGTTGGCCCGGGTTTGTGCGTACTATCACGACATCGGCAAATTGCACCGGCCGGAGTATTTCAGCGAAAACCAGACCGGCGTGAACATCCACGACGAGTTGTCTCCGCGGCTCAGCGCCCGGGCCATTGCCGCCCACGTGACCCAGGGCGTGGAAATTGCACGGGAGTTTCATTTACCCAAACCCATCATTGACGGGATTAGAGAGCACCACGGCACGTGTTTAATCAGCTTCTTCTATCAACAGGCCATCGAGCAGCAAAAACACGGCGATGTTCGCGAGGAGGACTTTCGCTATCCCGGTCCAAGGCCTCAGAGCCGCGAAACCGCTATTTTGATGATTTGCGACGCAGTCGAGTCCGGAGTTCGGTCGATCAAGAACCCAAACGAAGAGCGCGTGCGCGAATTCGTCGATAAAATCATCACCACCCGTTCGGCCGACCGTCAGTTTGACGACTGCAACCTCACGTTGAAAGAGCTCGATATCATCGGCGATGTCGTAACCCAGCGGCTTTTGTCCACACTCCATACCCGCGTGGCCTATCCCGACACATCTCGTACGGGAAGGGAAGTGAGCAACGTGATTCCCATGTCCGGGAGCCCCGAATGAAGGTGCAGTTGTGCGTTCGCAACGAATCGCAACGCAAGCGGCTCTATCGGACGGATGCGCTGCGGCGCCTGGCGGAGCGCGTCTGTATCGGCGAAGGAAGCCGTTGCGACGTCGAGTTGAGCGTGTTGTTGTGTGATGACGCGTTTATCCGTCAGTTGAATCGCAGGTATTGCGAGAAAAACGCGCCCACGGACGTGCTCGCCTTCGGCCAGCCCCTGATCGAGGGGAGGGAGGGCCCGGGCTCGGCGGTCCTGGGCGATATTGTAATTTCGCTGGAAACGGTGGAGCGCCACTGCGCGGAGGAGGCGGGGGCAACGCCGGACCGCACGGCGATGCGCCAAGAGGTGTATTTACTGTTTTGTCACGGTTTGTTACACTTGTTAGGTTCCGACCACGCCACAGCCCAGGCGCAGAAGGAAATGGACGCCAAGCAGGCCCGGTATTTGGGCACAACCTATGAAAGCTGCGTGGCGGACCGTCCCCAAAGCATATCGTGAGGGGGAAGGAAACCTTCGCGAACACTTGGTTTTGGGCACGGCCCGCGCGAAGCGGAGCATGCAGTCGCTTTGGACGACGACAGTAGTCCGTCGGGGAGTAGACGGCCCGGCAAGAAGAATCGTCTAGTCGCGGCTCCGAAACGTTTCCGAAGTGCGCTCGGTTGGTTTGTCCCGCTGGTAGTCTTGGCGTGTTTTTTAGGCGCGCTTTCTGAGGCTGAAGGCGGCGGGTCGGCTGAACCGGTCGTGGCGGCAGAGGATGCCGCTCCGCTCCAATCCGTGCCCTGGCACACGTTCCTGTCAGGTCCTACGCTGCTGCTGGTGGTATGTCTCCTGGCGCTATCGGCGTTCTTTTCCTCTTCCGAAACCGCATTCTTTTCGATCCAAAAACCACGCCTGAGGGTCCTGCGTAAGGAAAACCGGCTCACCGGACGCCTAATTGTGCGCATGCTCGACCGGCCGGGTCAGCTTCTGACCGTGATCCTGGTTGGCAATATGCTGGTCAATACCATAATTGGCGTGGTACTGGGCGCGCGAGTCAAAAACCTGTTCCAGTACACCCTGTTGATGCCGAGCGCCGCGGCCTATGTGGGTGCCGTGGCCTGCTGCACGGCGGTCTTGGTGCTCTTTGGCGAGATTACCCCGAAAGTCTTCGCTGTGCGCGCCCGCGAAGTTTACGCCCGCGTAGCTGTGATCCCGCTGATGGCCGCGGACCGGCTCCTGGCGCCCGTCTGTGGGGTGCTGTTGCAGATTACGGAGTTCTTGTTCCGGGTGACCCGGTTCGACGCGTTGCACGCCGCGCCATACATTACAGACGAAGAATTGAAATCCGCCTTGGCCGACGGCGGGCCCGATTATAAGACTGAGGAAGAGGAACGTCAGATGATTGGGCGAATCCTCGAGTTTCACGATGTCATGCTCCGCGAGGCGCTGGTGCCCCGGCCCGATGTCGTGGCGTTGCCTGAGGATGCTACCGTGGCCGAGGCGCTGGCCCTGTTTCGAGATCATGAGTTCTCGCGCATGCCCGTGTACAAGGATGACCTGGACCATATCCAAGGCGTGCTCTTTGCCAAAGACCTGTTGCCCAGCCTGGTCAAAGGCGACCGGGCCCGGCCCGTAAGTTCGCTCGTGCGCAGCGCTCATTATGTGCCCACAACCATGAGCGTTCGAGGCTTTGTCAAAGAGGCGCAGCGCACCCGTACCCATCTGGCTATTGTGGTCGATGAGTATGGCGGGACCGAGGGCATCGTCACCTTGGAGGACGCGATCGAGGAGGTGGTCGGGGATATTCTCGATGAGAACGAAGAAGAGCAAACCGGTTATGCCCAAATCGCCGAGGGGGTTTATCGGCTCGAGGCCAACCTGCCATTGGATGAGCTCTACGCGCTTACAGGAGTCGCTATTAAGGACGAAGAGCATGAAACCCTGGCCGGTTTTTTGATGAAGCAGAGCGACAAAATCCTCGAGGTCGGCGACCAGATTCGACACGGTGGGGTGCTGTTCACGGTCGAGGCCGTGGATGGCAAGCGTGCGGCCACGGTCCGCATGGAGATGGAGCGTCAGCCCAACCGCGAGGAGGACGCGTTATGAGTATTCTCCTGCCGTTGTGTGTGTTTCTGATTGCGGTGCTGCTCGGTGGCTTCTTCGCAGGGTATGAGACCGGCTTTATCTCCGCTACTCCGATCCGGATTCGCTACATGGCCCAGCAGGAAAAGTCGTCTCGCGCCGCGCGGCTTTTATCTCACATCCAGAAACCGGACGCCATGCTCACGACGCTTCTCATCGGAACCAATACCGCTATGGTTGTGGCCACCACCGTTTTCGCGTTGCAGGTTGCCCACCTCTTCTCGGAAGATGTGACCGGCCCGATCTCCGACCTGGTGTCCACGGTCATTCTCGCGCCGGTGCTCCTCGTGTGTTGCGAGATTTTGCCCAAGAGCGTGTTCCGCACCCATCCCAACCGCTTGACCTTGGCATTGCTGCCGGTGATCGAGTTCTTCTACGCGGTGTTGGCCCCGTTGGTGGTTCCCATCTCTTGGTTGTCCCGGCTGCTCTTGCGGACCACAGGCGGCGTAGAGCATTATATCAGTCCGTTGATGGCATCGTTGGAAGATGTGCGGGCGTTGGTGGACGAAGGTGTAGACCATGGGGCCATCGAGCCCGAGGAGCAGGAGATGATCCACAGTGTAATCGACCTGCAAACGACCCAAGCCAAGGAAATTATGGTCCCCCGCATCCACATTCGTGCCCTGCCCGACACTGCAACTCGCCGTGAACTCGTGGCCTTGTTCGATGAGACGGGGCTGACGCGAATCCCAATCTATGAGGAAACGATCGACAACATTATCGGCGTCGTGAACGCCTATGACCTGCTGCTGGACGAGGACCCGGCGAATGATGCCATTGGCCGCTTCGTGCGGGCAGTCATGCACGTGCCCGACACGCTCAAGGTGGGCGACCTGCTCCAGGCGCTCAAGGACTCGCAACACCACATGGCCATTGTAACCGACGAGTACGGCGGGACCGATGGCCTTGTAACGCTCGAGGACATCCTCGAGGAGATATTCGGCGAAATCCAGGACGAATACGACCGCGAGGAAAGCCCCATTCAGAAGGTAGGGACCAACGCATATACCGTCGATGCGCTCATGCCCCTGGACGAGGTCGCCGAGTCTATCAACGTGCCGATGTCAGATGAAGAGGTTGAGACGATCGGCGGCTGGCTCATGCACGTGGCCGGTCATATCCCCGCCCAGGGTAAGGTTATTACCCACGGGCGACTTCGGATGACGGTGCTTGACGGCAGCGCCAGTCACGTTGCCAAGATTCGCCTCGAGGTGCTCCCCGAGGCGCTCAAACCTAAGAAGGCCGCACCACCAACCCCACCAGAGGAGCCTACGAACCCATGATGCCAGATTCCCAACGCAAGAAGAAATCCAAACGCGCCCAAACCAAAGGATCGTTGACTGTATTGGGCTCATTGCCTACGGCACAGGGCGACCCCCCGAGCGGCCCCAAGGGGTTTCTGGGCCAGTTCTGGCGCCAGATCTGGCGCTGCCTCATCACCGGCGTGATGGTTTGGGTGCCCTTGATCGTCACCCTATGGGTGACTTGGCTCGTTATTTACCGGCTCGGATTCGGTCTCGAGAACCTCATTAAGAGGTTCGTTTCGGCCTTGACAGGCTTGGGCGAAAGCGTCGAGCACCTCCACTTCCTGACCTACGTCCAATATAGACCCGGCTTGGGCTTCCTCCTAATATTGGCCGTGTTTCTTACCACCGGACTGGTCACCCGCTACCTCGTTGCCCGCAAGATCATTCGCTTTGGCGAGCACATCCTCGAGCGCATCCCCTTCATCAGCACCGTTTACCGCGCCGTTCAGCAAATTCGCGACGTCTTTGTCCGCCGTGACGGCACCGTTTTCCAGAAGGTCTGCCTGGTCGAGTACCCCCGCTCCGGAACCCTCGTCGTCGCTTTTGTTACGTCGTCCGAGCAGGGCGTCGTCCAGGAGGCTATGGATAAGAAGCTCGTGGCCCTATTCGTGCCGACCACGCCCAACCCGACCTCCGGATTCTTGCTGTACGTGCCTCCGGAAGCCATCACTATACTGGACATCTCCGTCGAGGACGCCATGAAACTCATCGTCTCCGGCGGCGCCTACCTCCCCGACAAGCCCGAAACCGGCTGAGGTTCTGTCCGCGGCCATTGCTCAACTTAATCGCTGATGCCGTCGGCGATGCCGTCGTCGTTGGCGTCGGGGAAGTCGACGAGGAATATCTGGGCGAAGTCCTGGCCGTTGTAAGTGGTAGCGCGGTTGCCGCGGGCGTCGAAAGTAGGCGCCGTCTTATTGAAAGCGAGGTGTTTGCCGTCTGGTGAGCAGACGGGCGCAAAGCGCGCTGGGCTGTCGCCCTGCGGCGTCAGAAAGACGGACGCCCCGAAGTGGGGTCCGGGCTTGACGCAGGTGGCCGCGATGCCATTGTTGGCAATACAGAAGACCGTGTTGCCGGAGGGGTGCCAGCGCAGTCCCGGCCCGGCGCCGTGTGGCAAGCGGGTGGCTTGCACCGGGCGCTTGGCAGGGTCGGGGTCCTTATCCGAACCGTCAGAGGGGATGATGAACACCTGTAGTGAACCGTCCTCGGCGCGGCCGTAGTAGGCGATGCGGTCGCCCTCGATGCTGCCACGCACGATCCCTTCCGCGTAGCCGTCTGTCAGCCGGCGGACGCGGACGCCCTTCGGCGGGCTGGGGAACCGTGTGGCCGAGCCAGGGTCGGCGGTCGTGATGTCCACATCATCGGGGATGTCCACGACGAACAGTGACTGTTGGTAGGAAATGCCGTCCTCGGCGCGCACCTTCCCAATGAATGCCCGCATCAACCCCCGCCGCCCCACCCATGAATCGCCCGAAGCACGCTCGAGCTGGCCGGGCTTTGCCGTACCCCTGGGCACGACGGGCGCCAAGAGTGCGAAGTAGTGCGTGGCGCCCTCAGGCGCTTTCCGATGTTTCTCCATATAACCGATTGTGCGGTCATATTGAGGCAAGAGCGAGTCATCGTAGGTAAACCCGATGCGCTTTCCCTCCAGGGTGTATTCATGGCGATGGGTGCCGCCGCGGTGCGCGCCGGGTATGGTGTCGCGGGTGGTCGCCACGTCACGTTTGTCCAGCCAGGCGTGCGTGCCACTGCCGTCGGCGATGACTTCCATACCATTGCGGTTTGGCTTGGCGTAATACCCCCGCTGCGCAACCTCGTCCAGCGGCGGCCCATGGATGAACGCGACCTTGTTCTCGACCGGGCAAAACGTCGCTGCGCCCATGCCGGGCGCGGCCTCCTTCCCCGTGACCGCGGCGGGTGGTCTGTACAGCACCGTTTCGGCGCCGGTGGCAATCTCGACCTTCTCGATGGACTGGCAGTTCTCGATACCCGGGCCGATGGTCTCCCGCGTGTCGTAGCAGAGGAATCGGCCGTCCGGCGAGAAGTTGTCGTTGTCGTCCAGGTGATGGTTCTTCGGCGAGAAGGTGAGCTGCCGTTCTTCGGCTTCCAGTCGCGGGTGCATGATCATACCCCCCAAAAGGCAAACGATCGTCGCTTGTAAGCAGGTTCTCATTGCTGGATTTCCTCCCCGGGTGCGTGCACACGTTCGTAAACAGGGCGCCGTGCCCGTGCTCGTGGACGTGGTCGAAAAATCGAGCACGGGATAGGGTAATCACGCTGACAACGTCTTCTCAACAATCAGTGCCTGAGCCCCCGAGCGTTTTCACCGGTCTGCCGCGTCGGCCCTGCCCAGGCTGGACCAAGGACACCGTGTCGATGATGCCTGCTGCAAGGGCGTAGTCCTGCTCGTCAAAGAGCACCACCCATTGCCCTATGGTCACGGCGCGCTGTGGCTCGTCAAACTGGACCATCAAGCCGTGCCCGGTGGGGATGGCCGTGGCGGCGGCAGGCCTATGCCGATACCGCACCTGCGCCAGGCAGTCGAACGGCTCAGTCTGCGCGCAGATGCTGCACCAGTTGACATCGCGCGCAATCAGGCTCGTGCAATAGGTCTCTTCCTCGTGCCCGACGACCACGGCGTTGCGCGCGACATCCAGCCTAACCACGTAATACGGCCGTGGCGCGGCAATGCCCAATCCTTTTCGCTGGCCGATCGTGTAGTACATGAGGCCCTTGTGTTGGCCGAGCACCTCGTCCGCGGTCGAGAGAATGGGCCCAGGGGCTGGAGACCCGATTCGTTCGGCCAGAAAACGCCGATAGTCATTTTCAGGTACGAAACAGAGCTCCTGACTTTCGGACCTATTTGCCGTCGGCAGGGCCAAGGTGCGCGCACGTTCGCGCGTCTCACCCTTGGCACATTCACCCAGCGGGAACAAGGAGAGTGCCAATTGCTCTTGTGAGAGCCCCGCGAGGACGTAGCTTTGGTCCTTCGCGCGATGGACAGCCCGCTGCAGCGCCACGCGCCCTTCGCGGCGCACGCGTCGCGCATAGTGGCCTGTTGCAAGGAAGTCCGCGCCGAACTCGTCGGTCTTCTCTAGCAGCGCGTCAAACTTGATGGCCAGGTTGCAGCGAATACAGGGATTGGGCGTGCGTCCAGCCACATACTCTTGGGCAAAATGGGCGATTACCTCGCGCTCGAAGCGGTCTATGACGTCGACGACGCGGTGCGTGATGCCAAGTTGTTCGGCAACCTGCCGGGCGTCCTCGGCCGCCGTGCGGAAGCAGTGGGCTTCGGGAACAACGCGCAACGTGACGCCGATGACCTCGCAGCCTTGCTCGTGCAGGAGGGCCGCTGCGACGGAGCTGTCCACGCCGCCACTCATCGCGACTATGACCCTGGGTTTTCGCGACATGGCACGCGCCCTTCAGTGTGTCGTTCTGAGCGAAGCGAGGAATCTTGATCTACGCCGCTGGTGTGGCTATGAAGGCGCGATCCTTCGACTCGTTCAGGGTGATAACAAGGGTAGGATCACGGGGAACATGCTCATGCAACACGCCACGTCACTTGGCGGCATGAGGTTCTTGAGACGGCGCGGGTTCTTGTACGCCCTTTTTCGCAAGCAGGGGACTGGTGGCGGCTGCCGGCGGCGTGGCCTGGCCCGGGGCCTTCATGGTGCACTTGCCCTCAAACAGCACCCCTTCAGCGATGCTGACCCGAGGCGCGGTGATGTCCCCGATAAGTTTGCCCTTCGAGGACACCTCGAGCCGATCATGTGCAAACACGTTGCCCCTTACCTCGCCATTGATCACCACCTGGCCTGCGATTAAATCGGCTTTGACCTGGCCTGATTCCTGGACTACGATGGTGTCATCACTGTGGATTCGCCCGCTCATTACCCCTTCGATGCGCACGGTCCCCTTCGACTTAATCTCGCCCGTGACCGTGGTCCCCTGGCCGATAATTGTGACCACCTTCGTCTCACTGTAGTTCTTCTTTTTCCCGGAATCCAGCATGGCTAATCCCTGAGGTATTTGCCGGAGTCGACGACTTTACCGTTGACATGGACCTCGTAATGCACGTGGGCTCCGGTGCTCCGGCCGGTATTCCCCAACGTGCCAATGATGTCGAATCGCTTGACATTGTCGCCCTCCTCCACCAGGCACTCCTTGAGATGCGCGTACCAGGTCTCCATACCGTTGCCATGGTCGATCTTGATGATTTTGCCCAGGTATTTCTCTCGCCCGGCGAAGATGACCTGGCCCTTGGCCGTAGCCTGGATTGGGGAGCCATACGGCGCCACGATGTCGGTACCATCGTGGTGGCGAACGCGGTTCGTGAACGGGTCTTTGCGGTAGCCCAAGCGCGAGGAGAACCGGCGCTTGAGGCTGACGGTAGGCCAGATCGACGGCGTTCGCTCCATGCGGTTTTGCTC